>JUEF01000016.1 GCA_000802045.1 Peptococcaceae bacterium BICA1-8
AATATTGCAACTTTTCAACCTACCATCTACAGGTTTTTCGGCATCCTTAGGAATTAGCCATGTTTTCCCTTTTTTGGCTATTCCTAAGATTCTATCTTGAGCACATAGAATAGCAACTCGCCGAGCAGATATACCCCATTTCTTTGCAGCTTCAACTGATGTAATATACTCCATAACGATCCTTTCCATATATCATACTGTACAAACCCATTATATTCATTTATCTGAATAATATCAACGAAAAACAAAACAGACTCATAGAGTATTTAGTTCGTCCAAAACTCATTTGGAACTTGAATTTAAAATATGTTGCCCGAACCACCCCCGCTGTCCACGGAAACATATCCCTAAAACAAGAAAAGCCCTGATTTCTCAGGGCTTCAGGATGTGTTTTCTTTGCAGGCAAACTACTGTCTCCACGTGACTCGTCTGTGGAAAAAGATCTATTGGCTGCACTTTCTCCACTTCATATCCGTTTTCCACTAGGTATTTTAAATCCCTTGCCAATGTAGCCGGATTACAGGATACATAGACAACCCTATTTGGGCTAACCTTTACAATAGCCTCTAAAGTCTCAGGAGCACAGCCTTTGCGAGGGGGATCAACTATAATTACGTTGGCCCTGACTCCTCCTTTAACCCATTGGGGCAGCCATTGTTCTGCCTTACCAGTGATAAATTCCGTATTATTAATTTTATTTAGCTTAGCATTTTCCCTGGCATCTTTGATAGCTTCTTCAACTACTTCAATACCGATTACCCGCTTAGCTTGGCTTGCTACATAAATAGCAATACTACCGATACCGCAGTAGGCATCAATTACAGTTTCCTTCCTTGAGAGTCCAGCATATTCTAAGGCTTTTTCATACAAAACCCGAGCCTGCTCATTATTAACTTGAAAAAAGGACTGGGGAGAAATATTAAAAACATAAGAGCCAATAGTATCCTGTAAAAAGGCATGTCCCCAAACAAGTTTAAATTTATCGCCCAAAATGACCGGCTTGGTACCTTTATTAATATTATGGTAGACTGAACGAATCTGAGGGAATACTGCCTTCAGACTTTCTACTACTTCATTTAACTGCCAGGCGTCAGCACTGGTAATAAAAATAACCATTATTTCCCCGGTAGCCCGACTTTCCCTAACCATAATATTGCGAAGATAGCCCTGCCCTGTATCACGTTTATATACTGATATTCCTGCGAGGGTAAGCTGTTCTTCTAGATAACTCAAAAGACGGTTCACCACTGAACTAAAAAGGAGACTCGCTTTGGCAGGGATAAAATCATGGGAACCGGGTTCATAAAAGCCCAAACTAACCTCTCCAGCTAACTTTTCTAAATGGAAATGCCCCTTATTCCTATACCTCCACGGATACACCATTCCTAATGTAGGCTCCACAGCTACATCAATACCACCTAATTTAAGTAAAGCGTCCTTTACCTGCTGAGCCTTTAATTCTAGCTGTTTTTCATAGCTGATATGCTGCAACTGACATCCGCCACATCTCTCAGCATAGTGACAAGGAGCATCAACTCTAAAAGGAGTTGGTTCCAGTATTTCTTCTAGCTTTCCTTGTGCAAAGTTTTTTCTAATCCCACTAATCTTAACACTGACTTTTTCCCCCGGTATTGCTCCCGGAACAAATACAGCAAAATTATTGACTCGACCAACTCCCTCACCCTGATGGGAAAGTCCAGTTATTGTTAATTCATAATTTTCACCTAGGATTATTGGTTTTTCTTGCACTTATATCACTCCTACAAATAAAGTTACTGGTGACTGGTGACTAGTGGCTAGTGGCTAGTAATAAGTATATAATCGATAGTTTACAATCTTTACTCCAATTTTTATCATTTTTTTTTGCGCCACTTGCGTTAAATAAGTTTGGTTATTAGTTAATAATCACAAAGTCAATTGACTATGGACTATGGACTATGGACTATGGACTATGGACTATGGACTATCGACAATAGACTTTAGCCTATCCTATCATTCTAACAATGCATACCCTAACGCCTTGTTGCTAAAGATAATAATATCACTATCTTATACTAAATAGGTGGTAGCATTGAATAATATAGTTGATTTTGCCAGTACAATCCGGGAACTATTATCTCAGCCCTTCTGTCTGCCTAAAGAAAGCAATTATTTGGACTTAGCTCAAGTAACTGATTTCAATAAGTTAGACTTAGAAAAGCATATCCATATTCTTCCCGAGCCTAATCCTATTGCTGAAGCAACCTTTTTAATCATTCAATCCATGAAAGAATGTCATCTTGCGCAAACAAAGATAGGAGTGAATGAGCTATTAAAGGCATATCTAAATATCATCAGTAGAGACCATGAGCAGGAATGCTCTGAGGTCTTTTCCGATTATCTTTTTGAAATATATCTCTATAGTCTTCAAAAAACCTATCCTTATACTGATTTATTGTGGAATTATCTGAGCAACTGTTTTCATGTTGTTTCCCAATATTTATTAGAGGCGGGTTATGTTCGAGGCTGTGAAATATTCCTACAGCAAATCGCTGCTATGGGTAAGACTGCTGCTCAAAAGGGTTTGCATACCAGCAGCATTCAGCACTTTTTGCATACTCTAGAATTAAGGGCTGGGGAATTAGGCTATACTGACCTGGCGGCAGCAGCTAAAAACCACCGCTTCAACCTGGAGATATTCTAAGGAGGACCCATGTTTAACAATAACCTCTACCCCTTTATTGTCACCAGCATGGTCGGCGGCCTTTTAACACTTTTAGGCTCAGTTGGTATCTTTATTTCCATAATAATACAACGGAAAGTAGAAAGGCTGCAAGCTATCCTGGAGGAATTTATCGACCTGTCCTACCAAAGTGATTTAAACCTTAGCGGAAAAATGTTCAACCTGATAGAAAAGTACCAAATGCATTATATACTGCCTGACAATCCCCGGCAAATTATCATGGGGTACATGAACATTACCATAGGCATGGTTATTGCCTTATGGCTAGGCTTGTATGTCCTGGGTTATCAGTCACCCTTTCATTGGCTTTCCATCATATATTTACTTCCGCTCATTGCTTTAGGTCTAATTATGCTCTGGTTTCGCAGGCTTTTACAGTATTTAATAGACATAGATGATACACCATTACTAGGCTCCATTATTCCTGCACCCAAAAGGCTGCGGAGTATATCCTACCTATCAAGTTTTATTAATGTCTCGGTAAAGTCTGTGCTAAAACAAGCCCGTTTAAGCTTACATTTAAAGAAGTGTGATCTAAAAAAAGCAGAAAGCCCCTGGATAATAGTTTTAAAAGAGGAGCTTTCCTTTGATGATTTCTTTTATTTCCTTGTGTGCTCTTATGAAAAGACACCGATTTTCTTATCCTTTGGGGAAATTGTTTTTGATTTTCCCTGTGACGGAATTACTGGTAAGCCTTCACCTATTAAAAAGAACTTAAATATTCCTCTCGGAGAAATGCAAATAAAAAATGAGCCAGAGGAATTGACAGCAAATATGCTAATTTTTACCAAGGGGGAAAAATACCCAATTAATTATCAGTACATATTAAAAAAAGGGGGTGCATATTATGCCCCCTCGGAAAACCCGGAAGTATCTATTGACCATCAGATTACCTATTGCCTAGAAAAAGATAAAATTACTATTATCAAAAATGAAAGCAACCTTCCCTTTATTAAAGAGTTTTCCGGTTTATTTAAGCTAAACGGGACTAGACTTTATCTGCCAAAAATAACGGAAGGTAAGGTATCCGGGGAAAATTTAAAAACTTCTCACGAATCAGTTTTTGTGGATTGAACATCGCTGCCTTCGATAAGGAACTCTAGAGGAGGCAGCTTTTCTTGTAATAAATAGTCCAATAATTTTTCATTATTTAGTTCGCGATGATTGAAAATTACCAAGCTAGCCGGTAGCCCGGGCTTAATTTTACCTATATCCTGACCTAGCAATTCTCCCCGCCAGCCGGAAATGAGATAATATGCCGTATTAATATCGTCGGCTGCTGTTTCTTTCAAAATAGGAGTGATAAAGGCCACAGCACTCTTATCAGCTTCTAAAATATTTTTGGATATCGCCGGATTACTTAATAACGCCTTGACACTTTTGCCCTCCCACTGGCTGTTCTTGGCCTTAGATATAATTATCCTGCTCTCGGGGTAGCGTACTAAAGCTGAGGCTAAATCCCGTTTTACCCAATCTAAGTTTTCCGCCCACTCCACCTTATGAGGAGCAACAGTATATCCTGCAGCATCAAATATTTTCGCTTTTTCAGTATTAAGCCTTTTACCAATTTTAATTATAGTATTATTGCTAATTCCGATATCTGCCCGATAAATATCTCCCCCTGTACCATCTATGATTCGGGCATTTTTGATAACCAGGTCATAGGGATTTTGAGCACGAAATAACTGAGCACTACTATTGTGCTTATAAGCCTCAAGCCCAGCAAAAAAAACAAAAAAGCTTACCAAAAGGGACAAAAATCCTATTCCTATTAATTTAAGAATTTTCATATTCTTCTCACCCTTAGTACTTATAAGTCTATGGTCGATTGTCAATTTTTCTCGCCCACTCGCTCACTCGCCCACTGACCCAAGATTTTAACCTAGTAGTTGACTAACTCACCGCCTGGGGTATCCAAAAAATCAGCAGTGTCATTATTCCATTCCAAACAGAGTGGGCAACTATGGGAGCATAAAGAGAACCGGATTTTTCATAGAGCCAGTTTAACCACATTCCGCCGAAAGCTAGAGGAATCATCCGAATAAAATCAAAGTGCAGGCTTCCGAAAATAAGTGATGTTACAAGGATTCCCCATCTAACACCAATTTTCCGACGTAAAGCAGGATACAAAAATCCACGAAAATAAAGCTCTTCACTTATAGGTGCAAAGACAGATGCCACAATAAAGGGTATCAGCATTTCCCATTTTGTGCTAGCTGACATAATTATTTCAGCAATAGGCTGGGGCTTTATCTCCACTGGAGAAAACCAATTTATAATAATTCCCAGTAACATTACAGCAAAGAAAAGAATAACCCCATTTATAATTCCAACCTTTAGCCAGTGACCGATTTTAGTTTTAACAAGTCCGAGGTATTTAGGGCTTACCTTGTATTTACCCAAGATGAAAAAGCCAATAAAGAAAAGAAACAAAAAGGTCTGAATGAAACTGCTAATTAATAATTGATTAATTTGAGTTTTTCCGCCTGGGAGGAAAACCACCAAAGATGTAAGCCAATTATGACCAAAAATTTTTAATAAAAATGCCAAAATATTTATTATAAATAATACAGATAAGGCATCTATTATTCCCCACGGAGGATTAGCCGGTGGTAAATTTTTTTGCATTACTTACCTCCAATTTTTTCTTATTCATAAACAGTATAACAAAACAAGCACTTGAACAAAATCTTATTAAAAGCAAATCCACTTTTTTAAAAATTTAATAACAACATTAAAGGGAGGCAATAAACATGTGGGCTTGGTATTTTATCTTATTCGTAGTTTTAATAATGATGATTGTACAATTTTTTAGTTCCAAAAGAAAGAAGCCTTTTCCCGGGATCAAGGCTTTACTTCCTGATTATGGTGCAGAAACAGGGGCAGAATTAACCCCTTATTATAAAAACAGGAGTCAAATACTAGTTGAAAAATTAACCGGGAAGCCCCTCCCCTATTTTGAAACAACCATAGATCTTTACGAAAAGACCCCTCAAAAGTTGGTAGCAGAGTGGTCAATAGGAGATAATTTCAAAAAACTCCTCACCGATGAATATGGACAAGAATTCTGGCACAACTGCCAGCCGGTTTTGCGTATTAACCATACAAATGCAGTTCCGCAGGCATATCATCAGGAAATAAAAGTTGAATTAGTTAAAGGCATCCAGGAAATCCATGTTAATGCACCCGGTGAAACCCTAAATACTGAAGTAGGTGTTATCACCGAAACAGGTTCCTTTATTCCCTTTGCGAAGTCTAACGACGTTTCAATTCCTAAAGAGAGTTAATTAAAACGATATAAGCTCCAGAAAGCACGATGCCTAAGAGCCCAAAGGTTCTGTTCCATTTAAGACCAACAGTGAAGCTATTTTCTTTAATTAATCCTCCTAAAAGAATATTATAAGGTACAAAGGGTGACATGATTATACAAACAGTCCAAGCAGCCATTAATGTTAAAGAAAATGTTAGATCACTAAGGCCAATCAAGGCTGGATTTATAGTAAAGGCTAAAGTAGTAATGGTAATAACCTGATGAAAGCCAATACTAGAGAGCAGCACTGTAATAATTATAATAAACTCCACTAAAAAAAAGGTAGAAAGATTAGATACACTTCCTAAAATATTCTGAAGCAAATACTGGAGAGGTGTTTTGGCCATGACAATTCCAAAAAAACCTACACTTAAAAAAAAGATAACTTCATTTTTAAACTGAAGGATAACCTTATGGTACTCCTTTAACTCAAGCAAAAAACCTTTAAACCGATTTATTAATAAAGACCATATTGCCGCATAAAATAAAGCAATTAAACTGACTAAAAGCATCATATTGCTTAAATCCAGCAATTTCTCACCAACTATTACTAAAGATAAAAGTCCAACTAACGCTATCGCCAATTCCTTTATCTTTCCGTTATCTTCTGCTTTAATATTTACATTCTGGCCACTGAGCCTTACCTCCTGTTGACACTCTAGATCCTTGTAAAACAATAAATTACCCAGACCTAGGAATAACAAACCCATAATAAGCCCGTAAACAAAATAACTACCAAAGGATACACCTGTATAATAAAGCACCAAATTTACAGACCCATAGTATGGTGACCAGGTCACACATGCACCAAAGCCAGTCGTAAATACTTTGGCTAAAAATCTAGGGGGAAATTGAGCTTCTTCTAATAGATCCTTAGTAACTCTAATGCCTCCTAGGTTTGTTATGGAGCTAAAAATAAAAATAAAGCCCGAAAGCACCCCAAAAAGACTACGTGTTCGATCTAAATATCTAAAAACATAATAGTTAATTGTCTCTAAATATCCGCCTTGCCTAAGGGGAATGGATAACAAAGGTACAGTAACCAAAAGAATCCCTAATGGCAAGTTCTTTGATATACCTTCAAGCCAGATTGCCTGGTCCATTTTATAGATAAAAAACAAAATGTGCCCGATTATTAAAGCAGCCAGACTAAAATAAAAGGGGATACCCCTAGCAAGTATTATTCCAGAACCCAAAAGCAGTATAAGCAGGATAGCTTTAACTATTGTTAAAAGCTCCGCTTGGATTATTTCCCCTAAAAAAACGACAGCAATAAGTCCTAAGATGCTCATTACACATATTTTTTCAAAAAATCCTTTTAAATTCAAAGCCTGTCCCTCTTTCTAAGTTTCGGAAGATTTATTTAACCACTAACAAATAATGACTAATGACTAAACAAGATAATTAACTAAA
Source organism: Peptococcaceae bacterium BICA1-8 (assembly GCA_000802045.1). Classification (GTDB taxonomy): domain Bacteria; phylum Bacillota; class Peptococcia; order Peptococcales; family BICA1-8; genus BICA1-8. The sequence continues at coordinate 7,446 of JUEF01000016.1, forward strand.
GTAATAAAAACTCCAGAAAAAAGGATTGCCATGATAGCAAAGGTCCTATTCCACTTTAGTGAAACTACAAAGGAGTTTTCCTTTAAGAGCCCCCCAGCTATGATATTGAAAGGTGCAAAAGGGGATAAAATCATAGATACAGTATACGATGCTATAAGAGTTAAAGAATAGCTCAGGTCCGATAATCCCAAAACCTGCGCCTTAAGGGAGAGTCCTAAAGTAGTAATAGTAATAACATGATGGATACCTACTACTGAGAGTAATGCAGTAAGAATAATTATTACCTCAATAACGACAAAAACAGAATAACCAGATATTTCCTGGAAAAATACTTCAATAAACCCTTTTAGAGGGGTGTTAGCCATTACTACCCCTAAAAACCCTACACTTAAAAAGAAGACCATTTCATTTTTAACCTGCAGAATATTTTGGTCATAGTTTTTCATCTGCCGCAAAAACTCCTTAAATCTTTTGATACCAAAAGACCAAAAAACCGCATAAACCAAGGCCAAAATACTCACTAAAAGCATCATGCTGCTAAATGCAAAAAGCTTTTCACCGATTATAACTGCCAGAAAAAGTCCTATGAGATTTAAGACAAGAAAGTAGAGCTTTTTTTTGCTGTCAGGAGGCTCAGCTATCTGCTGCGCACTGTCCCTTACTTCATTTTGGCATTGCCGATCTTTATAAAAAAGCAAATTTCCCAATACTAGTAAAGAAAGACCATAAAGGAAACCTGGCAGAAAATAGCTGCTAAAAGAAACCCCTGTATAATATAAGACTAAGTTTACGGAAGCAAAATAAGGTGACCAAGTCATACAGCTGGCAAAGCCGGTTGAATAAACCTTAGCTAAAAACCGTGGCGGTAGATTTACATCCTCTACTAAATCATGAAAAACCCTGACGGCACCTAAATTTGCAATGGAAGCTAACCCAAAAACTGAACTACTCAAAGCAAAAAACAAACTACAGGTTTTAGTAACATATTTACTGACAAAAAAATTAACCGCCTGTAGGTATCCCCCTTCTTTTAAAGGAATGGACAAAACAGGCACCATTAAAAAGACAATAGCCAGGGGTAAATTTTTCGTTATACCCTCCAGCCAGATTGTATAAGTCATATTATATTTTAATATCAAAAAATGGCCTAGAATTAAGGCAATCAAGCTCATATAGAAAGGGATACCTCTAGCTAAAATCACACCTGGTATCAATACCATTATAAGAACCACTGTTTCTAGATGTTCCAAAATTCCTAAATTAACAAACTCTCTAAAAAACACAACAGACAAGAGTAAAATAATGCTTATGACAAAAAATCTTTCAAGATACCTGAACAATTTTCTTACCCCATCTCAATATTTAAGTACAACATTATTTATTATAGTCCTCTTACACAGAGAAGTAAATAAATAGACAGAAAAGCCGCCCGGAAAGGCGACTTTTGACTCTAATATAGTCTTTTTAAATCTTCCTCATTCATACTAAAAGAGTGCTTAGGTGCTGGAAATTCACCGCTGTTAGTTTGCCTAGACCAGGTGTTGAAAACGTCTACCATTTGTTTTCCCATTTGAGCGTATTGTTCAACAAATTTAGGCACAAATTTATCAAAAATACCTAATATATCATATGCATTAAGATTTTGTCCGGTGGTACTTGGCCCACCTCCACAACCGATAGTAGGAATAGTTAACTTTTCATGAATTAATTTTCCTAAAGGAGCAGGGATACACTCAAGCACTATGGAAAAAGCACCTACTTCTTCTAAGGCTAGAGCTTCCTTAACTAGTTTTTCAGCCCCTTCAGTACTCTTGCCTTGAACCTTAAAGCCGCCTACCATGCCTGCTGTTTGAGGTGTTAGGCCAATATGGGCCATTACAGGTATACCAGCATCAACTACTGCCTGAACCTTATCAACTATTTTCAAGCCACCTTCCATTTTAACACAGTCAGCACCAGCCTTTAATAACATCCCGGCATTTCTGATGGCTTCTTCTTTACTGACTTGATAAGAAAGGAAGGGCATGTCCCCTACCACGAAAGTATTAGGTGCTCCTCTTCTTACCAGCTTCACATGGTAAAGCATATCTTCAATATTTACCGGGATAGTACCATCATGACCCTGAATAACCATACCCAGTGAATCACCAACTAAAATTAATTCTATTTCCGAGCGGTCAACCATTGAAGCCATAGGGTAATCATAAACTGTAAGCATTGTAAACTTCTGATCAGAGCTCTTTCTTTCTAAGAGCTCCGGAATAGTAATTTTTTTCTTACTCATATTATTTAAACCTCCTTGAAAATTGTTAGCTTATCTTTTGAATACTGCACCGGACATAGCTGAGAGTACCTGCTTGGAATACCGATCTAAATAGCTACCCGGTTTAGCCTTAGAAACCGGCGGTACCCAATTAGCCTTTCTTTTAGCCAATTCTTCTTCACTTACCTCTAAAGTAACCAGACCGGCAGGAATATCAATACTAATCATATCTCCTTCTTCTACTAGAGCTAAGGGACCTCCCTCAGCTGCCTCAGGAGAGACATGACCGATTGCTGCACCAGATGTGGCACCTGAAAATCTCCCGTCGGTAATTAAAGCAACCTCTTTACCAAGACCCATACCCACAATAGCCGCGGTAGCAGTAAGCATCTCCCGCATTCCCGGGCCACCTTTAGGACCTTCATATCTGACAACAACCACATCACCTGAGTTAACTTTACCACCATAAATAGCAGCTACTGCTGGCTCTTCCTGATCAAATACCCGAGCAGGACCCCGGTGCTTTAACATCTCCGGCAATACGGCAGCACTCTTACATACCGCCCCTTCTGGAGATAAATTACCATAAATTAGCTTTAGTCCGCCGGTAGCGGAATAGGGATTATCCATGGGTCTGATGACTTCAGGATTAATTACCTGCGCACTTTTTACATTTTCCGCTACAGTTTTAGCGCTTACTGTAATAGCATCTGTATGAAGCAGACCCTTCTCTGCCAGCTGCTTCATTAAAGCAGTAATGCCTCCAGCATAATGCACATCTACAGGATAATGGCCATTGACCGCCGGTTTCATTTTAACCAGATGAGGTACTTTTTTAGCCATTTCATCAAAAATGTTAATATCAAAATCAATGCCTGCTTCATGGGCTAGTGCAGTTAAATGTAAAATGGTATTTGTAGAGCCGCCAATAGCCAAATCAACAGTGATGGCGTTTTCTAAGGCTTCCTTAGTTATTATATCCAAAGGCAGGATATCTTTCTGATATAATTCCATTATTTTTAAACCAGTTTCCTTGGATAGGGCTAATCTTCTTCCCGTTGCAGCCGGTGTTGTACTTCCGGGCAAAACCATTCCCAAGGCTTCGGTAATAAAGTTCATGGAATTAGCTGTACCTAGTAAATTACAGGCACCACAACCAGGTAATGCCTCCCTTTCCATTTCTCCTAGCTGGTCCAAAGTTAAATTACCTTTAGCTACTTCACCCTGTACTGCCATTAAATCAGTGTAGCCTATCTCTTTTCCGTCAAAACAACCTGTAGCCATGGGGCCGCCACTGACCATAATGGACGGGATATTTAATCTTACCGCAGCCATCAATAACCCGGGCGTGATTTTATCACAATTGGTAACAAATACTATAGCATCATATTGATGACCATTAACCATACACTCAATAGAATCACAGATTAGCTCACGACTTGCCAAAGGATAATGCATACCGTAATTGCCCTGGGCTATACCATCGCAGATGCCAATAGTCGGAAATTCAATAGGGGTGCCTCCGGCAGCAATAACTCCTTCTCTAACGGCTTTAGCAATACTGTCCAAATGAACGTGGCCAGGCATAGTTTCGTTTTGGGTATTTACTATGGCTATTAAGGGCTTTTCTAAATCCTGAGGTAAAAAGCCCATGGAGTAATATAAGGCTCGATGTGTCGCTCTCTCTAACCCCTTAGTTGTTATATGACTTCTCATATTTTTCACCTTTCTTTCTAAATTAGATTGAACTATATCCTTCATATTCAAGGCTGTTGAAATTATAGATATTCTTATATTAACACCTTTTCGCATCTACCAAAACACTATTTTTTTTACAATTAACCTTTTTAATTATTAAATACAGTAGCTTACCCTATAAATAAAGGTCCCTGGCTTTTCTCCATATTAGAATTCAGCATAGACAGGTTTATAATATATTAATGTCGAATAAATATTAAAATTATCTTTGACGGGAGGAAGATAAATGAATGAGCTCTTTGAGCCAATCAAGATTGGTACTATGGAGGTAAAGAACCGCTTTGTCCGTTCAGCCACCCACGATTGGTTAGGTAACCCTGACGGCAGCATTTCCACTCAGCAATTGGATCTCTATGAAAAGCTGGCAGCTAATGATGTAGGATTAATAATTACCGCTCATGCTTACATAGAACACCCTAGGGGAAAAGCCAGCCTTAACCAAAATGGGATTTACAATGATAAGTTTATCTCTGGCTACCAGAAGTTAGCCGAAACTGTCCATAAATATGGTTCAAAGCTTGTTGTCCAGATTTCCCATGCCGGAAACCAGACCACTCTGGAATTTACGGAAGGAGAAACTCCTCTTGACTTAAACAATATGGCTGATATGGAAATAGAGAAGTTAATTGAGGCTTATGCTCAAGCCGCAAATAGAGTTAAAATAGCAGGCTGTGATGGAGTACAGCTTCACCTAGCCCATGGATATTTGCTATCCCGTTTTCTCTCCCCAAATACCAATAAACGGCAAGACCAATGGGGAGGTTCACGAGAAAACCGTGTTAGAATATTGAGGGAAATAATAAAAAGATCTCGAGCCCTAATAGGGGATGATTTTCCGATACTAGTAAAGCTCAATTCCACAGGTGGCTTTGAGGGAACAGCGGCAATATCCTTGGAGGATGTAGTTTATACTGCACAGGTGCTAGAGGATTTAGGTGTTTGTGCTATTGAAGTAAGCGGCGGTGTCGGAGGAGAAAAGAAAAATTCCCTGTCTCGGACAGGTATTCTTTCTCCAGAACAGGAAGCGTATTTCGCCGAAAATACCAAAGAAATAAAAAAGGCCGTTAACATTCCAATGATCCTTGTGGGAGGCTTAAGGTCACGCTCAACTATAGAAATGATTTTAGATGAAGGTATTGCTGACATGATATCTATGTCCCGCCCCTTTGTTCGAGAGCCCGATCTAGTCAAAAAGCTTAAAGACGGTCAGGATAAAGTAACCTGTATTTCCTGCAACAAATGCCGGGTCTTTACTGGAATTAAGTGTTATTATAAAGACTAAATATTACGAAAAGAGGACAGAAGATGGAGAAAATTCACGGGATACTCATGGCGGTTACAATAGGGCTATGCTTGGGTCTACAGCCTGCTATAAACTCAACCCTTGGCAAAGCCCTAACACCCAAGGTTGCTGCATTCCACAGCATTCTGGTAACCTTCATTATTATATTTCTCGTAGTACTATTTTCTAATGAGCTGCCAATATATAAAAACATAGTAAATCTTCATCCAGTTTATTGGATAGGCGGAGTCTTAGGCTTTGGTATTGTTTTTATGGCAATTTTAACAATACCTATTTTAGGCTCAAGTGCATCCATTGCTATTTTTGTCACAGTTCAGCTAATTGCCGGCACTATCCTAGACCACTTTGGATTATTAGGTATAGAACGCTCACCCATTATGCCTAAACAATTATTGGGTATATTTGTATTAATAATTGGAGTGAAGCTTATTCTTAAATAAACATACTTATTATTCAATATTAAATTATGTCAATAAAAAAGTAGACTCCCAACCTTTTGGTTCGAAGTCTACTTTTCTTATTTATTAAAGTTCATTTAGTTTATCTTTCAACAATTTATTAACAACTCCAGGGTTAGCCTGACCCTTAGTTTCCTTCATGATCTGACCTACTAAAAAGCCGATGGATTTCTCCTTGCCAGCCTTAAAGTCTTCAACAGATTTAGGATTATTAGCAATAACCTGTTCAACTATTGCATTTATCTGTCCTTCATCAGAAATCTGCACCAAGCCTTTTTCCTTAACAATAGCCTCCGGATCTTTACCAGTGTTAAACATTTCTTCGAAAACCTGCTTAGCTATTTTACCGCTGATAGTATTATTCTCTATCATTTTTAGCATCTTAGCCAAGCCTTCGGGACTAATCTTGGACTCTGATATTTCCATATTTTCAGCATTTAAAAGCTTCAAGAGTTCAACCATAATCCAGTTGCTTATTCCCTTGTAATCAGCATGGAGGCTCACCGTTTTATCATAAAAATCCGCTAATGTCCGGGAGCTAGTAATCACACCTGCATCATATTCGGGCAAGCCATGGTCCGCAATTAAACGGAGTTTTTTAGCCTCAGGCAGCTCAGGTAGTCCATTCTTTAATTCCTCTACCCAGTCTCGGCTAATAACCAGCGGAGTTAAATCTGGTTCTGGAAAATATCGATAATCATGGGCTTCTTCCTTACTTCTTAAAGATAGCGTTACCCCTTTATTTTCATCCCAGGTTCGGGTTTCCTGGATAATCCGCTCTCCTTCTTCTACCTGGTCTATTTGCCTTTGGATTTCATATTCAATTGCCCGCTGTACTGAGCGGAAGGAATTGAGGTTTTTCACTTCTGTCCTAGTCCCTAATTCTTTACTGCCCACCGGGCGAATGGAAATATTGGCGTCACAGCGCAAAGAACCTTGCTCCATCTTCACATCCGAAACATCAATATATTCGATAATAGCCTTTAGCATTTCTAAATAAGCCTTTGCCTCTTCGGCAGAGCGAAGATCAGGCTCTGATACTATTTCAACCAAGGGTACACCAGCCCGATTATAGTCTGCCAAAGATGAAAGGGAAGATGAAATAGTTTCTCCTTGGTGAGTAAGTTTTCCCGCATCCTCTTCCATATGAAGACGGGTTATACCAATTCTTCTTATTTCTCCATTAACATTTATATCTAAGTGACCATGCTCCGCAATAGGCAGGTCAAACTGAGAAGTTTGAAAGGCTTTAGTTAAATCAGGGTAAAAATAATTTTTCCGGTCAAATTTACTAAATTCAGCAATACTGCAATTTATGGCTAATCCAGCCTTAATTGCATATTCCAAGACCTTTTTATTTAGTACCGGCAATACACCTGGCAAACCTAAACAGATGGGGCAAACATGGGTGTTAGGCTCACCGCCAAATTCGGTGGGGCAGCCGCAGAAAATCTTGGATTTCGTTTTTAATTCAACATGTACCTCTAAGCCAATGACTGCTTCATACTGACCCATTCTATTTCACCCCCTCTAAGCTTGGTTCCAATCTTGTCTGTTCGGAGTTTTGCTCCAGAGTATAAGCTACTCTTAGTAAGGTTCCTTCCCCAAAGGCTTTGCCAACAAGCTGCAGCCCCACCGGCTTGTTATTGACCAGTCCGTAAGGTAGAGACAAGGCAGGAATACCTGCTAAGTTAATGGGAATTGTACAAACATCCTGCTTATACATTGCTAAAGTATCAGCTTTGGAACCAAACTCAAAAGCCACACTAGGTGCCGTCGGAGTTAATAAGCAGTCGAATTTTTCAAAAGCCAGATCAAAGTCCTGCTTAACTAAATTCCTGACCTTTAAGGCTTTAAGATAATAAGCATCATAATAACCGGAGCTCAAAGCATAGGTCCCTAGCATAATCCGCCGCTTAACCTCTATGCCGAAGCCTTGATTTCTTGTGCGGCTAAACATGCTAATAATATCATCGGCATCCTCAGCCCGCAGACCGTATCGGACGCCGTCATAACGAGCTAGATTAGAGCTGCACTCAGCGGGTGCTATTATATAATAAGCCGGTAGTGCATATTGAGTATGGGGTAAGGAGCATTCCTCCACTACCGCTCCAAGTTCCTCTAGTTTATTAATTGCTTCCCGAATTTTAGCTTCTACTTCCGGTTCTATACCTTCACCAAAATACTCCTGGGGAATACCGATACGCATACCCTTGATGTCATTGGATAAGAAACTGGTATAATCAGGATAGTCAACAGCTGCGGAAGTGGAATCAAAGGAATCATGACCTGCAATAGCATTCATTACCAAAGCACAGTCAGTAACATCTCTAGTAAAGGGACCGATTTGGTCCAGTGAGGAAGCGTAAGCAATAAGACCATACCGTGACACTGCTCCATAGGTAGGTTTGAGCCCCACTACTCCACAAAAAGAAGCAGGCTGACGAATTGAACCACCGGTGTCAGAGCCCAAAGCAAATACAGCTTCCCCCGATGCAACTGCGGCAGCAGACCCGCCGCTTGAACCACCAGGCACACAGTTTAAATCCCAGGGGTTACGAGTAGGGAAGAAACCGGAATTTTCCGTAGATGACCCCATGGCAAATTCGTCCATATTAGTTTTACCCAGCAGGATACTACCGGCACCTAAAAGCTTCTCGTACACTTTTGCACTATAAGGCGGAATAAAGTTGTAGAGAATTTTAGATGAGCAGGTAGTTTTAATACCCTCGGTACACATGTTATCCTTCAAGGCCATGGGAATACCAGAAAGAGGACCTAAACTCTCCCCCTTCCTTCTTTTTTGATCTATTTCCCGGGCAACTTGTATAGCTTCATCCTTTGTAACTGTGACAAAGGCTTTAATTTTATCATCAATCTTTTCAATTTTCTCTAACGCCTGGTTGGTTAATTCTTCGGCACTTATTTCCCTATTTGCTAATAAATCCCGAAGACCATGAATCGTTGATAACTCCACCGTTTTTTCCCTCCTTTAAACTATCTTCGGTACTTTAAACATTCCTTCATCTTCCTCAGGAGCATTCTGGAGAACCTTCTCTTTAGGTAATGTAGCTCTAAGCTCGTCTTCACGGAGAACATTGTGAATTGGCAGGACATGGGCTAAGGGTTCTACACCACTTGTATCAACTTTATTTAAAACTTCCATTGAATCCAATATCTTGTTTAATTCTCGGAGCTGCTCAACCTTTTCCTCATCAGTCAGCTCCAATCGGGATAAAAGAGCAACATACTCAACATCCTTTATGGATATTTTCATTAATTATCAACTCCTCTCATAAATACGTCTTTCGTCGATTCGTCTTCTCGTTTACTCGTCTATAGTCTTTACAGATACTTTAAAAAGTTTGGCCATAAACAGACGAACTGGCGAGTAGACGTGCGGCAAAAGGACTTTTCTATAGCACTAACACACTGACATGCAGTAAGCTACTTAGCCGTCTCACTGACATGCTGTATATCCTATAAGCTTACACACTATATTTTTCTGAACACTGGACACGCAGCATGCAGTTTATCCATTAAGCAGCTCCAGAAATTCCTTTTCACTAAGAATAGCCACTCCCAGTTCTTTGGCCTTTTCATATTTTGAGCCGGGTTCAGCACCAACCACTACATAGTCAGTTTTTTTGCTGACACTAGAGGAAACTTTACCGCCTAATGCCTCAATTTTTTCTTGTGCTTCCCTACGTCCAAGACCTTCCATTGTTCCTGTTAAAACAAAGGTTTTGCCAGCCAATTTATCTGAAACAGCCTGGACTTCTGCAATTTTCATATTAACACCGGCGTTTTTTAGCCTTTGGATAAATTCGAGATTTTTCTCTTCTTTAAAGAAAGCGATAATGCTTTCAGCCATCTTGGGTCCGATTTCCGCAATTGAGGTAAGCTCCTCAGCGGAAGCCATATTTAACTTATCCATTGTTTTAAAATGTTGGGCTAGAATTTTACCAGTTCTTTGCCCTACCAGTCTAATGCCCAAAGCAAATATTAATTGATCCAGACCTCGCTTTTTACTCTCCTCTATAGCCTCTAAGAGGTTTTGTGCCGATTTGGGACCCATTCTTTCTAAGTTTACAATTTCCTCATATTTTAAGTAATAGAGGTCTGCAGCATCCTTAATCAACTGTTCTTCGAAAAACTGAGTAATAATTGCTTCCCCTAAGCCGTCAATATTCATGGCATTACGGGAAACAAAGTGAATTATCCCTTCCCTTACTATAGCCGGACAGCTTATATCTATACAGCGGGAAGCCGCTTCACCTTCGAGTCGCACTATTTTAGATTTACATTCCGGACATAATTCCGGCATAGTAAAAGGTTTTTCCTGACCTGTTCTTTTTTCCGGGACAACCCTTACTACTTCGGGAATAATCTCCCCTGCCTTTTGGACAACAACGTAATCACCTATTTTTATGTCTTTTTCTTTGATATAATCCTCGTTATGTAAAGTAGCTCTGCTCACTGTTGTTCCCGCGAGGCGTATAGGTTCGAGAACTGCAGTAGGTGTTACGGCCCCAGTCCTGCCAACTCGCACAAAAATATCTATAAGCTTGGTCACTCCCTGTTCTGCAGGGAATTTATAGGCCACCGCCCAGCGAGGACTCTTAGAAGTATAACCAAGCTGCTCCTGCTCTTCTATTGAATTGACCTTGATAACCATGCCATCTATTTCATAAGGCAGATCATGCCTCTTCTGTCCCCATTTTTCACAATAATCAGCTGCCTCATTGATATCTTTAGTTATGTAAGGCTCGGTAACACTAAAGCCCTGTTCATTTAAATGCTTCAATGCCTCACTATGCTTAGTAAGCGTGAAGCCTTCTTGATACATAACAGCATAAACAATCACCCTTAAATCCCGACTAGCAGCAATCTTAGGGTCTAGCTGACGGATAGAACCGGCAGCAGCATTGCGGGGGTTTGCAAAAAGCATCTCCTCCCTAGCTTCCCTTTCTGCATTAAGCCTTTGAAAGGATTCTTTGGGCATATAGGCTTCTCCCCTGACATCAAGTGCAGGTAAAAGTTCCTTAAGCCTGAGGGGAACATTACCGATAGTTTTCAGGTTTTGCGTAACTTCCTCCCCAGTGGTGCCATCTCCCCGGGTAGCCCCTACCTGTAAAATACCATTATGATAATAGAGAGCAACGGACAAACCATCTATTTTAGGCTCTACAACATACTCGACATTTTCCCTACCTAAGCCGTTTACTACCCGTCGGTGGAAATCCAGAAGTTCCTCCCGCCCAAAGGCGTTACCTAGACTCAAAAGCGGAGTGCGATGGGTATATGTTGAAAATCCCTCCAAAGGCTCACCGCCCACCCTCCGAGAGGGTGAATCAGGGGTAATAAGCTCAGGAAAATCTGCTTCGAGAGCAATTAGTTCTCTCAGCATTTTATCAAAATCAGCATCAGAGATAGTTGGATTATCGAGAACATAATACTGGTAATTATGCTTCTCTATTTCTTCCTTTAATGTATCTATTTTTCTCTTGGCTTCTTCCACTGTTATTTTCATTATACACCCCCTGTACTTATGGGCAGTATTGCTGGCCAGTTACTAGTGGCTAGTGGCTAGTGGCTAGTGGCTAGTGGCTAGTGGCTAGTGGCTAGTTAATTGTAAACGGTTCGTGTGACCAAGTATGTTAAAATTTGTTGACGTGCCACGATGAATGGCAAATTTCCTTGATGTGTCATCGTGACATCGATATATTATTTTTCGGTAGCACTGTAGCACGGACATGCATTTATACCAACAAGCCGTCACACGGACCTAATAACTAGCTATTGAGCTTTCACACTTTTTTTATCGGAGCATACCTACTAATAAGCTTCTTAATCCCCTGGTCAGGAAACGCCACACTAACCTCGGCATCATCACCAGACCCTTTAACAGAAACCACAACACCCTCTCCCCATTTGTTATGCTCAACTTTATCACCTAAACTAAAGGTTTCGACGCTGCCGGGTGTAGGGGAGTTGAGCGCCTTGCCGTAAAAAGATGATTTTTCTTCTCTTGTTCTAGCCTGGGAACTTTCCAGATATTTATCAGGTATTTCCTCGATAAAACGGGAAGGGGAATTGTATGCATCCCTGCCGTAAATAGTTCTTTTCCATGCCCTAGTTAGATAGACTTTTTCCTCTGCTCTTGTTAAAGCTACATAACAGAGCCTTCGCTCCTCGTCAATCTCCTCTGGATCATTGGAATTTATGCTGCGACTGTGGGGGAAAAGATTTTCTTCCATTCCGGTTACAAATACTATCGGAAATTCAAGACCTTTGGCTCCGTGCATGGTCATGATAACCATAGCGTCTTCATCGGCATCATAGTTATCAATATCAGTGACCAATGATATCTCGGATAAAAAGGTGGAAAGATCATCACCTTGACTTTCAATATCATACTTTTTAGTTACTGTTAAAAACTCCTGCAGATTTTCTAGGCGGGTTTCAGCTTCAACCGTTTTTTCTAGCTGCAACTCTTGGAGGTAACCTGTGTCTTCTAAGATTTTGTTTGTTAAGAAAGTGATATCACTTTTACTTAACTCTCTAAAATTATCTATTAACTTTTTGAAGCCCTTAATGGATTTGGCCGTCTTAGTAGCTATTCCCGCTTCTTCCGGCTCTGCCATGACATCATATATAGTCTTGCCATTTAATGCACCATAATTAACCAGCTTGTCCCAGGAAGTATCACCAATACCTCTCTTTGGTGTATTTATTACCCTCTTTAGACTTACCTCATCCAATGGATTAGCAATAATCTTGAAGTAAGCCAAAATATCCTTAATTTCTTTACGATCATAGAATTTGGTTCCCCCGAATACCCGGTAGGGAATATTGCTACGAATCAAGGATTCCTCTATCGCCCTAAACTGCCCTGTAGTCCGGCACAAAACGGCAAAATCCTTATATTCTTTCTGTTCCCTATCTAATATTTGTCTAATAGTCCTTACTATAAAGAAGGCTTCATCAACCTCGTCCTGGGCAGTATAATAAAAGATTTTATCTCCGCCCTCTTTCTCCGTCCAGAGACTTTTAGGTTTTCGGCGGGAATTATTTTTTACGACCTCATTTGCTGCACTAAGGATGTTTTGAGTAGAGCGATAATTTTGTTCTAATTTAATTATTTTGGTCTCCTCATAATCTTCCTCAAAACTCAAGATATTCTTGATATCTGCCCCTCTCCATTGATAAATCGATTGGTCATCATCCCCAACAACACACAAGTTCTTATGTTTTTGAGCAAGCAATTTAATCAGCATATATTGGGCAGTATTGGTGTCTTGGTATTCATCAACTAATATGTATTTAAACCTTTCCTGATATTTCTGCAGAATATCCGGTTTTTCTTTAAACAGTAGAACCGTGAGCATAATCAAGTCATCAAAGTCCAGGGCATTATTATTTTTTAACCGTTTCTGGTACTCATCATAGATATTGATAATCTGGTCATCAAAATAATTATTGTCTGGCTCCTTCTGAGCAGCATCCGGTGTCTTTAGTTCATTTTTATAATTGGAAATTCTGTTACTAATAGTGCGAGGTGCATATTTTTTATCATCTAGATTCTTTTCCTTTAAAATCATCTTTATAAGGGTCTGCTGATCCGAATCATCATAAATAACAAAATTAGACGTGTATCCTAATTCTTTGATTTCCGATCTTAATATCCTTAAACAGGTAGAATGGAAGGTTGCGACCCAAAGGTGTTGGGAAGCAATACCTACCAGCTTTTCTAATCGCTCTCGCATTTCCTGGGCGGCTTTATTAGTAAAGGTTATAGCCAGGATATTTCCCGGATAAACCTTTTTTTCAAAAATAAGATGGGCAATTCTATGGGTCAAGACCCGAGTCTTACCACTTCCAGCGCCTGCTAAAATCAATAAAGGCCCTTCAGTACATTGAACAGCCTCCTGTTGTTCAGGGTTTAAATTATCCAAAATAGACAATATGGTTCCTCCTCTATTTCCATTAAAAGGTCTTAAATATTATACCAGATTATTTTAAAGTAAGGAATGGGGGCCTTACTTTAGTGATGTGAAAAGACAGGACTGTTAATCCTGTCTAAATTATTTTCTGGTACTCATACCTTGAAATAACCATATAAATATACAAATACTTCTTTATAGGGAGGTTCGAATGAATAACTTTCAAAAGGTTTTATTGGTAATTTATCTTCCGATAACTATATTTATTTTAATCCTTGATATCCTTTATCCTGGGGGAAATATGGTAAGTTATTTGAAATATGCCACCATTATCTCGCTCTTTATTGTCGCGCTCAAGATTAAAAAGAATTACACCGAACAATATTTTATGAATCTTGCCATTTTTTTCGCTATGTTTTCTGATTTTTTCCTGGTTTTCTGTAGTACTATTCCTGAAATAAGTAGAAGTGTAGTTTCTTTCGGTATTGCCGGATTTATTCTAGCTTACTCTCTACTTATAATAGCTTATCAAAAAAACTTTAAGTTTGGCTGGGGTGAATTTTTTACAATGCTTTTCGTGCTTAGTATTTTTGTCCCACAATATATAATTCTTTATCCTCATATTAACGGCTGGATGTTTTATGGGGCAGTTATATTTGGCTTAGTCCTATGTTATATGGCCTGGACATCTATTTGTACAATTTTCCGCGGATACTTTAATCCAAAAATTTCCCGCCTTATCGCACTATCTGGATTCCTTATGTTCATTTGCGATTTGGGAGTAGCTAATGACATTTTTAATCCTGCTTTTTCTAATTTATTTGTGCCTTGGCTTAAAAATATAATTTGGGGTTCGTATATTCCAGCCTGGACTCTATTAGTAGTACTTATTGCTGAAAAAAATTTGTTAAGCAGCTCTAGAGTCAATAAGTAACTATTTCTAAACAATACATGTATTACTTTTATTATGTATCAAACCATCCCTTTCGTTTAAACCATAAGAACATTGAGATACCGATAAGTGTCATTATCCCTAAAACTATAAAATAACCATATTTCCATTTCAATTCGGGCATGTATTCAAAGTTCATGCCATAAATACCAGCTACAAAGGATAAAGGAATGAAAATTGTAGTTATCACTGTCAATACCATCATATTTGTATTCATACGGTTTGAATTTATAGATAAATAACTATCACGCAGGTCAGAAGTTATTTCTCTGCTTGACTCAATCATATCTGAGAGCTTTAATAAATGATCATTTATGTCTGAAAAATATATTTTATGGTCTTTAAAGTCTGGGAGCCGTGCTGAATTTAATATTCTATACAACAAGTCTCCCATCGAAGATACGATTCTTCGTATTTTCAGCAGATCCCCTCTAATTTGAAATACCTTGTCTAACAATTTATGGATAGATTTATTATCTAGCTTTGAATCGAAACCATCTAATTTGTCCTCAATTATATTAACAGCGGGGAAAAATTGGTCAACTATTTTGTCAAAAATTTGATATGCTGCAAATATGGGTCCTATATCCCATTTAGATCTATCTCCGGTAACTCGTTCCCAAGCTTCATCTATTTCACCTAGGCTTTCAGCATGGAACGATATGATATAGTTTTGTGCAATAAATAAGGATATCTCCGTTGGGTCTAGTGTGTCGCTTTTTAAAGCATTAAGAATCAAAAAGCTGTACCCTTCATAGTAGTCTACTTTCGGTTTGTTCAAAGAGTAAATACAATCCTCTATAGACAAAGGGTGAAAATCAAAGGACTTTCGCAATATTTCTATTTCAGGTTCGCTGGGGTTATCAAAATCAATCCAATACCATTGAAAATTATGGTCACGCAAACTATTTAAATTGAAGTTAAAATAAACCTCCGAGTCCTTCCCAAATCCAAAGGTTCGAATCAAAATAACTCATTCCTCTGTCTTAACTATTTAATATATAATATTTACTAGACATGATAATTTTATGGGAATAGCAAAATCCTTTAATTCAATCTTCTATTACTCAACCAGTAAAAAGGCATATCTATTCATGGTTTCTTTATAATCCTTCAAGACCATTTATTATTAATAAATAAAACATAGGTCTAACTTTTTTTATCTCTAGCCTAAAGATTCAAAAAACCTCTTTAATTCTTCCTTATCTTTATTATGTAAATAATGCCATCTTTTTTCTTGCAAGGCACCTTCTAAAGCACATAATGTGTTGAAACAAACCCCATAGTCGTTAGTTCTAAGCAATCTAGATAACTCACCCATTTTCCTCATCCCAATCTAATTTTAGCTTTTAGATGATTATGATTATGAAAAGACTCTTCCCTCAACACAAATTACCTTATCCTCTTCCCAATACAGAGGAATAATTCCATTATCAATCTCCATTAGTCCAAACTTGCTTATAGTCAACTTTTTCACTGCCCTCAATTAGGATTTTATGCACCTTATTATCTCCTTGATTAATTGCAACGCTAAAATGCCCTAACCGATTAAAGGGATTTACAGGGACATAGCGATACTTAATAATTAAGTTTTCCCCTTCAAATCGATAGTTGTATCCGGCGAAGGCAAGAGCACTATTACTTGTATCACCCTCAAGTACTACCTCGCTCTCATTAAAACTAACTCTATTAATTAAAATACTATTATGATCAACATACTGTCCATGCTCCAAAAAATACCAGCCCGAGAACAAAAAAATACTAGCTACCGTTAGGACAGAGTAAAAAATCAATCCATTTTTTTTCAAGTTAACTATCCTCCACAATTCAATTATTATAGCTTAAATATTATAATTTTAATTAGTAATTATTAATCCCTATATGTTTAATACAAATGCTATTCGACAGTTAGTATTCATTTTAATCACTGATATTCCTCCTAATAACTTTCCCTTTTCAACAAATTTACAAAAAAAAATAAAAAGCATAGTATAATCTAAGATTGAGCAAATTAATAACAAGCTAATACCTAAAGGTGGGATTAAATATGGTAGATATTATGGATAAATTACATATGTTAACTGAAATTACAAAATCAGCTAGGGATAAACAGAGAATGATTAATGTAAGTGAAGTCTTTTACGTATGGGATATTTTGGTTGCAAAGTTAGATATAATGGAAACTATTAATATTCTCGACGATAATATTGATGATATTGATTTAAAATTCATCTCAAATCAATTAGTGAAAGGCCTTCAATCAGGTATTAATGATATGGAGAAATTAATGAACGATTATGGTATACCATTCCCGGTACGGCCACCTGTCGGCAGTAATTCTATGGCCAATTTGGAAACCTTTACAGACAAGTATATATATGAGAGTATTCTTGAAGGAATTCAATCTTTCTTCCCGATTCTTTCCAGCGGTTTTATGAATTCTACTTCACCGAAAATTAGAAAAGCATTTAAAAACCACTTGCTGGTGACTATAGAATTACAGGAGCAAATTGTTGAGTATGGTAAGCTAAAAGGTTTTTTAAATGAAGTACCTATTTATAGAGCATAAACATTGTTTTATGTTAAATCTCTGAATAATAAAAATAAATAAGGGTGATCATGTGAAGATATTCGAGCAATTTCAAAAAATAGCTGAAGTTGGCATGTCAACTAGAGATAAACAGAAGACTATAAATGTTAGTGAGGTATTTCACCTTTGGAATCATTTGGTACAGAGATATAATGTATTATACATTACAAATATTTTAGAATCATTCGCAAGAGATGAAGATTTAAAGTTGATTCTTATATCCGGTAAAAATTCCTTGGATAATCATATTAAGATATTAGAAAAAGAGATGTTGGAATATGGCATTCCTTTACCAAATAGACCACCAAAGCAAACTCAATCTACATCCGATTTGGAGGAAATATCAGATAGACATATCTATAGACGAATAACTAGAGGTATTCAATCATTTCTACCTACCCATACAATGGCCTTTATTCATAGTACTTCTCCAAAAATCAGAGAGCTATTTATGTCTTTTCTCATTGAAGAGATGAAGATATATGATAAACTTCTTGAATACGGAAAAGTTAAAGGATATATAATTTTCCCACCCATCTACAAGCCATAAGGCATTATGTTGCACAAATTTAGCATGATATCGAAAGAACCTAAGTCTACCTTTTGGGTAAACTTAGGTTCATACTTTCCTTTGTGAAGTTCCCTTCTTTTCTATAAACTCACTTTGATTTCATCCAAAATACCAAATATGTCTTCAGGCTTATTAACAATATAATCCGGGCATTCCTGCTTTACCACCTCAAAGACATCAAAACCCCAACTTACCCAGATAAACTTAACTCCACTTTTTTTAGATGCTACGATATCCCTTTCTTCATCTCCAATATAAATTACTTCGGATTCTCTTAACTTATATTTTTTTAGAAAATTATTAATCATTTTATCCTTACCAAAAATGTTACTGGAACAATAAACCTTATCAATGCTATTTATCTTATTTTCTTGCAAATATTCTCGGATATTTGTTTCCGAATTTGAAGATATGATGGCTAAGTTTTTTCCTTTATTCTTCAAACCATCTAATAGCTCTCTTATACCTTTATGCAATTCGATATCTTTAAAGTATTTTTTATAAAGCTGATAAGCTTCTGCCGCTAAGAAGGGGATTTTATAAATGGGGAAATTTAGAGCTTTACATCTCTCGGTAATCGATAGCTTTCTTAGATGTTCAAAATCTTTAAGCTCTATCTTTTTGAATTTATATTTCTCAGATAGGTGATTAAATGCTGTAATTGCAGTATTCTTTGAGTCTACTAAAGTTCCATCAAAATCAAATATTATATATTTTATCATCACCCAGCTCCTTAGTAATACTTATTAAATTATTATACCAAAAAAAAGCCACTACTTATATATAAAAGCTGGTGCCTGCTAAAGTACTAATATTCTACCGTTATCCTTAAGCCATTTTTTCCATTTTATATAATCAGGCTTAAAAGTCGCCACTAACTGCCAAAACTGCTGGGAATGGTTCATAAACTTTAGATGGGCTAATTCATGGATTATTAAATAATCAATAACATCCTCAGGAGCCATAATGACTCGCCAGTTTAAATTAAGATTGCCTTTACTTGAACAGCTTCCCCATCTTGTTGCTTGGTTTTTAATCCTTAATTGATTGTACTTTAAACCCATAATTTTAGAGTAATGTTCCAATTTTTCTTGATAAACCTGTTGGGCTTGATTTTTATACCATTTGCTAAGCTCTTCTTTAACAAGGATAGCCCAATTACTTTCGGGCACATTTTCTGGGATAAAAACCCAGATAGCATTATCTGTAAGTTTAAGATAGGGTTTCGCGCGTTGGTATACCTTAGTTTGGAGCATATAGCTCCTTCCCAAATAAAGATAAACCTCACCCGTCCGATAATTCTTTTGCGGATTCTTAACCTCCGATAATTTGTTAGCCTCTAATGTTTTTAAAATCCACTCCTTCTTATCCTCGACAAAGCCCTTTACTTTTTGTTCATTTGTCCCGCGGGGAAAAGAAACCCTCACTTTATCATTGACAATAGTAATCCTAATTTGTTTGGCCTTAGTGCTGGGACACATTTCATATGCTATTTCAGTTTGACCAATTTTAACATATTTCATTATTATCAGCCTGCTTTTCCCATCTTTTAAAGTTAATAGATAATAATAATATCCCGGCAAGTAGTAGAAGGAGTCCCACAAAAGCCTGAAGATTAAGCTTTTCTCCAAGAATAAAAATTCCCAGCACTGCCGCCGTCAGAGGTTCGGCTAAAGTAAGGGTAACGGCATCTGCCACAGATATTTTAGCTAGTCCCCGGGAAAATAACAAATAGGCAACTGCAGTGGCAAAGACCCCCAGGTGTATTGCCGCTACTGAGCCTCTCCAATCCATCAACCAGGTCAAATCACTAATAATTAATAAGGGGGATAATAAAATTGCCCCTAAAGAAAATACAACAGCAACAACTAGCTCCGAAGGATGCTGGTCTAGGAGCTCTTTGCTGGCAAGTGCATATACGGCATAAGCTAGTCCTGCACCTAATGCCATCATTATACCTACTACATTCAGGCTAATATCTTTCTCTGACATTAAAAGAAATAAGTTCCCCAAAATAGCCAATCCAGTGGCTATTTTCCATTTTCCGTTGGGTTTTTCTCCTCTTACTAGATAAGCTAATATCCCAGCAAATACCGGTGCGCTTCCAATGGTGACAATAGTGCCTACCGCAACTCCAGTTTTGGAGACTCCAGCAAAGAAAAAAGGTTGGTAAGCAGCCATGCTTACTGCAGCCACAACTGTTGTCAAGAAAGGCCAGCCTTTAAACCCCCGCCAAGAACCTTTCATTAGAGCAAAAATAAACAGTACTGTCCCACCTATAGCTAAGCGTACCGCTCCAATAGTTAATGGGCTAGCCCCTGTTGGAGCAAGGGCTTGGGAAGTCCCAGTTGTTCCCCATAACATAGCTGCTGCTATAACCAAAAGAACTGAGCTAGTTTGAACTTTTGTATTTTTCATGGTGTCACAATCCTTTCATGATATTCGCCTCAACTCCAAATGGCCATCTGGTTTGGCTGCATTATGGCTTGGCATAAGCTACTTTAAATACTGCTATATCTTTCCCATCCAAGTACTCCCAGATCCCTTTTACTCCGCTAGCTAAAGCCCCTATTTCCAGATGGAGCATAGCTATCCCACAATCCAAGCGTTTGGAAATTTTAGTAATGTTAGAATTCATGTCCGGCTTGTCCACCGAAATTTTAATCCAATCTTTATCAACGGTAAAACTCCAAGGCTGCCTGTTAACTGCCGAGGGTGCAAGACGGGCAGCCTCTAAAGCAGTTTTTACCCAAGTAGGCCATTCATTTTTTGGCAATCCACTGCACATATTTTCTAGTTCTTGCCTTTTATGATCGGAAGCCATACGGTAAAAAAACTTCTCAGTAAAGCTATATTCCCCTAAAGCATAGCCAACAGGAGTAATGGCAATAACCTTCTCATGAGCACCAAGGGCTACATGTTTGGCTACCTCTTCCGGATTGAAAAAGCCTCCCACCCAACAGGTTCCTAAGCCTAAGGCTGTAGCCTCTAAAATAAAGGATTCACCAAAATAGCCCGTCTTTTCTTGGACAAGGGGATCGTTAGTATCACCAATAAATGCTGCAAACATGGGAGCACCCTTAACCTTACCATAGGAGCCTATGACTCCCTTTAGTACCTTATCCGGGTCATGGGGCACAAAAATTACTTTTACTCCAGTAACGGAATCGTTAAGCTCTTGACAAAAACCCATAAAATGCTCTATTTCTTTATCTGTTAGAGATTTATTTAAATATGCCCTTCGAGAGCGACGCTTGAAAATAGCATCATACCAACGTTCTTTGGGAATAATCATTTTTACCTCCTTCATATAATTAAGGCCGATACATCATAATGCCGTGGTTTCCTGTTATGTACTGATCGTCCAGCAATTCTCCATTTATTTATTTATTTATGTTATAGTACTATTGTATGGAAAAATGCTATCTTTTCAATACTAAAACCTTTATTATTTTTCAACTTGTGATTTTCATCACTGAAATGGTAAATAATAGTGGTGTATAATTAAGACAAGAAAAAATGGAGGTGTTAATTATGGAAAGAAATTTAATTAAAAATATCGAGTTTAGTAAAGCTTTGAATTTAGCAGGTCTAGTGGAATATAAACCGGGGCAGGTTATCAGTCAAACCCTTGTACAAAACCCCCATGTTAGTATGACTTTATTTGCTCTAAGTGCAGGTGAAGGCATCAGTACCCATACAACGCCAGGCGATGCAATGGTTTACATACTCGATGGTGAAGCAGAAATTACTATCGGTAATGAAACTGTTACTCCAACTACTGGAGAGACAGTTATTATGCCTTCTAATATTCCCCACGGGCTAGAGGCAAGAAAAAACTTTAAAATGCTCCTGATTATTGTGAAGTGAGGCAGGATACATGAGACAGGAAGCAGGACAAAATCAATTCGTGCATCTTGCTTCTTGCTTCTTGAATGAGGAATGTCCCCAACTAAGTAAATAGTGGTTAGGAGTGAGCTCCTAACCACTATATTTATTGATTATCAAATTTAAAATTTTCCATGAATATTGCTAAACCTTCACTTTGATGCTGGCACATAAGTTTTTCAGCTGTTTCTGCTTCACCATTAGCAATTGCTCGAATTATGGCATTATGGTCAGCAATGGATTTAGTATTACGCTGTGGACTGTATGCAAATAATGCCCGTGCCCTATCTGTCCTAGCTGTTAGATCACTTATCATTTTCTTCAGATGATCATTATCACAGTTCTCATATATTGTCTGATGAAATAATATATTGAGCTTACTGTACTGACGGAAATCCTGTTTTTCTATTGAAGTCTGCATTTTATTAATTTGGTTTTCTAAATCTTTCAGAAATTTGATATTTGTATTTTTAGTTGCCAAAAATGTGGCATGACCCTCTAAGATAACTCTAATATCACTTAATTGCCGAAAATCCTTTTCAGATAACTTACTGACAAGAACCTCACTATGGGCGGAAACCTCAATTAAGCCTTCAGCTTCTAAGATTTTTACAGCCTCTCGGACTGGAATAGCGCTAACACCAAGCTCACTAGCTACTTTCCTTAGCACAATTCTCTCTCCGGGCTTTAAATCGCCAGATACTATCGCTTCCCTTAAAGTAGAATAAATCATTTCTGCTTTTGTTTTGCATTGTAATGGTGTATGCAAGTCCCCCATTGTTCACTCTCCTTACAGCCTATAATCCTATGCCGTTAACCTCATATGTGACCTTAATAATATATTATATATTTCGACATTTTGCAACTCTTGTAACAAAAAACTAGAGGCTGGTTAGAGGAAATACTATTTTTATACAATCCTTGGGACAATCCATACGACAGGCACCACAATACCAACACTCTTCAGGATACAAGACTTTGGGCTTTCGGGTTTCCTCATCCATAAAAATTAAATCACCTGGACAATTAACATCACATAACCCACAACCATTACAAAGTTTCTCATCAATTAGAATCGCCATAGTCAACCTCTCCTTTCCAATCAATTATAGATTATACGGTTCTACACGTTTAAAAACTACTTGACCGTCTTGAAGCTTTTGGTGGAGGGAACAATGCCACTCTTTACTGCTCTCCGGAAAATCACCCCGATAATGGGATATGCCGAAACGGCTTTCTTCCCTTTCTAAAGCACCCCTGACTACAGCTTTAGATACCTCCAGTAAATCTCTAAACTCAAATAAACGCATTAATTCATGCAGGTTTTCCGTCTTAGCAGTAATTAGTAATTGGGCTAATTTATCAAGTTCGGCTAAGGCTGTTTCCAAACCCATTTTACTTCGCCCTATACCCACATAAAGAGTCATAACTTGACGTAATTTTTCTTCAAGCTCACAAGGCTTAAATCCACTTTCTTTGGATAGATATTTATAGATAGATTTTTTTATACCTTCAACAATATCAGGTGAAACTTCTAATCTACCTCCACCACCGTTTATAACATACTTTGCTGCTTCTTCGCCGGCAGTATCACCTACACACATCGAACCTGAAAGACTGCCAACCGCCACAGTACATGCACCACCAGCGTAAAGCCCAGGAATTGTTGTTTCACACTCAGGAGTAATATTGATACCACTGACAGAACCTAAAAATGCGGGAAGCTGACCTTCCGAAATTTGTACTTCCATTAAATCATTCCGGACATCTACACCTTTTTGTTCGCAATAGTCCAAGAAGGTGTTTTTATCAACTGGCAGAAGATTATTAATAAGGTGATCGAGATCTTCTTCAGACAAATGACGCAAGTCAAAATAACATGGTCCTCTTCCTTCTTTTAACTCCCAGTATACACCCCAAGGCATTATCCAACGGGGACCCTTTTCGCCTTTTTCATGATGCTTGAATAAGAAGCGTTCACCTAAACCATTTACAATATAGCCGCCCATCCCGACAATAGCATTTAAGGCAGAGGCGCTAAAGTTAACAGGAGTTAGGGTGTAATTGACAAACTCCATATTTTTGATTTCAGCCCCAGCTCGGAAAGCCATAGCTTGAGCACCACCGTTATTATATGGGCTGTGCCAGCTATTATAAGGCATGCCGGCCTGATTATTATAGAATCTAGTAACATTACCGGTAGCAACAATAGTTGCTTTTGCTAAGAATACATAGAAATCACCTTTACGGATATCAAAACCAACTGCACCAATTACACCGGTTTCATTTACAAGTAAATCAACAATATTAATTTTACGGAAAAACTTAACACCGATTTTCTTAGCTTCTTTACTAATAGTGGGTTTCAAGTTTCTACCATCAAAGTTTATAAAATATTCTCCAGGCTGACCGAATGAGCCAGTTCTGATATAGGCATCATTCTCTTTATCTTCCCGCATGGGTACACCTAGATCTTCTAAATATTTTAATAAGTTTTTAATCCTAGAGAGATATATTTTTGGGGGGATATTCATATCAACTAGTCCCTGGGTTAAGCGGTGATACCATGTTATAAAAGCTTCAGGAGTATCCCAATCTGGACCAGTATCTAGTACAGCAAGGAAGTGGTCATTACCTGCTGCTCCACATCCACTACGGTCAATGCCGGCTTTATCTACTAAGGCTACGTCCAGACCCTGCCTTCTAGCACTTAATGCTGCCATTGTACCAGCAGACCCCCCACCAATAACCAATACGTCAACATTTACTACATTTTCATTGAAATTATTCTCTTTTAGATTCATAATCTACACCTCCACATATATATATACCTAAATTAATGCTAATCAACCTTTTCTAAGATATGAATACCTCCACCAGCTCGATCCGTGGTATATATGATGCCATTTGCCTCCACATACACATCAGTGGTCTGGATGGCTTCTACACCCGGTGGATCGATAGGAACGTAAGAATCAACTTCAACTGGACTAAAAGGGTCTGAAATATCAACAACCCTAATACCAGCGTTATTATAGGTTACAAAAATTAATTCTTCACTTTGGAAGGTACCGGGCCAGTTTTCATGTAAGTTATGGGGCCCAAACCTTAGTCCCTTATTACAGTAATCTCCCTGGGGAACAGGGAATTTAGATAGAACTTTCGGTGCCTTTTCGTCTTGAATATCAATTACTCGGACGTATTTTGGTGGTTCTTGGCACTTGTCTCGGGTAGACTCATCAGTGACAATTAAAAGGTTCCGACCTGGAAGAGGCAAAGCTGTATGGGTGCATCCTCCGTCTTCTGGAGACCAGCATAGACTATTTAGAACCTTGATATTGGAAAGGTCAGTGGTATCAAGTATATACATTCCACCATCCCACATCCCTAGATAAGCTCGGTTACCATGAGGTATTGCGTGGTGTAACTTATACTTTAAGCCTTGGGGCCAGGTAGGGGTTTCCCCGCCTTGAGTCCACTGACCCGGCAGCCACCAACGACCGGCTTCTATCGGTTTTACCGGGTTTGTCATATCAATTATCAATAACATCCTGTCCAGGAAACCTTCTGGTATTGCTGTTACATATGCATAACGTCCTCCCGTATAGGTTATACGGTGAACTCCTTGACCACCTGTATTATAAAAGCTAATTTCCTTAGGTTCTTTAGGATTACCTATATCAAAAACCGAAAAACCAACTTTTTCTGCTTTTTCGGTTCCCCTCTGCTCATAGTTAACAAATAACAACTCATCAACAATCTGGACCTTAGGAGACATGGTATTTTTAAATCCGGGTAATTCACCAATAATTTTAGGTTCCCGCGGATTACTTATATCTAAAATACTTGTTCCCTTGCCTGGTATTAAATGCCCAACAAATAGATAATTGCGAAATGGCATAGACTGCATTGTTTTTCCAAAACCATTTAAGTCAGAATGCCCTAATAATTTTATTGTCATTACTCTCATCCCTTCCCGGAGTATTTCCGGACATAAAGTAAAACTTACTTCAGGTGGAGGTTAGTCCTCGGGTAAATTTGTTAATAACAGGAATAGTAAAAGCTAATCCAATCTCTTCTAAATGCTCAATTTTAGGTACACCCGTAGCATCACAGCCCCGCTCCTCATACCATCTAAGCCGGTCTGCTATAAATTTCTCCAAGGGATAAACTGAACCAGCTTTTTTACCCTTTGTCAAAGGCTCTGTATGCACTCTCTCTGGTAAAATATCATCCTTTTCTGGGATTATGCCTTCTCGTATGTTATATGCACGGGCCAATAATAACATTCTTTCTGCAGTCACGTCCCATTCGGTAAGCTCTATATCCCAGCCCATTACTGTTTTTAGCAAATCCATATATATTTGAGGATCAACTAATCTTCTTTGCCAGGAACAAACGGTAAGAGAGTCAGCCCATACCCTTTGATTCTGTTCATCAATAGTACTTCCATAATGGTGACATGGTCCTCTATCTGAAATAGCATACTGCAAGCCCTTTTTGTGTCCCCCTTGGGGAACAAAGCCAGGAAACTCTACACCTTTACAATGCATAGCTAATTTGTCAGCACCATTACCAATAGCTTGGGCAGCATACTTTACTCCCTTGGCTAAAATATCACCTATGCCTTCCCGATTAACAATTTTCCGCCATAATTCCAAAATAGCTGCTGTATTACCCCATTCTAGTTTTATACCGTCCAAATCCTCTAAAGAAAGGATTCCTTTTTCATAACATTCCATAGCAAAGCCTGTAATATTGCCTAAAGAGGTTGCATCAAGCCCTTGTTCATCTGCCCAGCGACTCAGATATACCATAGAACCCAAATCGGGAATATTGCAGCCAGGACCAATATTCGCTGTTGAATCAAAATCAGGACATACTATATTTCCAGCAAAAATCCCATCTCTAACCATCCCTAATTTCATACAACCTAAAGGACATCCGAAACAGGATCTAGATTTAGCATAATAGCGCAAATCATATTTTAATCCACCAACTTCATTAATACCCTCAAAATAGCCTTCTTGATAGTTTTTAGTTACTAAACGCCCTTCATCATTATGGGCCGTCAGACTTATGGAATTACCATAACGCACCAACTCGTATCCCCGTGGGTGGTTAGTACGATTACTTAATAATAATTTTTCTAGTTCTCCTCGAGCCTTTATTACACCCGGCAAATCAAAAGTTCTTACTGGGTTAGTCCCTCTAACTGCAACAGCTTTTAAACCCTTAGAGCCCCAAACTGTTCCAGAGCCGCAGCGAGCCGCCGCCCTAAACTGTTCCTGGCCAATAGAAGCAAAGCTAACTAGGTTCTCACCTGCAGGGCCTATAGCTAGCACTTTAAAATGGTCATCTTTTAATTCTTCCTTTATTAACTGTTGAGTCTGCCAGGTAGTCGTTCCCCAAAGATGTCCTGCATCTTTTATTTCAACAACATCATCCTTGATCATTAAATAGACAGGTTTAAGAGATTTACCCTTTAATATGATTCCGTCATATCCGGCATATTTTAATTCCGGCCCCCACTGGGCACCAGTCACAGAAAAACCAATGGTATTGCCCGTTAATGGAGATTTAAAAGTTAAACAAATATGGGCTCCGCCGGGAATTACACCAGTAAGGGGCCCGGTCAAAATATACATTTCCGCCTCCGGCGCAAGAGGATCTGCTTCTTGCTTTGTTCTTTCCCAAAGCATACGAGTACCTAGACCTCGACCTCCAATATACTCTCTTATCCATTCAGATGGTAATTCAATTACTGCTATTGTCCTATCTGATAAATTAATCTCCAAAAGTCTAAAACTTAATTGCCTCATATAATCACCCGTCACTTTATTTCTTCCCGGCCAAATACTTTTACAGTTAATCCCCGGGCAATTTCCAATGCAGTACGGTTTAAATGCCTGCTTTCAAAACAAGGGTCCAAATTATAGCTTAAGGCTTGAGGACCACAGGCAGCCACACAGGCCGGTTTGCCGTCACACAAGTCACAAAAAAGTGGTATTTCCTTTTTTGGATGGTACGTAATCCTCTCTCCAGGACAAGCGCGAAAACATTTTTGACAATGGAAACCTTGTGTCCTCAAACATTTTTCTTCATTTACTCTTACTATTCCACTTTCCGGGTCATAGCTTAAAGCCTTAACTTTTTCCGGACATGCAACTACACAAGGATGGTCTGAACACTGATGACAAGAGATAGGAATATCCAATGGTCCAAGTCCAACCTGTTTGACATTGATCCTAGCAGCTTCAGGCCACAGCTGGTTTTCTTTATTAATCGCACATGCCATCTGGCAAGCTCTGCACCCAGTACACTGCTCATATCGTACGTCTAGTCTGCCCAGCATCAAAATTTCTCCTTTAATTTATAATTAGGGGCTGGCGATACCAGCCCCTTTAGAAAACAACTACTTAATATCAGCTAAAGCCTGTTTCATTGGTCCTATTATTTTTTGCGCACTAGCTGCGATTTCATCAACGGTTGCTTGTAGCTTATCACCGTCCATAGGAACAATTTCGCTATTTGCTTTAGCAGCTTTCTCTAAAAGCTCAGGATCAGCTAAAGCTTTGGTAATAGCAGCTCTAAATTCTGTAGTAACCTCGGGGTCCATTCCTGGAGGTCCAAAGAAGCAGCGGTGAGCCACAATCATATTTGTCAAAACTTTCATAAAATCTTGTGCTTCGCCAGAAGTAATCTCTAATGCTGTCGGCACATCTGGAAAATCTTTGACTCTTTCAGGGGAAAACATTAATATTGGTTTTTTGTCGCCAGCTTTGATCATTGGTAAAGCATCACTTAAAGCAGTAATATGACCGTCACCTTCACCTTTTATAACAGCTAATGCAGTATCAGCATTACCCTCATAACCGGTAATTTGGTTTAATTGAAAACCTAATGCTTTAGCCATTACAGCAGCAGCAAAGAAGTCTTCGTCCATTCCTTGTGAAGGGAATTTAATAGGTCTGCCGGCTTTAGCTAAATCTTCTATGGTGTTAAATTCAGATTTGCCGCCTACAGCAAACACTCTAGGTTCAGTTGCAGCCCGTCCTAAGTATGTAAACTCAGTAGCCTTAAACTGAACACCTTCAGCTTCGGAAAGGTCCGCTAAAAGAACAGATGGAAAACTAGTAAACGCAAAAGTTAAACCATCGGGTTTTGAATGCCATAGCTGATTAGTACCAACTACCCCACCGGCACCTACGATATTCTTCACTATGATTTTAGCGCCAGGATAATGTTTTTCAATGTAAGGAGCAATCATTCTAGCATATGTGTCCATACCTTTACCAGGGGAATTAGGAACAATCAAAGTAATATCCTTGGCTTTAACAGGTTCAGATTTAACTTCTTCCTTAGGGGCAGGTGCTTCAGTTTTTTGACCACAGGCAGTTATTAAGGAGATAGTTAGTAAAACTACTAAAATTAAAACTAAACTTTTTCTCTTTAACATTGGGACACCTCTCTCTTTTCTTTTTATTTTTCTTTTTGGATTAAGCTAAGACCTTGATATATTTTTATTTTATTGCTTTAAAAGACCCCCTCCTTTAAAAAATCTAACCAACTACAAAATATATTCCAAAATTCCTTTGTAAAAATGAACATTAAGAAATTGTACAAAGAGCAGATGGATAAATAAGAGTGTGCCTATTCCGAAGACAAAAGACTTCCACCACTTAGCTTTATTAATAAAACGAAAATAACCTACGACGAAAACTAGGATAGCAGGCTCAATTCCTATAACCAGGATCAGTGCCAAAAAAGATACCACAATGCCAATACTCACCAATTCTTTTTTGAGCAAATTTTCTTTCTTTTCCTTCTTTTTACCTGATGAATCTTTGGATTCTTTGGCGCCAAATAAAAGTTCACCAGCATCTATAGCTAAATTTATCTTAGTGTTTTTTGTGTTTTGCAAATACAATTGGAATGAAATTAAAACTGCGGACCCAATAGCTACGGGCAGGGGTACCAGCCTTGCTCTCGGACCAAACCCTGTTGATAATATTGCTACAGCTATAAAAAAGAGTAGAAAGGCTACAGCTACTATGTTGTTGGCAGTTTTCTTAGTCATTATTACTGCACCCCACTTTCATCTGCGTTCCTTTTATTAGCAATATAACCTCGGATAAATGGATAGAAAATGGTGCCCAATACAACCAAAAATAAAATAAGCGTAACCGGTCTAGTTAAAAAGAATAAGTTGCCGTAGAGTTTAATAGAAATATGCATATATCTCTCAAGCATTAGACCTAAGACCATACCAATAGCCATATCAGCCCTTGAGTACTTGTATTTATCCATTATGTAACCAATAATACCGAAAACCACTACCACAATTACATCCTTGATACGACCTTTTATGGCATATGCTCCTACAAGACATATCGGTAAAAGTACAGGAATCAAAACACTGCTGGGCAATGTAGTAACTTTTACTAAATGTTTTGCAAGTAATAATCCGCCAATAGTAGTAATAACATTAGCAACAACTATAATCCAAACTATAGAGAAAACAATATCCATATGATTTTCTAACATATCTCTACCAGGTGTAATACCCATAACAATAAATGCTGATAAAAGAATGGCCATACTTTCGCCACCAGGAATACCAAAACCCAATGTAGGCACCAGACCGCCACCTTCATTAGCTGCATTGGTAGCTTCAGGTGCAATAACACCTTCGACATTACCAGTTCCAAAGGTTTCTTTATTTTTCGATGTCTGGGCAGCCATACCATATGCTGCTATTCCTCCAATACTGGCGCCAACTCCAGGAAGAGCTCCTATAAAGAGACCCAATAGACTTGACCTAACAACCAGCTTCCAGTGTATAAATACATCCCTCACGCCAATCCAAACACTACCCATTTCACTAGTAGTTTGTGCTTTGACAATTGAGCCACCGGTGATGTAGAGCTTAATCATTTCTGAGACAGCAAATAAGCCAATAACCACCACTGCAAAATCAAAACCATCCAATAAAAACAAAGAACCGAAAGTAAATCTGGCTGTACCGCTAACTGGGTCCATGCCAACAAAGGAAAGCAATAATCCAAACCCCGCAGCAGTTAAGCCTTTTAAGAGAGAACCGCTGCTGAAAATGGCTATTACTGATAATCCCCATAAAGCCATAATAAAGTATTCCGGGGGTCCTAGAGCCATCATAATAGCTTTCATAATTGGCAGAGTTAAAGTTAGAAATATAGCTCCAATAAGACCACCAATTAAAGAAGCCATTGCCGCAGCACCTAAAGCTCTAGCACCTTCACCCCTTTGTGTCATAGGATAACCGTCGAAACATAATGCAATGCTTTTGGAAGCTCCGGGGATATTGAATAAGATACTGGTTATAGAGCTACCAAAAATCGTCGCTACGTGTGCACCCAATAACATAGCTAAAGCCGCAACAGGCTCTAAGCTTAAACTAAAAGGAAGAATTAATGCCATAGCTGCTATACCACCTAGTCCTGGTAATATCCCAATTACAACACCAAATAAAACACCAATGGACATAAACAAAATTGATGTAGGGTCAAATAAAGCTAGCAATCCGTGCCACGATGCAGTTAACATCTAAATCACCTCACTAAGGAAATTAATTTCGAGAATCATTAAACCCTTTACGTCCGAACCATAAAATACGATATATCATATATTATATATTCAACAAGATGCTACAAAATCCTCCTACGAAAATAAATATTTTATTTTACATATAAACATTTCTTATCTAAATATTTATCATAGAAAGGCAAATTTCCTTCTTCTTTTAATAACAAACGACATATTTTAAAAAATTATTTAAAAATAGTGGAGCCTACGGGGCAATGCCCCGTTTGCTCCAGGTATAGGGGGAGGTGTTGGATAATGTATCTTTAGGCATTTTTGGCAAGTTTTTCTGGGTATTCACTTTTATACCAATCCTCAACCTTCTGAATTAAATCTTCAATACTACCGGTAACAGTTACTCCAGCTTCAGCAAGTCTTTGAAGTTTAGCACCAGCAGTGCCAACTCCCTTTTCAATAATGGCACCTGCGTGTCCCATTTTTCTTCCCGGTGGTGAGTATCTGCCAGCGATAAAGGCAAATACCTGCTTACCATAGTCAATTGACTGTAAATATTCTGCCGCATCCTCTTCACGGGAACCGCCTATTTCACCGATAAGTACTATCGCCTCGGTTTCCAAATCATCCTTAAGCAATTTTAGAACGTCAACAAAGCTGGTGCCAATAATAGGATCCCCACCGATGCCCATAACCATGGAAACACCAATACCTCGATAAGTAAGATTGGATGCTGATTCATGACATAAGGTTCCGCTTCTTGATACTATAGCGACTTTT
>JUEF01000017.1 GCA_000802045.1 Peptococcaceae bacterium BICA1-8
GTTTTAAGGGTAAGTCAAAAGACCTTAGATTCCGAAGAAATTCGCTTAAAAATTGAAGATAAAGAAGAACGCCAGGTGGTTACAAGTAAACGAGCTGCTATTGAAGGAACGAACTCAGCGTTAAAACGGGCCCAAGGTGTAGATAAACTAAGTGTAAGAGGTATCATAAAGTGTAATCTTGTCATCGGAACAAAGCTTATTGCCCATAATTTCCGTCAGTTAACCCGATTTTTCAAAGGAGATATCCGAGAGAAATTAAAAAAATTGCTTAAATCCAACCAAGGGATACCTGTCACTATTTAACGAAGAAAGGGCTGAAAAGAGTGAATAATATCAGGTGCAAACCCAATTATTAAATCATTTATACAGCCAGATGAAATTTTAAAAGAACAATATTCCTTAATTTACCATCTATTGAAGTGGTGGGAATTAATTGTACTGCTTTCAGCAGGGGAATCATAAATAAATTTAAATTAAAATGTTAAATAATATTCCGGCAAAGGTTGCCCAGAAAAAGATAGTGAGAACAAAGATGATAAGGAGCTTTTTCTTAAATATAGCATTTAAAAGAGATATTTCTGGCAGGCTGGCACCGGAGCCGCCAATAATTAAAGCCATAACTGTACCGATAGTCATACCTTTTGCAAGCAATACTTTACTAATAGGTAGCATTGTGGATGCTCTTATATACATAGGGATACCTACTACCGCTGCTATGGGAACGGACAAAGGATTATCTGGACCTGCAACTTTAACTACTAATTCTTCGGGAATATAACTATGAATCGCAGCCCCTATTGCGGCACCAACTAAAAGCCAAGGGACCATTTGCATAAATAATGTCCAGGCTCCATTAAACGCTTTGGTAATTTTCTGTTTATTTGTTGTTATTTCTGCAACGCCAACAGTGGAACAATCACAACAGCTGGTGCTTTGGATAATGCCTTCTTTTATTTCCTTCTGCAGGTTCATTTTTTGCCAGACTAAACCAGTTATTACAGAAGCTAGGAAAACAATAGAAAAGTATGTAATTGTAATTTTAAAACCTAACAATGATAGTAATAGAGCAATAATAACAGGGTTTAACAAAGGAGAGGCAATTAAAAAAGACATAGTTGCTCCAAAGGGGGCTCCCCCGTTTAATAGGCCGACGGTAATTGGTATTGTTGAACAAGAACAAAAGGGTGTCATTGCACCAAAAATAGTACCAAAAATATTGCTTATGATAGGATGGCGGTGTCCACCTAATACTTTTTGTATTTTATCTGGTGGAATATACTCTTGCAGGATACCTATTAAAAAAGAAATGACGATAAATAATAGGGCCAACTCTCCCGCAATATAAATAAAAAAATAGAATGTTGTTTCCAGATTGTTTAAATTCATAATTAATTACCCCCTCATTTATTTTTCCGTTTCAGTATTCCTTTTTTAAATAATTATCTATTTAAAAAAAACACCCCCTCATACATAAACCATCTATGCATCACCCATTAATATATTATGCTGAAAAATGGTTTTTGGCAATACAATTTTTGGGTCTGATTAATATTTAAATTTTCTTTTGGAAAGTATTTTATTATTTGAAAGTATAAGTTTGAGTGAAATATAATTAAGTATTATAATGGAAAACAAAAAACAGTATTACAGCAGGATGCTAAAAGGGGGAACAATATGTTTAAAGATAAAGCTATTTTTTTAAAAGCATTAGGAGAGGAAACCCGTTTGAAAATTTTAGAATTATTGGCCCAAGAGGAGTTGTGTAATTGTCAACTAATGGAGAGGATAGGGATATCACAAACTATGGTTTCGCACCATGCAAAAATACTGAAACAAGCAAATATTATTAAAGAGAATCGTAATGGAAAATGGATATATTATACATTAAATAACGATTTTGTTATGGGGAATATTACTTCACTCTGCACATTCCTAAATGACAGAGAAACAAGAAAACATAATCCTTGTGAGTGCGAGGAATTGGGTAAAAAATAAGCTTTGATTCCCTACGAGAACTATTTAGAAGATATTTACAATAGTAATAATTAGTAGTAAGATTTACATAAGCACATTGAAATATACAAATGTAGAAAGGTAAGGATTTATGAAATTATGTCGGAATTGTGGTATAGGTTCCTTAAATGAAAAGGGGGAGATGCATTGTTTAAAGTATAAGACAGTTAAAAATTTCAATGAAGGTTCGGAAGATTGCGTATACTTTATTGAGACATTAATAGAAGATGGAGAAACACTTCCGCCGCTGCAACACCTACTATTGAGTGAAGGAGAACAAAAGACAAAAAAATTGAAAGCAGTAACATAATAAAGGTGGGATTTGAAGGATGCTTTACGGTATGCTAAAGGAGTATCGTGCTCTAATTACCTTTGATTCTTTGAGTGAGGCTTTTGGGGCGGAACAGGTGTTGAAAGAAAGAAACTGTCCCTCTGCACTTATTCATACGCCCCGCAGCCTGCGGGCCGGGTGTAACAGAGCATTATGTTTCCCTTTGGCTTTTAAAGATTTGATTGAGGACTTGATAGATGCCCGGGTAGTTTTTACGGGATGTTATGAGGCCAGAAAAGAAGGTTTTGTCCCGCTTGGCGAAGAAGCAGGAGATAGTGAAAGCAATCAGGGAGAGGATAATGATGATTTATCTGGATAATGGGGCTACCAGTTGGCCCAAACCGCAAGAAGTAAAGTTGATAATGAACGAGGCACTGGATTCCGGGGGGAACCCGGGACGAGGCGGGCACGGTGTTTCCATGGAGGCGGCGCGCAGCGTTTACCGGGTACGGGAACTGCTTTCCAAAATATTCGGCATTAATAAACCCACGCGGGTGGTTTTTACCAGCAATGCAACTCAAGCAATCAACACAGCACTATTCGGAATCTTAAAGTCTGGGGACCATGTCATCACTTCTTCTTTAGAGCATAATGCAGTAACCAGACCTCTCAATGTGCTGGAAAACAGGGGGGTTAAGGTCACCCGGATTTCTGGCAGATCCGGAAATGAGTTTTCCCTTGAGGAGTATGCTGCCGCCTTCCGAGATAATACTAAACTTGTTGTAACTCTGCATGCTTCAAATATCTCGGGTGTGCTGCTGCCAGTAGAGCAAATCGGAGAAATTGCCAGGGGCAAAGGCGTTCCATATTTGCTTGATGCAGCACAGACTGCAGGGGTTTATCCCCTGGATCTCAATAGTTTACCGGTGGATATTTTGGCATTTCCTGGACATAAGGGACTTTTAGGACCTCAAGGGACCGGTGGACTTGTTATCGGGGATAATTGCTCTTTGCGCCCCTTTATCTACGGCGGAACAGGAAGCCTGTCGGAACTCGACAGCCAACCCGATTTTCTCCCTGATGCCCTGGAGAGTGGTACCTTGAACGGGGTGGGTATTGCCGGACTCGGCGGCGGAGTAAAGTATCTGTTAGCTCAAGGAATGGATAATGTGCGTAAAAGGGAGCAGCAGTTATGTCAATCTTTAATTGATGGACTTCTCCATATTCCAGGTGTGAAATTATATGGGGGGACTGACGCAGCTACAAAAGCTCCAATAGTTGCCTTTAACCTGGGTGAAATTGATTCCATGATAGTAGGTGACATGTTAGATGAAGAGTATGGTATCATAAGCCGTGCTGGTTTACATTGTGCCCCCCATGCTCACCGCATGCTTGGTACCATAGAACAGGGAGTTGTTCGTCTGAGTCCTTCACACTTTACCACAGAGGTGGAAATTGGAGAAACTCTTAAGGCGGTTGCCAAAGTTTCAAAAGAATTATTATAAGCCTTGGGTAATGCAATTTCGATAATATTGGGATGGAGGGAGTAATCATGTCAAATGAGTGGTATCCATATATAAACATAACCAAATGTAACGGATGTTTGGCATGTATAGAGTATTTCGAATATGGGGTCTTTGGTGAAACTAATATCTATGCAGAAAAGTTTATGTAAAATCAAAGGAGCAATGTATTAAAGGCTGCAAAGAATGCCAGAAATTCTGTTTGTTAAAAGCAATATACTTTCCTGACGATATAATGAAAATGGTGCAAGAAGGGCAGATTTTTTGTAACTGTGGTGAACATAGTCTTAATATATTTGATGAAAAGAAATTATAAGTATTTATTGACAAAAAGAGAATAAAAGGAATATTATATAAACATAATCGAATATAATCATATAAATAAGCAAACATAAAGGGGTGAAAAGATGCTTTTGTCTGAATTGTTTAAGGCCTTAGGGGATGATAACAGGATAAGAATACTAAATATCTTAAGATATGATGAACTTTGTGTTTGTGATATTGAAGAAATATTGCAAATAACCCAGTCAAATGCTTCAAGGCACTTAAATAAATTAAAGAATACAGAATTAATCACCTTTCGGAAGAAATCCCAGTGGGTTTATTATCGTTTGAATGAAAAATTTATTAATGAAAACCAACTATTAATAGTTTACCTGGAAGAAAAATTTAATAAATCTAAACAATTAGCAAAAGATATTAATAGTATGCGGGAATATAAAGAAAAAGGATTAGGATGTGAAGTATTAGCGCAAAAAGCTCTGAAAATATAATTTAAATTCAAAATATTAATGTTGACCATAATGTTTAAGAAATAAAGCTATAATAGTGGAAAAAAAATTTGAACATTAAATGAATAAAATCGAATATAATCATGGAGGTAGATCGAATGAAACTAGAATTTTTTGAACCGGCAATGTGTTGCTCAACAGGACTTTGTGGTCCTAGTGTTGATGAAAAACTGGTAAAACTGAATGAGGATATTCAACAATTAAAAAATAAATATCCAGAGCTGATAATTGAGAGGTATATGATTACCCAACAGCCTTTAAGGTTTAAAGAAAATACAAAAGTATATCAACTTGTTAAAGATAATAATAAAAACATACTACCAATAACCACAATAAACGGTGAAGTTATTCAAACCCACAGATACCCAACCTTAGAAGAATTAGAAGAAGTTATCGGAGCTGAGAAAAATGCATACTAAATTTATATTTTTTTCCGGCAAAGGCGGAGTAGGTAAAACATCTATGGCGTGTACCACTGCAGTCCATTATGCTAAGCAAGGAAAAAAAACATTAATTGTTACCACTGACCCTGCTGCAAATTTATCTGATGTTTTTGAACAGGAAATTGGCCATAAAATTACTGAAATAAATGATATTGATAAGCTCTTTGCTATGGAGATCGATCCCGATCAGGCTACCCAGGAGTACAAGGAACGTTCTTTAGCCCCTTTGAGGGAATTATTTGATGAAGAAATGCTCCGTATTGCAGATGAACAGTTGAGCGGCCCCTGCACAGAAGAAATGGCTTCATTTGATAAATTTATTGATTTTATGGATGGTCATGCTTATGAGGTAATTATTTTTGATACTGCTCCAACAGGTCATACAATTCGTCTTTTAGAATTACCTGTGGACTGGAGTAAGCACATAGAAGAAAGTGCTAAGGGCAGCGGGCAGACCTGTATGGGTCCAGTAGCTTTGATTCAAGAGAGTAAGGAAAAGTACGATAAAGCTATCAATAAATTAAGAAACCCTGAGATTACTGAATTTGTTTTTGTTATGCAGCCTGAGCAGACTTCCATAGAAGAAACGCTCAGAGCGGCAAAAGAGTTAAAAACAATAGGGATTGAGACTACCAGAGTTATTATTAATGGATTAATACCAAAAGAAGAAGCTGTCAACCCATTTTTTAAAAGCAAATATGAAAGGCAGCAATTGCAGGTGGAAAAAACAAGAGAGATTTTTTCAAATGTAGGTATCCAGACTATGGAGCTTTTAGACACTGAAATAAAGGGCTTAAAAATGTTTGCAAAAAGCGCCACTAAACTATATGGAGGAAACAATACACATGAATAAATCACTGGTAGACCTACTGTATCCTGAAAAAGGTCAGCAAAAAAATATCTTTTTCTCAGGAAAGGGGGGAGTGGGGAAAACATCAATAGCTTGTGTGACCGCTGTGCATACTGCTCAAAAAGGGTTTAAAACGTTATTATTAACTACTGACCCAGCAGCACATATTGGTAATGTTTTAGGTGAAAATGTTGGTGATGAGATAACTAAGATAAATAATATCGAAAATTTATTCGGGGTAAAAATTGACCCAAAGAAGACTGCCCAGGAATATAAAAACAAAATACTGAAAGAAGCTCAAAATAAGTTTGATACTAATACTATTAAAGCTATGCAGGAAGAACTGGATTCCCCTTGTACAGAAGAAATGGCATCATTTCAAAAATTTATCAATTACGCCAGTTTAAATGAATTTGATGTTATAGTAGTTGACACAGCACCTACCGGTCACACCCTCAGGCTGTTAGAGCTACCTATGGATTGGAGTAAGCAAATCCAATTAAAAACAGGAATCCAAACCGAGATTAGTGCAGAAGATAAAAAAGAAAAGGAAAAATTTGATGCTGTTATTGAAATGATGAAGGACAGTGCCAAAACTACTTTCAGCTTTGTAATGTATCCGGAAAGAACACCGATTATTGAGGCCCATCGGGCATCTCAGGAATTATTATCATTAGGAATTGAAACCCAACTGGTTATAGCTAATTTAATTATTCCTCAAGAGCAGGCACAAACTCCTTTTTTCAAAAACCGGAGAAATATGCAGGTTAAGTATCTTGCGGAAATAAACACCATGTTTCCGGAAGCCTTGGTAGTGGAAAGTCCTATGCTGGCTCAGGAAATAAAAGGGCTGGAATTACTAAAGGAAATGGGACAATTGTTATTTGAATAGAATAACAAAAATTATTATTAAAACTGAATATTTTGTATGAAAAATTAAATTCAGGGAAGGAAGATTATTATGGAAAAGCTTTCATTTTAAGTATTTGGGATTAAGGATTATTAGTAAATGAATATATTCGCATATTGACACATAGTTATACTGAATATAAAATACCAATATATATAGTTTTTGGAAGTAAGAAATAATGAAAGGTGGTCCAATCTATGGGATTATTTGAAAGATATCTAACCATTTGGGTAGCTTTATGTATTGTAGTTGGGGTAGCAATGGGTCAGGTTTTTCCTATTATTCCGGAAATATTAAGTCAATTTGAATACGCAAAGGTTTCTATACCTGTAGCAATTCTAATCTGGCTGATGATTTATCCTATGATGCTAAAGATAGATTTTAGTAGTATAGTTCAAGCAACTAAAAAGCCAAAAGGTCTAACTGTAACATGTGTGACCAATTGGTTAATTAAACCCTTTACTATGTACTTAATTGCTTATTTCTTTTTTAAAATTGTTTTTAGCCCTTGGATATCAGACGACTTAGGTAGTCAATATTTAGCTGGAGCAATTTTGCTAGGGGCTGCTCCTTGTACGGCAATGGTTTTTGTCTGGAGCCATTTAACTAATGGAGATCCTGCCTACACCTTAGTTCAAGTTGCGGTTAATGATATAATATTACTATTTGCTTTCACTCCTATAGTAGCTATTCTCTTAGGTGTAACTGACGTTTTTGTGCCTTATGAGACCCTTTTCCTTTCAGTATTCTTGTTTGTAGTGATACCTTTAGCCGCTGGATATCTGTCTAGAAGATATATTATAAAAAATCATGGAATGGATTATTTTGAAAATATCTTTCTGAAAAAATTCAATAATATTACAATTATAGGTTTACTATTGACCTTAATTATCATCTTTTCTTTCCAAGGAGACGTAATACTAAGCAATCCCCTCCATATAGCATTAATTGCTATTCCATTAATAATTCAGACATTTCTTATTTTTGCAATTGCTTACGGCTGGTCTAAGGCTTGGAAACTTCCCCATAATATTGCGGCTCCAGCAGCAATGATTGGTGCAAGCAACTTTTTTGAGCTGGCAGTCGCTGTAGCTATTTCATTGTTCGGCTTAGAATCCGGTGCTACTTTAGCTACTGTTGTAGGAGTTTTAGTAGAAGTTCCTGTAATGCTAGTTTTAGTACGGATAGCTAATAATACTAGGAATTGGTTTCCTGAAGTTGCAGTTGGCAAATCTAAAGCATAATTTTTATTGATGAGGTTGCATAGTCAACCTCTCTTTTGTATTTTTTTAGGCAGGAATTTTTCGAATAATTTAAATATGGAGGTATAATATGCTCCAGACGTTAAAGAAATTTGATGGTAATATCAAATTTGTGGATGGGTATAAGGTAATTACTATTCCAGCTGAGGCACAAAAAGAAGAAGAAAAAGCTCTACTACTTGAAGGTGAGCAGATAACTATAATTCCAATTAATAAGGATTTAAAAAAAATATATTTAGAAGTTACCAATGATTGCAACTTTGATTGTATCACCTGTATCCGCCATTCCTGGAAAGAGGAAATGGGCTATATAAGTGATGCTGCAATAGAAGCTCTATTAAATTCCTTATCTGATTTTTCCCAGCTAAAAACTGTTCATATTGGGGGATTTGGTGAGCCACTTAGCCATCCGAATATTCTTTCAATAATTGAAAAGTTTAAAAATAAAGGTTTGCGAGTTGAAATGATTACGAATGGTTCCTTGCTATCTCAAAATATGATTAAAGATTTAATTACATTAGGCTTGGATGCAATATATGTATCCATCGATGGCTCCGATGCAAAAAATTATAATGAGATCAGAAAAGGTGGTAATTATAATCAAATTATTAATAATATTCAGGAATTAAACAGGCAAAGTGGAAACAGCTATCCCCTTAAGCCTGAATTGGGGGTAGAATTTGTGGCTATGAAAAGTAACTACAAAGACCTACCTAATTTAATGCGTTTAGCTGATTATTTAAAAGCACGGAAAGTGTTAATAACCAATGTACTGCCCTATCATGAATCGATGATCAAGGAAGTATTGTACGATTTAGAATATAAAAACTCCCTCTTTGACAGTAAATCCTGCCACTCATATATGGCCAATATGAAATTAAATACCTATCGCAACTGTAAGTTTGTTGAAGATAACAGTGTATCTATTACCTGGCAGGGAGAGGTTGCCCCTTGTTATGCTTTGATGCATAGTTATAAGTGTTATATTTATGAGCGGGAAAAAACAGTAAGTAGTCACAGTTTTGGAAATATAAACAAGGAAAAATTGCTTGATATCTGGCAGAGTCCTCAGTATGTCAATTTCCGCTATCGGGTCAAAGAAAAGAAAATTCCCTCTTGTACAGACTGCCAATGGTTAGATGGCTGCTCATATACTCAGGACAATGAAGCCGACTGCTGGGGCAATGAGCCTTCCTGTGCAGATTGTCTATGGTATCGGGAAATGATTATTTGTCCTTAAGTAAAATATTAATATTTGGAAAATATAGTATAAAAGGCTTGTGCTCTAGATATAAGTATATTACAATTTAATTATACGAAATCCAAGAAGTTTAAGTCAAAACACTGAAAAAATCAGAAAATATGGTAATAGTTTAAAATCAGTGGTCTTTTCTTGTCAAGAGGAGACTTTTTCTTAGAAATTATTTAGAGTTTAAAGAGTGTGGAGGTAGTTGCTAATGGAAGATAAAATGCAAGGAGCACCCTCGAAGGGGCTAGCCATTAAAATCATTATACCTGTTCTCATTGTTGCAGTCATCGGAGGAATATGGTTTTCCAAAAACACAAAGACACAGGCACTACCTGGTGGTGACACTAATCCTGACTTTGCTCTACACGTTACAGAGGCAGTTGACATTGAACAGCTTAAATCTTACGGTCTACCGATTATGATCGACTTTGGCGCAGACTCCTGTATACCCTGTAAGGAAATGGCTCCCGTCCTCGTAAAGCTCAATAAGGAATTACAAGGAAAAGCAATTATTAAGTTTGTAGATGTTTGGAAATATCAAGAACTTGCACAGGGTTATCCAATTAGTGTAATCCCTACTCAGGTATTCTTTGATAAAGACGGAAAGCCATTTACTCCCTCTGATCCAGAAGCTATGCAGATGTATATGTACTCCTCAAGGGAGACAAATGAACATGTTTTTACAACCCATGAGGGCGGCATGACTGAGGAAATGATACTTGCTGTATTAAGAGAAATGGGGTTGGAGGAATGATAGATCAGTGGCTCGAAATATTATCACAGCTCATCTCACAGAGCATTTGGCTTGCGCCCCTAATTGCATTACTGGCAGGTATCCTAACCTCTGTTACACCTTGCGCCTTATCCAGTGTACCCCTTGTTATCGGTTATGTTGGAGGCACAGGAAACAATGACCCAAGAAGGGCGTTTCGTTTATCGTTAACATTTGCAATTGGAATGGCAGTAACATTTACTACCCTTGGTACAATAGCTTCAATCCTTGGTAGGCTGATGGGAACGTCCAGCAGCTGGTGGTATATTGCATTAGGTATTTTAATGGTTTTAATGGCGCTTCAAACATGGGAGGTCTATAATTTTATCCCTTCCACCTATCTAACAAGTAAAAATACCAAAAGGGGTTACATAGGAGCATTCATTGCAGGAATTTTAGGCGGGGTAT
Organism: Peptococcaceae bacterium BICA1-8; assembly: GCA_000802045.1. Lineage (GTDB taxonomy): Bacteria > Bacillota > Peptococcia > Peptococcales > BICA1-8 > BICA1-8. The sequence goes on from JUEF01000017.1 coordinate 10,493, forward strand.
TTTCTTCTCCATGTGCAACACCGGTACTTGTCATCTTACTTGGAATAGTTGCCAAAAGTGGTAATATTCCATGGGGTATATTGCTTTTGTTACTTTATTCAATTGGTCATAGTTTTCTAGTAATTATAGCTGGGACATCAATTGGTTTTGTAAAAAAACTTACATCGAATAATAAGTACGGAGCGTTTAGTGAAGCTCTAAAGTATACAATGGGCGGAGCAATTTTACTGCTAGCATTATATATGTTTTATTTGGGATTTTAAGGTGGCTGAATATTATATATCTTGCATATAATAAATCAAAGTGCTATCATATTTATATAAGCATTTAGTTATATAAATTTGAGGAAGGAGGAATATTATGGTTGAAAATTGGTATCCGGTCGTTGACTTTTCCTTATGCAATGAATGTTTAATTTGCGTAAATCATTGTCCTCACGGAGTATATGATAAAGAAAAGGATTTGCCATCAGTGATTAATCCTGATAACTGTATTGACGGGTGTCACGGATGTCAAAGCAAATGTCCGGAAAACGCCATAAACTATTTTGGTGATAACCAATCTGCTGCTGGAACAGGCTGTGGGTGTGGATGTACTTCCTGTTAAATAAATTCTAAAAAAGGAGTTTTGAAATCATGGAAATAACAATCGTTGGTACAGGTTGTGCTAAATGTAAAAAGCTTGAGGAAATTGCCAGAGAAGCTGTAAGCGATATGAAGGTAGAGGCAGATATCAAGAAAATGAGTGATATTAATGAAATTGCTAAAACAGGGATTCTGATGACACCGGGATTAATAATTGATGGGAAAGTAAAATTGACCGGAAAAGTCCCTTCTAAAGAAGAAGTAACAAAAATCATTAAAGCTTCTATGTAATTTCTTTAAAAACATCCGTGATAGGATGTTTTTAAAACAAAACTATATAAGTATATAATTATATAGTAGGGAGCGGCGCCCTCGCCGTTCCGCAAGAATTGGAGGAGATCGAAATGAAAGATTGGCAAAAATTTATTTTATACTTAAGCGTTTTTTTGGCAGCTTATTTAATACCTTTTAGTAATCCACAGGTAGAAGTGGCTACTTTAGAAGCTTTTAAAATGTTAGGGGATTATGCTAGAGAGCATGTATTATTCTGTTTAATACCAGCCTTTTTTATAGCAGGGGCTATTGCAATCTTTGTTTCGCAAAATGCGGTTTTAAAATATTTCGGGTCTAGTGCAAAAAAATGGTTGTCTTATTCAGTAGCTTCCGTATCAGGAACAGTTTTAGCGGTTTGCTCCTGTACAGTTCTACCCCTTTTTGCCGGTATATATAATAGAGGTGCCGGCATTGGTCCTGCTGTTGCTTTTCTGTATTCCGGACCGGCAATAAATGTTTTAGCTATAATCCTTACAGCTCGTGTTCTTGGCTGGGAATTAGGTGTAGCCCGGGCAATAGGTGCAGTAGTATTTGCGGTAATTATTGGGTTAATTATGGCTTTAATTTATGGAAAAGAGGATGCTGAAAGAGAGGGCGTAGAGTTTGGAGGCTTTGAAGAAGAGGAAAGAAGAAGCGGCTGGCAAAACTTATTATACTTTGCAAACCTCGTATTCATTCTGATTTTCGCAGCCTGGGCTAGGCCTCAATCCCCAGAAGGCTTTTGGTATGCCGTTTATAAAATACATTGGCCTATTACCATTGTCTTACTGGCAATTTTAGCTTATATGCTTATACGCTGGTTTACTAAAGAAGAGATAGGGCAATGGGTTGAATCCTCCTGGGATTTTGCTCAAAAAATATTACCTTTACTTTTAGTTGGTGTATTGGTGGCCGGGTTCTTAATGGGTCGTCCTAACACCGATGGTGGGATAATACCAGCAGCCTGGATATCATCTTTTGTAGGCGGCAATTCTCTAGGAGCTAACCTAATTGCTTCGGTTGTAGGAGCCTTTATGTATTTTGCAACCTTGACAGAAGTACCTATTATTCAAGGGTTAATGGGTGCCGGCATGGGCAAGGGACCAGTTTTAGCATTATTACTTGCAGGTCCTGCACTAAGTTTACCTAACATGTTGGTCATTAGAAGTGTCATGGGTACAAAGAAGACAATAACTTATGTTTCTTTAGTTGTAATTATGGCAACGATTAGTGGTGCGATTTTTGGCAGTATTGTAGGTTAATATATGGAGGCTATTTGCCTCCACTATATTAGCCATTAATATTTATTAATATATATATTGCGATTATGCAAGGAGGACTTAAAAAATGGTTAATCAAAATAATGAGAACAAAAAAGTTAAAGAAAACTGGTATTTACCTTATATGGATAAAAAAACGAAGGGGATTGAAGTTGAGGAAAAGGAAAGTCCTGTAGCAATTTTTTATTGTGCAGGTGCATCCAATGTAGGCCAATCAACGATGTTAGCAAGTGTGGAAGCTGCCAATAGGATAGGATATGAGAAAGCCTCACTATTATGTCTTGCGAGTATTTCCGGAGGACTGGCTAATGTCACCAATGCTGCTAAAAATGCCAAGGGTATTATCGCAGTTGATGGATGTCCTATGCAATGTGCGCAAAAAACGTTAAATAAATCTGGCTTTACAGTTGATAAACATATAATAATAACCAAAGACTTAGATGTTTCCAAAAACTTTGATCTTAATACTAAAAATGAACTTGGTAAGATTTCTGAAGCAATTGAAGAAAAAGTTTTGGATTTTTATAAGGAAAACTAATTTTTATTAAATTTAATTTATTCTTATAAAGTACAGAATTAAAAGGAGAGAAATTAAATTGTTAGAAATAGCAAAATTTATTAATAAAAAAATGATTCCATTATTAATGTTATTCATAATTCTTGGTATGGTTTTCGGTTACTTCTTTCCAGCTATGAGTTCTCAGTTACAGCCGTTTGTGCCTTTATCACTTTTTATTATGCTATATCCCATGATGGTTGGTATCAGGTTTGGTGAAGTGAAAAAAGCATTTTTGCAATGGAAATTAGTCATAGTAGCAATGGTTTTGAATTTTTTAGTTTCCCCTGTTTTAGCAGCCTGGTTAGCTAAAATCTTCTTAGCAAGTCAACCTGATTTTGCTGTAGGTTTAATTCTCACAGGAGCAGTTCCTTGTGCTGGCATGATAATTGCCTGGACGGGAATGGCTAAGGGAAACAGTGCTTTTACTTTGGTAATCACTGCTTTAAGCTTGCTAGTGGCAATCGTGTTTATTCCTGTTTGGATGTCCTTATTAGCAAATGCTTATGTTATAGTAAATGCTGGACAAATGGTTAAAAATATCTTTATAGTTGTTGTTATACCGCTCGTTTTAGGAAACCTAACCAGAGAATGGCTGGTCAAGAAAAAGGTACAGAAGGTTTTCAAAAAATTACTGGGATATTTCCAGCTATATCAGCCATTGGTATGTATTTGATATTCTTTATTTCCATGGCAACTGAGGCTGTTGAGTTATTACATCACCCCGAATATTTATGGCAAATTGGCGTACCCCTTTCAATTTTTTATATTTTTATGCTGATAATTCCTCTCTTATATGCCTGGTTAACAAAAATGAACTATGAGGACATGGTTGCTTTAGTTTACAGTGTACTTGGTAAAAACATCTCTATAGCGTTAGCTCTTGCGGTAGTTTTCTTTAGCTCAAAGACTGTAATGATTATAGCTATAAAGCCATTGATTCAGGTTATCTTTATGATTGGGTTTTTAAAATTTACTACGCCATTAAGAAAACATTGGTCACAATTTGTAGAAAAGAAAGCTGTATTACAGGTTGAACATCGATAAAAATAATATTATTATATAATAAAATGGTTTTTGTATTCAGGGAGGGTGAAATGTGGAAAAAAATATTTATAAAGCATTTAAGGCCCTAGGGGAACCGACCAGATTAAAGATTATTAAAATGCTTTCCGTGCAAAGTATGTGCGTATGTGAATTAAGTGAAATATTGGATATGTTGCAGCCTAGAGTATCTCAGCACCTAAAAATACTAAAGGACGCTGATCTGGTGAAAGAGAGTAAAGAAGGATATTGGGTATATTATTCCTTAGATAAAGAAAGACTTCACCGATTATGGAATCAGTTTCTGGCATTTCTTGATGCAGATTTAAAAGGATTGGAAGGATACGAGGAAGAATTACAAAGATTATTAAATATAGATTCTAATGAAAGAGTTAAAGATAAAAAAGAAAAATTAAAAAAATAATATAAAAGAATCAGAGTGACATACTCTGATTCTTTTATATAGAGAGGGGGACTTTTAACATATTTTTAAAACAAATAAACTTGAAAGTTAATCAAAATAAGATTAAAATTATTAAAGGATGGGTATATGCATATATAATCATGTATGCATTGGCAATAAGTGCATTTCAAAAAAAGTATAAGGGGTGGTTTATATTAAAAGGAAGGTTGCTTTTGTTTGTGTTCATAATTCTTGCCGTTCACAAATGGCGGAGGCTTGGGCTAAGCATTTAGGAAGTGATCATTTAGAAGTTTATTCTGCCGGAACTGAAAACTACCCTGAGGTTAAACCGGGGGCAGTACAGGTGATGGAAGAAATGGGCATTGATATGAGTGGTCATCGACCTAAGCTATTAACTGATATTCCCCCAGAATTAGATATTGTTATAACTATGGGTTGTAATGTAAATTGTCCATTTGTTCCTTCTAAGCACCGTGAAGACTGGGGTTTAGAGGATCCTTCTGGAGGCCCGATCGAAGGCTACAGGAACACACGGGAACTTATCAAGGAAAAAGTAGAGAATTTGATTAAAAGGGTCAAAAGTGGTGAACTATAAAGCTGGTTTTCTGCTCTCTGTTGCAGGAAACATTCTCTTTGACTGTAAATAAAGATTTAGACTAAATAAGTATATTGAGGAAAAATAAGAAAATAATGTTTTAGACTAAAAAACCATTGATTCTGAAATCAGTGGTTTTTTTGTGAGATTAAATTTTAGTACTTGATTGTTTTCCATATTAAATGCGGCAGGATATTTGGCCTATTATTTAACTGGGAAAAAGGTTCATTTAGGCTCGGGTTGAAAATCCATTTAGTGCAATTTGGGTCGTAGTTTTTTTGCCTTATTTCTGTTTTTCTTCATATCTAAAGAGTTTTCCAAAGGGGAACTTTTTCTAACTAACTTCGTCTATAACAAAGGATTATTTTTTATACAGAAAGAAGTGGGGTGTAACGCGTGGGAGTTAGTATAGTAGTATCAATGGCAATTCCCGTAATAATAGTTGCTCTAATAGTTTTTCTAGTAGTTGGAATTAGAAATAATCAAACGACAGGAGGAGAAGAAATGATTAAAAATGTTTTTATATATTTAGTGTTATTTGCAACCTTAATGATGACCATTGGTGGCAGCGTTGGTGCATTTATGGCTTTGGCCGATATTATAGCCCCGACCCCTTATTATCAATCTTTTGAAGATTTTAAACGGGGGAATGGCGGTGCCGTAAAGTCTGAAAATTCAGGGGGAACTCAAAAGTATTCTGATGAGGAGTTAAAAAATCAGTATGATTTGATGATTGTTGCGGAAAAAGAAAGACAAGCTAGTAGGGCGACTAACAGCCTCATTAAAAGTTTTGGTTGGATAGTAATTCCGTTTCCTGTTTTTATGTATTTCCAAAAAAGGATCACAAAAAAAGAAGAAGAGGTAATTAATTAAGCCGGGGATACCCCGGCTTTTGTTTTTAATAAAAATAAAATTACTCGCCAGAAGAGTGCTGTCCTATTCAACTAAGATACATGAATAGAAGCCCATAGGTCCTTTCTGGTTTAATATCAACAATAATAAATGTACAATAAATAAATTGTACTTCAAGATTAGATCCATACCTTCAGTCTAGTCATATTATATATTAGATATGACTAATTCTATGGAGGTAGTAAATTTTGTATTGTAATAAAAACTATTATTATATACCCATGATGTTTACAGAAGCTCAAGTAGATTTAAGGAATCATATTCGCATGTTGTGGGAACAGCATGGAGTATGGACAAGGTCAGCAATAACAAGTTTGGTATTTGATTTGCCTAATGTAGAGTTCGTTATTGCTAGATTACTTAGAAATCCTGTAGACTTTGAGCAAGCACTGTGGCCTTACTATGGAGAAAGAACTGCTTCAAAATTTCGGGATTTATTAATGGAGCATCTTGTAGTAGCTGCAGACCTTGTCAAAGCAGCAAAAGCCGGTGATAATAATGCGGTAGAAGAAGCAGAAAGGATTTGGTATGCTAATGCTGATGCTATAGCTGTATTTTTAGGAGAAATCAATCCTTATTGGTCCCAGGAGCATTGGAGAATGATGTTGTACCATCATCTGGCACTGGTTAAAGCAGAGGCAGTTGACATGCTTGCCGGAAATTATCAGACCAGTGTCGCAGTGTACGATGAAATTGAGATACAGGCTTTGGGAATGGCTGATGTAATGGCTACGGGTATGATTCAGCAGTTTTATATATTTTAAAGTTATTTAAAGGCATCCAACCAAGGTTGAATGCCTTTATTTTTTTACCTCCAGAAAAATGGGAAAAACGGAAAAAATGGAAAAAATGGGAAAAATGGAAAAAACGGAAAAAATGGTGGTCGTGGTCTTGGTCTACCAGGATGAAACGGACCTCCAAACTGGGTCATTTGGAATTGGCCATTGGGATTGCCATAATACTGTCCCATTTGGTATTGATCATACATGGGATTTGGTCCTACTCCGTATTGATCATAAGGATTGCCCATCATTTCATCATACATTTAATAATCCCTCCTTTCATCTACCTAATAACATAATATGTTTTGGTAAAGAGAAAGGAATCCCGTAGTAATTCTATAGGTAGTGAAATACAGGAGTTGAGTGCGAAGTAAGAATAGTCTTCCCCAACGGAACAGGTCTCGGCCGCTGTATAGCAGCTTGTTGCCAAATTAATACTTTGGGAATTCATCAAATTAATCTAACGGGAGTTGCAAAATGAATTGCGGCAACATAGAAAAATAAAAAAGCTGTTTTGAAAGAATAGCACGGGGTAATATAACTTCTTATTATCCACAAACGGGATATGTTGTATATATGACGCTTCATGTAAATTTGTGCAACAAGGGAAATTAATAGTAGTAAGTGTTTATGGAAACCATGGTATAATTATTGCAATTCAATTTTTAGTCATGTGGTTTAGTGACCTCGGTTTTTCTGCTCTCTTTTTAAAAAAAAAATATTATATGATATAATAAATAGTCACAATATTATTTAATTGGGGAGAGGAAAATATGAACAATAAGAAGATTGCTAAATATTTTTTCCCGATTCTGATAGGATTACTAGTTTTTTTGATGATCGGCTGTAGTAACAAGCTCAGCGATTCTGTAGATATAAAACTAAATGATTTAGAACCTGTTGAAAAAAAAGAAATCACCAAATCGGAAGGAAAAGAATTAAGAGTAGCTATAGCTTCTATTAATTCACCTAAGAATACAATAATTTATTATAATGACTTATTAAAATATATTGAAAAAGATATTGGAATACCTGTAAAAGTTATCCAAAAAAAAACATATCAAGAGGTTAATGATTTAATCGAAAAAGGTGAAGTTGATTTAGCCTTTATTTGTACCTATGCCTATACTTTAGGAAATAAAGAGTTTGGCTTAGAGCCGTTTATTGTACCCCAGGTTAATGGAAAAGTAACATATCAATCTTATATAATAGTTGCTGTTGACAGTAACTATTATGAATTTGCAGACTTAAATAAGAAAAAAGTTGCCTTTACAGACCCTTTATCTAATTCGGGATATCTCTACCCAACATATGTATTAAAACAAGAAGGGAAAACTCCTGAACTGTACTTTAAAGATTATATATTTACCTATAGTCATGATAATTCAATTAAAGCAGTGAGAGAAAAGGTAGTAGATGGAGCTGCTGTGGACGGTTTAGTATTTGATTATATTGCTGTAAAGCAGCCAAGCTTACTAGAAGATATTAGAATAATTAATAAGTCACCTGAATTTGGCATACCGCCCATTGTAGTAAGTTCAAGTATGAATAAAGAGCTTAAAGAGAAAATAAGAAATATACTCCTAAATATGCACTTAACCCAAGAGGGCAAGAAAATCCTGGATTATCTTTATATTGAAAAATTTCTGGACCAAGATGATGAAAAATATAATTCTGCAAGGTATATGGCAGGTGAAGTGTTTAGTGGAAAATGAAAAACTTACAAATAAATTATTACGGATTAATAGGAATATAAGTATTAGAATAAAAATTATGGTTATGATAGTAGGAATAGTAATAATTTTAGGAATTTGGCTATCTATGCAAACTTTAGATATTATCCAGTCTACATTAAGTGATCAACTGGTAAAACAGGGTGTTTCGTTAGGACAATATATTTCTGCTAGAAGTACAGACCTTATTTTTATAAATGACAATTTTACTTTACACCAGTTAATCCAAGAAATTGTTTCAAATAATAACAATGTACGTTATGCATTCATTTTAGATTCAGAAGGAAATTTGCTGACCAGCAGCTTTGGTATGCTGTTACCTAAAGGGCTAGATAAGATAAATAAGGTAGAATATAATTTAGCATACCATGTACAAACCCTAAATACAGAAAAAGGAGTGGTATATGATATAGCTGTACCTATTTTTGAAGGTTCGGCAGGGACAGTAAGATTAGGTATGTCAGAAAGTGAAATACAAAAATTATTATTTAATACTACCCAAAGTTTATTAGCAACTACCATTTTGGTTTCTGTATTTGGAATACTAATTGCATATTTTTTTACTTTATTATTAACAAATCCTCTAACTCAGCTTGTGGAAGCTGCCAAGGCTGTTGGAAAAGGGGATTTTAATAAACGGGTTAAATTAGGTTGGGCACACGGAGAGTTAGTACAGTTAGCCCAAGTTTTTAATAATATGGTAGAAAATTTAAAACAAGTTGATCAATTAAGGACTAATTTGCTTAATAAAATTATTACTGCTCAAGAGGAGGAAAGAAGTAGAATAGCCCGTGAACTTCACGACCATACCGGTCAATCATTAACTTCCATAATGATTGGTTTAAAGATGTTAGAAAGCAGCAAAAATATGGAGGAAATGAAAGGAAAAGTTGCTGAGCTTAGAAAATTTACTAATACTACTCTGGAAGAGATTAAAGATTTGTCTTTAACACTAAGGCCGGGAGTATTAGATGATTTAGGTCTGGAAGCAGCCTTGCAAAGTTATTCCAGTGAATGTTTAACCAAACTTGGTATCGATGTTGACTTTCATTCTGTTGGTATGGAGGGTGTAAAATTAAGTCAGGAAGTTAATTTAACAATTTACAGAGTAGTACAAGAAGCTTTGACTAATGTGGCTAAATATTCCAATGCATCGGAAGCAAGTATTATTATAAAACGAAATGAGAATATGCTTATTGTTATTGTCGAGGATAATGGTATTGGGTTTAATGTTGAGGAGAAATTAAATTCTTCAATACAGAATAAAAAGCTGGGCTTACCTGGAATGCAGGAAAGAGTTAATTTAATTGGAGGAAAATTGACAATAGAATCCGAACCCGGAATGGGAACTACCATATATATTCATTTAAATATGGAAGGGTTGGTTCAAGATGAAAAAAATAAAAATCTTAGTAGCTGATGACCATGCAGTATTACGTAGTGGGCTTAAGATGATGTTAAATACCCAAAAAGATATGGAAGTGATTGGTGAAGCAGCTACTGGTGAGGAATCTTTGCATTTGTGTCAAGAGCTTAATCCTGACGTACTTTTGCTGGATTTAAATATGCCGGGAACAAGTGGTATTGAGATCATTCCTAAATTGAAGGACAATGTACAAAACACCAAAATATTGGTATTGACAATGCATGATGAAGAAAGCTACTTAAAAGATGTGTTGAAAATGGGTGGTCATGGATATATTCTCAAGAAGGCCGCTGATACTGCATTACTCTCGGCAATTAGAGCCGTTTACCGTGATGAAATTTATATTGATCCCTTTATGACAAAGCACTTAATCAATCAAGCATTTCAAAATAAAGACTCGGCAAAGCCGGTCAATAATGAAAATCCCCTTAGTGAACGGGAGATTGAGGTATTACAACTAATAGCTCAAGGCTATACAAATAAACAAATAGCAGAAGAATTATTTATAAGTATTAAAACTGTTGAGACATATAAAGATCGGATTAAGAAAAAATTAAATAGAAATCGTCGTTCTGAGCTGGTTAGGTATGCAGTTGATGCAGGACTGATAGATTTATAAGTATTTGATAAAAGTGGTTGTAGGTAAAATTACCTACAACCACTTCTTTTTTTTGGGGTATTTACTTACATGCAAAATAGAATTTGAGGGTTTTGACTGATATGAAGAATAACAAAAATTTATGATAATAAAAATAGGAATATTTTCACAAAGGGGGTGAATTTAGAGAAATCTAATCTGAAGTTAAATTAAGAGAAATTTTAAAAAAAAGGGAGGTTTGTAAATGAATTTTTATGCACCTTGGGATATTCGGGTTACTCTAGATTTTTTTCTTGGAGGACTTGGAATAGGAGCGTTTTTATTTGCGGCATTACTTAGTTTTTATGACAGAAAACGTTATCGTGAAATGATTAAAATTAGTGCTTATATTGCACCTATCTCAATAATTTTGGGACTTTTAGCTTTAATAACTGAACTTGGCAAACCTGCAAGATTTATTACAACTATTTTTAGGTTTAATCCTTCATCAGTTATGTCGTGGGGTGTATTCCTACAAAGTGGTTTTGTATTATTTGCCTTAATATTTGCTTACTTAATTATGAAAAATAAAGAAGATTCAGGAATGACTGACTTAACTCTAATATTAGGCTCACTATTAGCCTTAGCAGTTGGATTGTATCAAGGCTTATTATTATCGGCAAATGTGGGAAGATCTTTATGGAGTGGTGGATTAGTACCGGTTATGTTCTTGTTTTCCTCAATTTTAACCGGGACAGCTGTAGTACTACTTATTTGTTCACTTAAGGTCTCTACAGTAAGTAATGTTACGCAAAGGGAAACGGCAACTGTTGATGGGCAGAGTAAAGACTTTAGTTTTACAGGCTTATTATTTGGTTTAATTGTTGCAAATATAACAATTGTTTTAGTTTGGTTTATTTCCTTAAATAAAGGTACTTTGGAAACACAAAAAGCATTGGATTATTTAATTTCCAATCACGGAATAATTTGGTGGGGTGGAGTAATAATAGTGGGATTATTAATTCCTTTAGTTTTAGTACTGTCTCAACTAAATAAAAGAAAAAACAATTTAACTACTACTCCCATTATTAGTGCCTTAATTTTATTCGGTGGTTTTGTATTAAAGCATATTGTTTTAATAGTTGGTCAAGTTAGGTTCCCGTTTTTATAAATATCTTTAGGACTGGAGGGAAGAATGGATGATGAAAATATCCCGTAGAGGGTTTATAAAATTATCAGTAGCTACCGGTGTTGCTGCAGGTATAAAAGGTAAGCCAATCTTAACTGCTTTTGCAGAAAATAGTAATGCTGTCAATAAATTAGCTCAAGGCAAGTGGAAGTCCACTACCTGTCAAGGATGTACTACCTGGTGTCCTGTTCAAGTATATGTGGTAAATGGCAGGGCCATAAAAGTTAGAGGTAATCCTAATTCCAAGGCAATGGAAGGAAAGGTTTGTCCCCGGGCTCATATGTCACTTCAACAAGTTTATGATCCCGATCGTATTAAAGTACCGATGAAAAGAACAAATCCTAAGAAGGGCAGAAATGAAGATCCTCAGTTTGTTCCTATTACTTGGGATGAAGCAGTGGATACTATTGCCGAAAAAATGATGGAACTGCGTAAAAACCAGGAAACTCATAAATATGTGACATTCCGTGGTAGGTATACTTATATGCGTGATATCATCTATGATGCATTTACTAAAATTTATGGTTCTCCAAATGGTATATCCCATAGTGCTATTTGTGCTGAGGCTGAGAAATTTGGAGCATATTTTACTGAAGGTTTCTGGGATTACAGGGATTATGACCTGCTAAATACGAGATATGTACTATTGTGGGGAGCAGACCCCCTAGCCTCTAATAGACAAGTTCCTCGTGTTCTTAATGTCTGGGGAGATGTTTTAGATAGGGCGAAAGTTGCAGTTATTGACCCCAGACTTTCAGCTACCGCATCAAAGGCTGATGAGTGGCTACCCGTTGTGCCCGGTGAAGATGGAGCGTTAGCTTTAGCAATGGCCCATGTAATATTGGTAGAGGGCTTATGGTCAAGAGAGTTTGTCGGGGATTTCATTGATGTTATTAATAAATTTAGTCCCGGAGTTTCGGTGCAAGAGGATACATTCCAGGAGAAATACACATATGGTGTAGTTAAATGGTGGAATATGGAACTCATGAACAGAACTCCAGAATGGGCTCAGGATATAACTGGTGTTCCAGCAGAACAAATAAGACGGGTAGCTGTAGATTTTGCCAGCAATGCTCCTAATGTTATATCCTGGTTGGCACCTGGTTCTGCTATGCAGGTTAGAGGTGCTTACTCAGCTATGGCCTGTCATGCCTTAAATGGACTGGTAGGTTCTGTTGATAATAAAGGTGGTACTTTGCAGGGGATGAAGGTACCGGCTAATAGTATACCCAAATATGATGCATACGTAGATGAAATTGCTGCTAAGGGTAAAAAATATCCTAAAATGGACCAGCGGGGTTACAAAGAGTTCCCGGCATTGAATTTGGGTGTATCCGGTGGTGGAGTAGTGACGAACCGTGCTGCCGATTCAATTTTAAATGAAGACCCTTATGAAATTAAAATGGCAATCGGTTATTGGAATAACTTTACCTTCTCCTGTACTGGAGCATCTAGATGGGAAAAAGCTTTAGAAAAACTTCCCTTCTTTGCTCATATCACTACTCACCCTGCTGAGATGACTAAGTTTGCCGATATTGTCTTGCCGGCTGCCCACCATAAATATGAAAGATGGGGTTATGTAAAATCTAAGGCCAACAGATATGCCTATGCCACCATGAACCAAAGAGTAATCGAACCACTGTGGGATGTACGGATGGATGAAACAGAAATACCCTGGTTAATTGCTGAAAAATTGGCTCAAAAGGGATATCCTAATTTATTTAACTATTATCAAAATGAGTTCCAAGATCCGGAAACAGGTAAAAAGCCAACTAATGGCATGGAGTTTACTTTATCTGCTCTAAAGATGTTTACTCAACCTATTTGGGATCCGGCATTAAATAATAAAGGCGATAAATTTCAAGGCTGGCAAGATTTTCAAGAAAAAGGTGTTTGGAATTCAGACCCATATCCCTTTAAAGAAAAGTGGGGTAATTTCGGTACCGAAACAAAAATGTTTGAGTTTTATAGTGAAACATTAAAACATGCACTCGAAAAGCATGCTGAAAAGCACACTACAGATGTTGATGATATTATGAAGACCTGTAAATTCACGGTCACTGGTGAGCATTCATTCATTCCTCACTATGAACCTGCATTCCGGTGGGGTGAAGAAAATGAGTATCCGTTTATTTTCTTTGAACACAGATCCAGATTAAATCGTGAAGCTCGCTCTGCTAACTGTTCCTGGTATCAGGACTGTAAAGACGTTGATCCAGGTGATGAAAAATGGGATGATGTTGCTAAAATAAACCCGGTTGATGGAGTAAAACTGGGAATTAAAACAGGCGACAAAATTAAACTTATTTCACCCACAGGACAAATTGAATGTACGGCTAAGCTTTGGCAAGGTGTACGTCCTGGAACAATTGGAAAATGTTATGGGCAAGGGCACTGGGCTTATGGTAGAATTGCAGCCAAAGATTTTCAAAAGATGCTACCCCGGGGTGGTAATAATAATGAGCTTCTTCCTGCAGATTATGATAGATTTAGTGGCAGCACTGCACGCCATGGTGGAGTTACAAGGATAAAAGTGGAAAGAGTTTAATAAAACGGAGGTGATTATATGCCTAACTATGCAATGGTCATAGATTTGCATAAATGCACGGGTTGTGGTGCATGTGCTATAACTTGTAAAAATGAAAATAATGTTCAAGAGGGCTTCTTCTGGTCAAATTATGTTCATAAGACTACTGGTGAATTTCCCAATGTCCGTTTTGAATTTATGCCTACTCTTTGCAATCACTGTGAAGATGCACCTTGTGTAAAAGCATGTCCCGTAGGAGCAATGTATAAAGATAAAAATGGTATAACTTTACATGACCCGGAAAAATGCATTGGTTGTAAAAGTTGTATGATTGCTGACCCTTATGGGGTAATCTATTTTAATAAAGAGAGGCCTCATAAGTTTTGGAATAGTAGTGAAAATGCTATCCATAATGGGACTTCTAGTGGTAAAGAAGTTGCAGATAAAGCAGGTGCTCCTATTCCTTATTATAATCCTGAGCGGGAAAAAACTTATGCCGGAATTAGGCCGCAGGGTATTGTTGAAAAATGTACTTTCTGCGACCATAGGGTTAAAGATGGAGAAAAACCATATTGTGTAGAATCCTGTCCGGCAGGTGCCCGAATTTTTGGTGATTTGGATGATCCCCACAGTGAAATTATTTATTTAATCAGTAAGCATGGAGCTAAACAACTGAAAGCTGAGTTAGGGACAAAGCCTAAGGTTTTTTATATTAGAAGTTATTAGAGTAAAAAGTACGGGGCGGTGTCTTAACACTGCTCCCGTACTATTAAAAAGTAGAGGTGAAAAACTTTGGCAAATAATAACTCTACAAAGGTTATTGAACAAAGAGCTGATATCTATAAGCTTCTCTCTTTATTATTTTATCAGCCCAATCATGAAACGGCTGGATATCTAAAAGATTTAAAAGAACTAATCTCAGATTATATGTATTCCGGTATTGATTTTATTGACAAAATGGAAAAAGATCTTGAAAAAACATCTGCTAATGCTAATTATTTATTGGTCGATTATGCCAGGTTGTTTGTGGGGCCTTTCAATGTATTAGCTGCACCCTATGGCTCTCTATATTTGGATAATGAAAGAACAGTAATGGGTGACTCTACAATAGATGCTTGCAGGCAGTATGCAGAAGCAGGTTTAGAAATAGATGTTTCTTTTAAGGAAGCACCAGATCATATAGCGGTGGAATTAGAGTTTTTATATTACTTAAACTACCGTTATTTAGAAACAAATGAGTTGATGTATCTGGTAAAACAGGGAGATTTTTTACATGGACATTTAGGTTTTTGGATAGATCACTTTACTAAAGCTGTACTTAAAAATTCTAATACTGATTTTTATGTTAATTTAACCGTAATAACGCAAAATTTCATAAAAGAAGATATGCAGTTTTTAAAAGAATTTGCTGATAATAATTTTTCAGTAGAACTATAAAATAGATTTCGGAGGGAGTGAGAACTATGTTTGGGCTATTACCTAATATCGGATTTCCAGAATTGATCTTGATATTAGCCCTTGCTTTAATAATTTTCGGTCCGGGAAAACTACCGGAAGTAGGCAAGGCGATGGGTAAAAGTATCAAAGAATTTAAAGGTGCTATAAGTTCAACCCAAAAAGACATTATGGATGATATTGAAAAGAAAGAAAAAGCATAATGTAACGATATCTTAAAAAATCATACATCTCTTAATATACATTCTCCGAGGCTGTATTTCCTAAGGATGGAGTCTATGGAATATGGTCCTGAGTAAAATAATATTATTTTACTCACGGGGTATAACTGGAAACGGTTATACCTCCCCTTTCTTGGAAAGGAGAATAAGTGATAGGTGAAGTCTATCCTTATTTCTATTTCTGAGATAAGGATTTTTTGTTTGAAGATTTGATATAGAGATAAAACTTAGGAAGGGGAATAGCTCTGTGCAAAAAATAAGGGTTGAAGATGCTGTGGGGATGGTATTATGCCATGATATTACAAAAATAGTACCTAATGAATTTAA
>JUEF01000018.1 GCA_000802045.1 Peptococcaceae bacterium BICA1-8
TTATGTGTGGGACATGACTCTTTATTTATTAAATACTCCCATGCACCTGTGACTGTATTAGCAGTAAAGGATAGAGTTTTAGCCCATAATCCTTTAGCAGCTTTATATTGTGCTGAAAGTTACTATAAAAATAAACTTTTTCCTAATAAATAAAGTAAACTAAATAATCTAATTAAAGGAATCTAAAAGCTTTTGAGACGAATGTATCTGAAGATATTGTTCAGGAAATAACAAGACTTTCTGAAGGATTGAAAAACTCTATGGGCGATAATCCCAATCTTTGGCAAAATAAAGATGGAGGGCGAATATTCTAATTCTTGTTGGGAATCGATAACAGCAGAAAGGGTTTATTATGAGCTGGCCTTATGAGAGAGCAAAAGCTAAATAAATCATTGGGCATAAGAAAAAATTAAATATGTCATGATTTAACATTATTATTTATACGATGTAAAGTTTCTCCTAAAGCGAGTCCATATATCGAAGCACTAATAAAATGAGATACCACACTACCTAATGAATGAGTTTCTAAATCGGGTAACCGAAAGATAATTGCTAAAGCATAAATAAAAAACCATGCAGCTAAACCATATATCCAGCCCTTTAAGAGATAATTGACACTAGTAAGTCGTAAAAGGAAATAAGAAAAAAGAATACCGAGAAGACCAGCAAAAAATAATTGAGATATTTGGGCGAAAATAATTTCTCCAAAGCTAGCAGGTAATTTGCCAAAAATAACTATTGCTGCCCAATCATATAAGTGTTCTCTATCACCAACATAGTAGGAAATATAATCAACTATATTCATAGCTATTCCAGCAATAATTCCACCAATAAATCCAGCTGAAACTCTATCTTTCAAAAAACCACCTTCTTGAGAAAAAGAATTAGTTGCAGTTTTATTATTTATTAATAGTTAGGTAAATATTCTAATATTTCAATGAAATGCGTAAACAAGGCAATGGAGTAATACCTAACCTAAGGGGTAGGGGGACTGTGACTTTTTAGGAACTGTAGTGGGAGGAAATAATTTGAAAAAAGCATATATAATTGCGGTTTCCCTTACAGCCTGCATTATACTGTATTTCATCGAGCAGGTTTTTGCTGTTGACTATATAACTAAAACCATTGCAAAGTTGATATTGTTTATAGTCATACCCTGCAGCTATTTAAGATTCGTAAAAAAATCCAGTGTTAAGGAAGGTTTGAATCTCAGAAGGATTGGAGCCTCTTCATTTAAGCTTGGGTTGATTCTTGGTGTATTGTCCTTTGTAGTGATAAGTGCAGCGTACTTCATACTTAGAGAATATATTGATTTTAATAGCATTGCGCAGGAGCTTCAGGTCAAGTCTAAAGTCACCCCCTCAAATTTTATTTTTGTCGGACTTTATATAACCTTTGGTAATTCTTTTTTAGAGGAGTTCTTTTTCAGAGGATTCGTATTCCTTAATCTTTTTAACCAGGGAGCTAAAAAACTTGCATATATTTATTCGTCAGTATTGTTCGGTGTCTACCACATAGCAATTATTAAGACATGGTTCAATCCACTCCTCATAGGGCTTGCCCTTTTTGGATTAATAAGCATAGGCATTATTTTTGACTGGCTTGATACTAAGACGGGGAACTTTATAAACTCATGGCTCGTGCACATCTTGGCGGACAGTGCCATAATAATTATTGGCTTGAGGATGTTTTATATTATTTGATTAAGGCATTAATAAAATAAGATTTTACTTAAAATTAGAGAGCAAGCTTAAATAAGCTTGCTCTCATTAAATTTATATTTAAATAATCTTAGTTACTTTGATAAAATATCAAAAATAGGCAAGTAAACCAACTTCCTAGTGAGAGGATATCGGGGAGGATTATAAAATCACAGTTTCTGTTGGGTAGGTAAATATTTGCAGTTCCCAACCTGTACTAGATTTTTCTTGTTCCGTGACATATGCTTCCGCCTCATGTTTGTCATAAAAAACCTTGTCTGGAGAAACAACGCCGTTAGTATCCACAAGTTTTACAAAAAATGCATACATATTTAATCACTCCTTTAATCTTATTATAAACTATAATCAAGAAAATAATATCTGAAAAGTCACGCAATTTGCACAAAATATTGTTATAAATACGATAAGGAAAGTTTATTCTATAGAATAATTTCTAAAGGGTAGAGAGTGATTAATAATTATTTAAAATAAACGATATGGATAACCTTTTCCTGGCAGCTCTTAGAAATAAATAGTACATTTTTTATAAAAAATGTAGTTACTGTTACAAAACATCTATCAATGTAAAGATATAATAATAAAAGTAAAAGAGAAAAGCTTTAAAAATTTTTTATTTTTAAGGAAGTGTATATATGAAAATTACTATTTATACAGCAACGGGCTGTACCCGGTGTAAAATAGTTAAAAATCTTATGGAAGAAAAGAATATTTCTTACGAAGAAAAAGACATGAAAATAGAAGGAAAAGAAGAATTTCATGCGTTCTATAAAACTAATCGTAGTGTTATCTATCGTGGGTCTGAGGGAATAGAATTTCCTATTATTACAGATGGTGTAGCAATTCGCCAAGGCATAGCAGCTTCAATTGCTTATCTTTGTTCTGGTGAAAAATTAGATGAATTTTTTAGTGTAGGTACTCTACATAAAGAATGGGTAGATGGGATACATATTTCCGGTGGGCAAACTGAACGCACGGATGAGTTTTTAGAAGTATTAAACTACCTAAAAGGGAAAAACATGAAACTGCAAATTTATACTAATGGGAAAAATAGTTATGTCCTAGAACACGTGCTTAATAATGGTCTTGCAGATGTTGTGATAATGGAAGTTGTTGGACCTCCTGAGCTTTATAATAAAATTTTAGGAGAAGAAATAGATATATATGATATTAAAAAAAGCTTTTCATTGATAACTCAATTTCCTAAATTTAAAATATACACATCTATTATACCCATTAAAAGGGAAGATGGACAATTTAGCTATTTAACACCTCTGGAACTTGGGGAAACAGCAAAGTTTATTAATGAAGGCACAGGAAGTAATAAAATTCCCTATTTTATAAAAAAGTTTAAGCCTAAAGACAGTCAGAATAAAGACCTAAAATCATTTGAATCACTTGCTGCCAATCAGTTATTTAGTTATAGAACAAAAGCACGAGCGTATCAAGTTTTTACTGAGATCGAAAAAGAGTAGTAGCAAACAAAGGGATAGGTAAAGTAGAAGTTTTTCTGCTTTACCTATCCCTTTGTTATTCGATTTGGCGCGTCGGTATAAATGTGCTTTTATTATTAGATGTTTATTCCATTTCATCACCGGCAGCAACACACAAAGCGGTATCCCCTTGATATGGTCGAATTCCTTCAACAACAGTTTCCTTCTTTCTTCCTAGGGGGGCAGCACCTGGTGCACGGAATGTTTTTACATCAATACGTTGAATGGGGACTTCCTTAGGAGTATCCACTTGGGGAACCCACTCATAAGGGACCCTGTAAGCCCTGTAAACCATATTTATTTTCATTTGCTTACCCCAATATGGACTGATATATTCCCAAACAATCTCATGATCTGGAGTAACTTCAATTAGTTTTCCACCGGAGCCTTCTGTAATCAAGGTGTTGCCATTAGGCAATCTTTGTGCACCACTTATAAATGGGCTATAAAAACGACTAGAATCAACGGGATGTAAATAGCCTGCTTCTACTGGAGTATATTGCCATACAATCTTAAGTGTAGTTGGATCGAATTCTAACACTCTTGAATAATCTCTAAGCGCGTTTAACCTTCCTGTTGGTGAGCTTGGGTTAGGCGCACCATAACCAGCCCAACCTCCATTATCAAAAATTAGTATATTTCCTTCTCCTGGTAATCCCCGTGGAATCATATGGGCATGGTGTGGTCCAATTATCCAGCCAAGTTCTTTAAGTTCCTTACTAGTATTGTAATCTGGGCCAACTTTCCAAACTACTTTACCTGTTTTTTTATCTATGATAGCTATAATATTTGTCTCTCTTCCATCCCAAATAATATTATCTGGATGAAAACGTTTATCTCCAGCATCATACCATTTGTTAGGGCCTAATAGAGACATGGAATTAATGTGCATCCAATCTCCCATGCCCCCTCCCGTTGATCTCATATTGGGGTCACGGGAAAGAATGTTTTTAGCTTCTTCACTAAAACCGAAACTATCAAAGTGATCACTGCAAGTCCATTCCCAGATAATATTTCCATCCCAATCGACCTCAATAATTGTATCGTCTAGAAGATTTTTATCTGAAATCTTAGAATTCTTTACGTTTTTATGACACAATATTAATGTATTACCTTTATCAACAAAGGGGTCCATTTCAGGCACATAATATCCTACAGGATTCCCTTCCCTTTGGTAATCATGATGTAGTCTAGCCATCCACTGAGGCTCTTCACCAGGATCTTCAATAAATTCATATTGATTAAATTTCCAGACAATATTACCATCCCAATCTACTTGTACTAAATCAAGTCTATCTTGCATACCATAAGCATTATTTCTTTCCCCGGTATGACCGAGTACATAGCCCCCAGGTAATATTTTATTTGGAAAACCATCTAATCCTTTCCAAAGCTGAATTTCTCCACCATTCATGTCAATTAATAATGCGCCCAGTTCTCTAGCTTGGAATATGGTATAACCATTCCAGCATTTTTCAGGATTATAAATTGTCGCTCCTGTAGGGTAAACACTTGGATATGACATTGAATCTCCTCCCTTTATACTATTGAATTTTTAAGTTCCTTATTAATGATGTTTAGTAATATATTAAAGTATGAAAGAAATAATTATTGTAATTCTAATTACATATAAAAGAAATATTATGTAAGATACTATTTTTATTATGCTATAATGAGTAAAATAATTTTTAAAAGGTGTTGATTGCCATGAGTGATCCAGAAGATTGCGTGAGTTTATCCCTGCTTCCGTGGATTGATTTTAAGGCTGATGATTTTAAATCTTTCTTGAATGGCGGCATAAAAAAATCATACTATAAAAATTCTGCAATTGTAGCCCAAGGCGAAAAAATGGATTCTATATTTTATCTACACCAAGGAAAAGTAAAGGTTTTACTCCTTACAGAGAAGGGTGAAGAAAAGCTTTTTTGGTATGCATCGGAAGGTAATATCATTGGGGATGTACCCTTTTTCCATTTGTATCCTTCAAACGCTGCAATTATTGCTGAAACAGATTGTGAAGTATATTCCTATGATAGGAAAACGTTTTTGGGAATTCTTCATGCTAACCCAGAATTTGCTGATTATATGTTAAGTATAATGGCGAAGAAGATTAGAGTATTAATAAATCAAGTCCAGGATATTAGCTTTAATAATCCTACAAAAAGAATAAGTAAGCTGTTGTATCTTCTTACTCAACAATTTGGGGAAAAGTCTGATACAGGTGGTACAGAAATTAATTTAAGTATTACTCATAAAGAAATTGCATCTATTACATGCGTTCATAGGGTAACGGCAACAAATGTCCTAAGTATTTTGAAAAATGAAGGAATAATAAGTAAATCAGATTCTGGCAACATAATAGTTGTTGATAGTGCTAGACTTTTTAAATACGCTTTTGATTAAGAAACACTTCCAATAATCATGCTTCATGATTGTATACTATTGTTAAAATAATAAAATCCCCTAAAGTTAAGGGGATTTTATTATTTATATGTAGTTGAAATTACATACATATAATTTGGGATGGTTTATCTTAATATTAACAATTAATTATTTTTATCAAACAAAGGAGGTTATTTATGAAAGAGAAGAAAAAACTCCCCTTGTTGCTTGCGTGCTTGCCTATACTTGTTGTTATCGTCATGGGCCTAATGTCAGTGGTAAAATGGAAAGCAGGCATGCATACCCCCTTAATTGGCAGTATAATCGTTGCCGCTCTAGTAGGGAAATATATAGGAATTTCCTGGGACGAAATGGAAAAGGGCCTCGTAGAGGGTGTCTCACGGGCTTTGCCGGCATTATTTATTATGTTAATTGTAGGCACAATTATTGGTTCTTGGATAGCTGGTGGTATAATTCCAACCTTAATTTATTACGGTCTAAAATTAATTAGCCCTAACGTTTTGGTTCCGGCCGCTGCATTAGTAACAGCAATAGTATCTCTTTCAACTGGAACTTCTTTTACTTCCTTGGCAACGGTAGGTTTGGCTTTAATGGCAACAGGTGTAAGTATGGGCTTTCCTGCACCTTTAGTAGCAGGAGCTGTAATATCAGGTGCTTATTTTGGAGATAAGCTATCTCCCCTTTCTGATACAACGAACCTTGCACCGGCAATGGTTGGGTGCACACTTTTTGAACATGTCGGGCATATGCTATGGGATACTATTCCGGCATTTCTTATATCTCTTATAATGTACTACTTTATTGGTTTGAAGTACGCTACATCCTCAATGGTGCAACCAGAACAAATCCAAGCAATTTTTACCGGTTTAGAAAATTCTTTTACAATTAGTCCACTGTTATTATTAATACCTATTATTACTATAATACTCGCAATTAAAAAGGTTCCTGCGATCCCAGCTTTAGTCTGTGTATCATTTTTAGGGGTCCTTTGTGCTATGTTTTTCCAAGGTGTTAGTTTTGGGGGCATCTTAAATGCAGTGACCTCTGGTTACAAGAGTAACACAGAAATAGCAATGGTTGATAGCCTATTATCCCGTGGTGGAATTGTTTCTATGGGTGGAACAATAATTCTTCTCACTTTTGCAACTGCTTTAGGTGGTATATTAGAAAAAATAGGCTCCTTGGAAGTTATACTTAATTCTATAATGAAAAGAGTTAAATCAAATGGTCAGCTTATGTTAGCAACTTTATTTAGTGGTTTAGCGATTGCTTTTGCAACCGGTGCTCAACTATTGGCAGTTATTGTACCCGCAAGAATGTTTGTTCCAGCCTTCAAGGAGAGAAATCTGCATCCTAAAAATCTTTCTAGAGCTGCAGAAGCAGCTGGGACAGTTGGTATCAACTTAGTTCCTTGGAGTGTTCCGGCAATTTTTGCTCACAATATTCTAGGAGTTGAACCTATTCAGTTTATACCATATATTTTCTTTGCGTATTTAGTAATAATTATAAATGCTATTTATGGCTATACCGGTTTCTCAATTGCAAAAATATCAGAAGATGGTGTAGGATCAGCAGATTTAAATATTAAAGCATAATTTTCTCTAAGATATGTCTTTTTGGAACTTCACTTAAGTGCTAGTATAATAAGGCGATAGTTTAGCAGATATTTATGCTAAACTATCGCCTTTATTTCGTATAATTTAATTGGACTGTCATAATAAACAAAGAGCAAGCTTAAATAAGCCTGCTCTCATTATCAAAAAATTCTATAATAAATAATATTTGATAATTCTAATAATTTATCAGAAATAATAGCTTACTTCGGAGTAAGGGTGGGTTTACAAAATCACGGTTCCTATTGGGTATGTAAAAATTTGCAACTCCCAACCGGTACTATGCTTTTCTTGTTCTGTAACATATGTTTCTGCCTCATGCTTATCATAAAAAACCTTGTCTGGAGAAACAACGCCGTTAGTATCTACAAGCTTCACAAAAAATTCATACATATTTAATCACTCCTTTAATCTTATTATAACCTATATTCAAGAAAATAATATCTGAAAAGTCAGGCAATTTGCACAAAATATTGTTATACATAAGATAAGAAAAGTTTATTCTATTATAGAACTCTTCATGCTATACGGCGATTCTCTCCATATGTCATAAGCTAGTGTGTGATTAATCTCCATACCGGTTTTCTCTTTGCTATCTGTGAGGAGAAATAATAGGATAAATCCTGTGGGCGAGTTGACAATATGGCAAGGAACCAAAATTTAGGAAGGGTGGCGATTGCCACCCTTCCTAAGATGTATGGGGGCTACTATTTAGTGCTATTTGTTAATTTATTGACTTTAATTATGACGGTGCATAAAGAAAAGATTAGCTTGTCATTCTTTTTTATGCACTAAAACTAGACAGGGATCCTATCTGTTGGGACAGCAGCTCAGCTGATCTTTTTAGTTTGGGGATATAATGGATTATCAAGTCCTGAGTGTAGCGGGACATAGGACCGGCTATACTTAAGGAAGCTACCACAGATTCTAGACTGTTAAAAACAGGGATGGCAATCTCCCAAGAGTCAGGGCAAAGTTCTTCCATACTCAAGGTATATCCGTGGGCTCTGGTAGTTTTTATTTTGTCCCAAATATTTTCGATAGTCGCTGGTGTATTTGGAGTAAACTGCTCTATGGGATGGTTTAATAAATAATCATGAATTTTCTCATCGGATAAATAGGTTAAAAGAATTCTGCCGCTAGCTCCTGCATAGAGGGGTGTGCGGCGTCCCTTTTTTGTATAGAGTCGTACCGGATGGTCGGTATCGATTTTCTCAAAGTACATCGCTTCATTTTCTATTCGAATGGTCAAATGGATAGCTTCATTTATTTCAGCCTTTAATTCTTTCATGATAGGTAGTGCAGCATTACTTAGATCAAAGTTTTGGTAAACACGCATTCCTAGTTCAAAAATCTTAATGCCTAGTCTATAACGGCGATCATCGTTATATTCATGACACCTGCACACAAGTCCGCAATCTTCTAAGCTTGTTAGTAAACGATGAACAGTACCTTTTGGGTAACTGCTAAGTCGAACTAGTTCGTTTAATCCAAGGTTTGGTCTATCAGTTGTAAAAAAATCTAATAGTTTGATAGCTTTAATAATATTATTTTCCACTGGCATGTTATTCCCCTATCAATATTATTTATTAGGATTATAGCATATTTTTCTAGTAAGCTAGTAGTTAAATTTATGTATATTGTATAATTTTCAGAAAATGGACCAGGGGTCTAGATAATACTATATACCTGTTGTATAATACAAGACAGGAACTTTTTTTATGTGCTACATTAGTCAAAAGATTCATATCATAAAGATTCATACATAAAGATTTTAATGCTTATTAAGGGGGGATAAGTAACGCGGGGATTAGCTTCTTTTCAGTTAGATTTAAGTATGAAATAAAAATAAGAAGATAAAAAATAGGGGGAGTTTATAATGGTTAAGAAATCGCGTCTTATAACATTAATTCTGTTTTTAGTTGTTTTTTCAATGGTTATTACTGCTTGTGGTGGAAGCAAACCTGTAGAAGAGAAAAAACCTGAAGATGTTAAGCCTGTACAATGGATAGCAAATACTGTGTACCCTCCCAATAATCATCACAGTGTTGGCTTAGTTGAATTTGCTGAAAAAGTAAAGACAGCAACCAATGGAAAAGTAGATATAACCGTTCAAAGCGGTGGTGCTTTAGGTTATAAAGGTCCAGAGTTATTAAAAGTAGTTCGGGATGGACTTGTTCCTATGTCTGATATTTTAGTTAGTGGTGTAGCTGGAGATGAGCCTCTTTTTGAGACTGTTACTCTTCCTTTCCTTATTCAAAGTTTTGAGGAAGGCAAAATCTTAAATGATATAGCCCGTCCATATTTTGATCAAGCAGCAACAAAGTGGAATCAAAAAATTCTTTATGTGGCACCTTGGCCTGCAGCAGGAGTTTGGTCGAAAGAAGAAGTAAAATCCTTGGCTGATATGAAAGGCTTAAAAACCCGGACTTATGACAAGAATGGTGCTTTAGTTGTGGAAGCTGTGGGAGCTACTCCATATCCCCTGCCTTTCAGCGAGGTATACTCATCCTTGGCAACAGGAGTAATTGACTCTGTTCTAACCTCTACACCTACTGCAGTAGATGCTAAGTTCTGGGAAGTGTTAAAATATTATGCACCCGTCAATGTTACTATGGCCACTAATATGGTGACAGTGAACCTTAAAGAATTTGAGAAATTAGATAAGGAAACCCAAGATACTTTAGTTAAACTAGGTAAAGAAATGGAAGAAAGCATGTGGAAAATGGTTGCTGAATTAGACAAAGAAAAGGAAAAATTGTGTAATGATAATGGTATTATTACTGTTCAGCCTAGCAAAGAATTCCTCAATGATTTATCGGTAATTACTACAAACATTAGGGAGGACTGGTTAAAAACTGCACCTCCTGAGGCAAAAGAGGTAATTGAAAAGTTTAATAAGCAGGTGGGTCGTTAATTAGTGTAAACAGGAGCAGCCGACATACCATGGTTTGTCTGCTGCTCTATTTTCTTAATTGAAAAATGGTATTTATAGATATAATTAAATGCTATTTCTAATCTTTGAGACTGGTTTATGTCTTTTTAGGAGAGATGTGGATGATGGAAAAAATTATTCGCTGGTGTGACCGAATTACCCAGATTTTCGGATTTTTAGCTGGCTTTATGATGCTAATTGGTCTTTCCCTTGTGATTATGGAGGTTATTTTAAGGTCTGTTTTTAATAAAACCTTATATATAACTGAAGAATATTCCGGTTATCTCATGGTTGCCATCACCTTTATGGCCTTAGCTTATACCTTGAAGGAAAAAGGACATATCCGTATGACCTTTCTCCATGGTTTGGTTAAGGGAAGGGCACGGATAGTTCTAGATATGTATAGTTATTTAATTGGGTTTGTCTTTTTTGCTATAATTACCGGAACTACCTATAATTTTTTCTGGGATGCGGTAGTTACTCAAAGTCGGTCAATGCAAATATCTTCAACTTATCTGGCTGTTCCTCAGTTTTTTATGCCTTTAGGATGTTTCGTTATTACTCTACAGTTTTTAGCGGAATTTCTGCGGTCCGTCATGGTTCTGCGTTCAGGAGCAGTCATTGAACAGCCAGTAGAGTCCAATACCCTGGGACGTTAACTATATAGAAAGATAATCTTTAATAAGGGGGGATTTGAGCTTTGAGTCTATTTATTGTATCTATAACTATATTGGGTCTATTAGCCTTATTTCTTGGAACTACTATTTGGGTTGGATTATCATTATTTTTAGTAGGTATGGCTGCATTTTCCCTTTTTACCGGTAGTCCACCTTTTCTTATATTGAATAATATTTTGTGGAATAGTACAAGCAGTTCCACCATGATGGCTTTGCCTTTATTTATTTTTATGGGTGAGATACTCTTCCGCAGTAAGATTTCTGAGAACTTATTTAAAGGGTTATCTCCATGGTTGAATAATCTTCCAGGAAGCTTAATTCACGTTAATATTGTCGCCTGTACTCTTTTCGCTGCTGTCAGTGGTTCATCTGCTGCTACTACAGCAACTGTGGGTAAGATTACCTTGCCGGAACTAATGAAAAGAGACTTTGATAAAGCCCTCTGCCTGGGTTCATTGGCCGGAGCTGGAACATTGGGCTTCTTAATTCCTCCTAGTATGATGATGCTGGTTTATGGTATCGTGGCTGAGGTTAGTATTGGTAAGTTATTTATTGCCGGTGTTCTGCCTGGCCTCATATTGGCTAGTGCTTTTAGCGGATATACAATTCTCCGGTGTATTAAAAATCCATCATTAGCACCTGTCAGAGAAGTTGAATATACCTGGACTGATCGATTGGAAACAATTCCCCAGCTTTTACCGGTAATTGGCTTGATTGTTTTAGTGCTGGGGAGTATATATACAGGATGGGCTACCCCTTCTGAGGCAGCCGCAGTAGGTGTGGTTGGGGCCCTAATTTTTGCGGGACTTTCCCGTAGCCTAAATTTCAATGTTTTTAGGGAATCTGTTTTGGGATCGGTAAAAACCAGCTGTATGATTATGCTGATAGTTTGCGGAGCATCTTTCTTGTCAGTGGCCGTAGGTTACTTAGGTATTCCAGCTAAGCTGACTCAATTTATCGGGACCCTAGGGCTATCAAAATATGAGTTGATTTTTATCCTTTCAATTATGTATTTAGTTTTGGGATGTTTGTTGGATGGATTTTCAATGATTGTAATGAGTCTTCCATTAGCTTTACCTCTGATTTTGGCGGCAGGTTTTGATCCACTATGGTTTGGGATTTACCTGATCATCATGATTGAGGTAGCACAGATTACACCACCAATAGGTTTTAACCTTTTTGTCATAAATGGCCTTGTCAATGAGAGTATCTTCAAAATTGCTTTGTATGCACTGCCTTCCTTTATTATATTGCTCCTTGTGGTGGTAGTTATAACCGTTTATCCGGAAATAGTTCTCAAACTGCCCAATATGATGATAAGGTAGATAGGACGGATACCAATTAGATATTTAAGGAGGGGAAGAATTGGCTCGGGTTGATTTAAACAGTGATCTTGGGGAGAGTTTTGGAATTTATAAAATAGGGAATGATGAAGCAGTTATCTCCTATGTAACTTCAGTGAATATTGCTTGTGGATTTCATGCTGGTGATCCTTTGGTTATGGAAGATACAGTAAAAAAAGCTTTAGAAAATAATGTAGCAGT
This sequence comes from Peptococcaceae bacterium BICA1-8, assembly GCA_000802045.1. Taxonomy (GTDB): domain Bacteria; phylum Bacillota; class Peptococcia; order Peptococcales; family BICA1-8; genus BICA1-8. The sequence goes on from JUEF01000018.1 coordinate 12,384, forward strand.
TGGTGCCCATCCTGGTTTCCCTGATTTATTGGGGTTTGGGAGGCGTAATATGGTTATTAGCCCCAGGGAAGCAAAGGCTTATATAATTTATCAAGTCAGTGCCCTTAATGGTTTTGTAAAGGCTTTAGGTGGCGAAATGCAGCATGTTAAGCCCCACGGGGCCCTTTATAATATGGCGGCAAAAGACTATAAGTTGGCGAGGGCGATAGCAGAAGGAGTCTTTGCAGTGGACAGGGAGATAATATTAATGGGGTTAGCAGGCTCGCAACTGATTAAAGCTGGAAAGGAAATTGGGTTGCGCACAGCCAGTGAGGTATTTGCTGATCGACATTATACTTCTGAGGGAGTCCTTGTCTCCCGAGAGATAGCGGGATCAGTTATCCATGATAAGGAAGAGGCAGCTGAACGGGTGCTGGAGATGGTTCTCCAGGGACAAGTATCAGCTCTAGATGGCGGAAAAATAAATTTACAAGCAGATAGTATCTGTGTCCATGGGGACAACCAAGAGGCTAAAGAGTTAGTAGAGCATATCAGAAAGGTCCTTAATGATGCCGGCATAAAGGTAATGGCTTTAAAGCAGAGGTGAGACAGATGTATGAAAAAATTAGATTTTTGCCTTCCGGTGATTGTAATTTAATAATGGAGTTTGGAAAAGAAATTAATCCTCAGATTAATAATCAAATCCGGAAAATTATTAATTTGTTGGAGAAGGATAGAATTCATGGGTTGATAGAATGGATACCTACTTATCGCTCTATTCTTTTCACCTATAATCCTAGTATTGTTTCTTTTAATAGTATTATTGAGTTTTTACAGGAATTAGAAAATATTAAAGATGAGATAAGTTTTTCACCTCCTCTTGTTACTGAAATTCCTACTGTATATGGGGGAGAGTACGGACCTGATCTTACTTACGTTGCCCAGCATAACGGTCTTTCAATAGAGGATGTAATTGCTATTCACAGTGGAACCGATTATTTAATATATATGTTAGGTTTTACTCCAGGCTTTCCTTACCTTGGCGGTATGTCGGAAAAAATTGCGACACCTAGATTAGAGTCTCCGAGGGAGAAAATAACTGGAGGCAGTGTAGGGATAGCTGCCAATCAGACCGGGATATATCCCATTGGCAGTCCGGGTGGATGGCAGTTGATTGGTAAAACTCCTGTTAGGCTGTTTGATCCTCAGTTGGAAGAGCCATTCCTATTAAAGGCTGGGGATTATCTTAGATTTGTGCCGGTAAATATAGAGGAGTATACAGAAATATGCGAGAAACTGGTGACAGGTGAATACCGGGTCAAGAGATATCCTCAACAAAGAGATGGTGAACGGCTTGGATAAAAAAATTATTATAGAGAATCCAGGAATGCTTACTACGGTACAAGATAAAGGCCGCTTTGGTTTTCAAAGGTTTGGCATGCCAGTGGCAGGTGCTATGGATGCTTTCGCAATGCAGACAGCTAATGTTATAGTGGGTAATAATAGGAATGAGGCAGTAATAGAAATCACTTTTCCGGGGTTTGCTTTAACGTTTTCAGGTAAAGGATACGCGGGAATAACCGGTGCTGATTTAGGAGCAAGCTTAAATGGCAGAGAAATCAAACCTTGGCAGTCCTTCGAATTTAGAACAGGAGATCGATTGGTATTTGCATCCCTTAAGAAGGGCTCCAGAGCCTATCTAGCTATAGTGGGGGGAATAGATGTACCTCTAGTTATGGGCAGCAGATCCACTTATCTTAGGGGAAAAATCGGAGGTTTTGAGGGGAGAAAGCTTCTTAAAGGGGATATATTGTTATGTGGTAAAACAGAACAATATAGAGCTTTGGGAACCATTTCTTTGCCAGAAGAGTTTATTCCGGACTATGGAAAAAGGGAAGTTCGAGTAGTATTAGGACCCCAGGATGATTGTTTCACTAAGGAAGAGATAGATAAATTTTTATCTTCTACTTATAAGGTTACAAATCAGAATGATAGGATGGGCTATAGACTTGAGGGGCCTCTTATAAAACACAGCATGGGGCCAGATATAATTTCTGACGGGATTGCTCCGGGTGCAATACAAATTCCTGGTCATGGACAGCCTATTATTATGTTAGCAGATCGCCAAACAACAGGTGGCTATACGAAGCTTGCTAATGTAATTTCAGTTGATCTTTCATTGATCGCCCAATTAATGTATGGGGACAGTGTAAAGTTTAAAAAGGTAAGCTTGGAAGAGGCGCAAAGACTTTATATTGAACAAGAAGGTTGTCTGCTAAAAATGATAAAATATGTGGAAGATGAATTTAGAAAAATATAAAGATTATTACGTTCTTGGCTTAATAATGAATACTTTCCAAACCCTACAAGCCGTGTGTGAGCTAATTTCACTCGGCTTTCTGTTTGTCTAAATCCCTTTTATGTACCGGAAGACCGGACATGCCGAAACAGTGCATGTCCGTTATGATCCCGAGAGAGTAAAGTTGGAATCTCTGCTGGATAATATTTTTGACTGATACCAGCAGTGGCATGTACCGTATTGAAGCCAGAAGTAGAGTAGAGGATTCTCATTTGGGCCATGTATTTACCGACGGGCCTATGGAAAGTGGATTATATTAGTTTAAAGGGATATAATTTAATCATAGAGCTATCAGATGACTCCGGTATGTATCGGGGTCATTCTATTTTGATCCCATTAATAGAATTTAACCCTAGCAATTTAGGTTATAGTGGAGATTTTTAGAATAAACGCCATCAATCCCCTTGCAACTTTTCTATACTAAACAAGTCTAATGGTATGTAAGGAATTCCTAAACACAAATTAAAAACAACATGGAGGAATGATGAATGAAAAAAATCTCTAAAATCAGTGCCGTAGTAATTATTTTTGCGCTCTTTTTGCCAATTTTGTTGGCACCAATTCAAGCTCAGGCGGCAGTACAAAAGGACCAACTACAATATTTCCTTTTTTACAACCAAAAGACAAATGAAGCTCAATTTTTGGTTACTAATCCAACCAAAAATACGGTAAATCTTCAGTTTCCTTCTGGAAAAGACTTTGACCTGGAAATTAAGAAAAATAACCAGGTAATTTGGAAGGCCTCAGAGGGGAAAATTTATACCCTGGCATTAAGAAATGAAAAACTCCAGCCAGGTCAAGCTAAATTCTTTAAAATAGAACTACCTAAATTAACCAATGGAAAATATGATTTGCATGCATATTTCGAAGGTAGCCCAACAAGAAGCAATCCAGCTGCTAGTCTAAATATTACTGTTAGTAATGGCATTGAAGACCCTCTTAAGTACAGTCTCTGGTATGATAAGGATGCTAATAAAGCATATTTGCTGCTGCAAAATACCGGCGTAAACTATACAAAATTATCTTTCTCCAATGCTAAAGAATTTGATTTTCAATTAGCAAATAATAAAGGTGAAAGTGTCTGGAAATATTCCGATGGTAAGTTTTACGGTCAAGCTTTGAAAACGGAATGGCTTGCACCTGGAAAAACCAAGCTTTATTCAGCAGAGCTTCCTAAGAAATTTTCTGGAAAGTATACATTAAAAGCATATTTTAATGGTTTAAATGGCATAGAACTTCCAGCAGCTTCTATTAAAGTAAGCCTAGATAATAAAATTGCAAAGAATAGATTGAGTTTCAGTGCTTGGTATAGTACCCAAACCAAACCCAAAATAGTGTTCTCAGCAGAAAATACTTCAAATCAAGTAATGAAATTCCAGCTTCCGACTAGCCAAATTGTTGATGTTATTATTAGAGGAGATAACGGCTACGTTTGGAAGTTCTCAGAGGGCATTAAATTTGTACAATCTGCTTATACGAGGGAACTTTACCCAAACAGTCCGTATTATAGTTTCATTTATCCACCCGAGCTTCCAAAAGGAAATTACAAAGTAGAAGTATATTACCTTGGATATTCTAAAACAGTTCCTGCCGTAAAAACTAACTTTTCCATTTAAAGATAAAGAACCCGATCCTCCGATCGGGTTCTTTATCTTTAGCTAGTGTAATAGGGGGCTATGTTCTTAAAACCTTCCGCTGTAAAAGGTTTTAAAGTACCCTAAAACTTCATCTGTATTACCTCTAAATAAGATTATCTTAGATTTTTTTTGTATTTGATATTCATACATCGGATCATAATATTCTTTTAGAAGTATTTCAATCCAGTTTTTGTGCAAACAATTGCTTCCTGAAAGCACTTGTTCTTTATAGGCAAGCTCAAATGAAGCCATAATGCGTTTGTAAAGATCGCCTCCGAGCCGTTTTTTTACTCTGTTTATACTATCGCTTATATAGTTATACCACTCAAGTAGCCCTTGATCTTCACCGAATAATTCAAGATAATAAGCTTGTGATTCAACCACATATTCATCCATAGTAATATTGACACGTTCCTCAACAGGCAGCTCTATAAGTACGAAAAGGCCGCTGTTAAAATATTCAAACAAAGGTTGGGGAATAAAACATCTACCTATATTTGGACTTTCATCTTCCAGTATCATATAACGATAAGCTTGATGTTTATGCTGAATAAGGGCATAGGCAAGGTTATTTTCAAAGTTTATTTGAGTAGGCTGTGGTGTAACATACCTACCAAAAGACGAACCTCGATGGTGAGCAATACCTTCAAGATCGATTGAATTCTCAAGGTTTTTCAATAATAGTGTTTTACCAGAACCTGTGTTACCTCCAAGTAAAATCGGTGTACTATTTTGCTCTGAAGGGCTGAGTTTACTTATAAGATAGTTTCGAAAAGCCTTATAGCCACCCTCCAGTCGAGTAACTTCTTTTCCAGTTGCCGCATAAATCCACTCTTGGCTTATACTAGAGCGCATACCACCTCTAAAGCAGTAGAGCATGCTATTAGGATGCTTGTTAAGGTGCGAGGTCCAGGCGTCAACTCGTGCTTGACGCTTTTCACCAGATACTAAATGATGCCCTAATTTGACGGCTTCTTCATTTCCATTTTCTTTATATTGGATTCCTACTAAGTGTCTTTCGTCATCATTCATTAGTGGTAAATTGATGGCATTTAAAAAGGTACCTTTCTTAAATTCGATTGGTGCACGGACATCTATAAGTGGTATTTCTTGGATAACAATTCTTTCAAAATCATTGCTTGTACTAGTCATAACATTTTACACTTCCATCTTTTGATAATTTACAAACTGCACTTTTTTTCTGTAGCACTGTAGCACTGTAGAACTGAATTATTATATTACCTTGATTAACTTCTCACTAGGTTCACAGGTTTGGCCAATAGACTCTAATGATAAACTAGCGCTAGTTGTTATTTTTAAGAATTCCGGGACATTCTCTTTTTTGACTATGGCGAGTAGTCCACCAGAGGTTTGCGGATCACACAAAATGAATTTTTGTTCTTCGGTCATTTTTTCAATGGTGTGTCCATAGCTATTAAAGTTATTTATTGTTCCTCCTGGTACACAATCCATTGCAAGATATTTTTTTGTATTTGGTAATAATGGAACACGGTCATATTTAATGATAGCTGAAATACCACTACCTTTACAAATCTCACCTAAATGACCAAGTAATCCAAACCCTGTAACATCAGTTAAAGCAACAACACCGTTTAACACTGAGAGCTTTGCACCGATTTTGTTAAGGGTACACATGGTTTCAATTGCAATATCTATGTGTTTAGGCTGGATTTTTTTCCTTTTTTGTGCAGTCGTTAATATACCAATACCGAGGGGTTTGGTTAGAAATATTTCGCAGCCAGCAATAGCTGTGTTGTTTTGTTTTAGCTGTTCATTATTAACAATGCCAGTAACTGCCAGTCCAAAGATTGGCTCTGGTGAATCAATTGAGTGTCCACCTGCAAGAGGAATACCGGCGGCATCACATACTGTACGACCCCCATCGATAACCTGTCTAGCTACATCTGCAGAAAGAACATTAATTGGCCACCCTAATATTGCAATAGCCATAAGTGGTTTACCACCCATTGCATAAATATCACTAAGGGCGTTTGTCGCAGCAATCTTACCAAAGGTGAAGGGATCATCTACGATGGGCATAAAAAAATCGGTGGTACTAAGAACGGAGGTTCCATTTCCCAGATCATAGGCAGCTGCATCATCGTTACTGCTGTTTCCAACAAGTAGTTCTGGATAAGTGATTGATTTATGTGTTGTTGTTAATATTGACTCTAAAATAGCTGGAGAAATTTTGCAGCCACAACCAGCACCATGGCTGTATTCTGTTAATCTAACATTTTCCATAAACGACATCCTTTTTATTTAGAATAACTACTATCCAACTATTATAATACAATTATATCTCAAAATATATAAAGCCCGGTAAAGGAGGTAGAAAACACGTTTCTATTCATTAATTCCTATTTATTTTGTATAATAGCTTATAGGTAAATTTTTGCATTTTGGAGGGAAGTAAATGGGGAATATTGAGCTTAAAGAACTAGCGAGAAACAACCTCCGAGGTAATTGGCCTACTGCAATTATTGTATGGCTGTTAGCTTGGTTTTTGACAGATGCTCTTACTGGTAATGGCGGGAGAGAGGCAGCTGATTATGTATGGCAAAATGGTGAACTCATAAAAGCAGACAACGGCTCGAATTCATTTGGAGGATTGGTGAGTTTTATTATTGGAGGACCAATAAACTTTGGTCTGGCAGCTTTTTTCCTGAAGTTAGCAAGAACGGAACAAATTGCATTTGCAGATCTATTTAGTGGCTTTAAATATTTCTTTAATAATTTCATTCTGAACCTTTTAATTATTATTTTTGCATTTTTATGGTTCTTACTTTTAATTATTCCTGGTTTTATCGCCTTGCTTAAATATTCTATGGCATTTTATATTATGCATGATAACCCGGAAATTCGTCCTATTGAAGCTATATCAAAAAGTAAGGAAATGATGGATGGAAATAAATTAAGGCTACTTTCTCTTTGGTTTAGTTTTTTAGGCTGGTTTATTTTAGGTATTTTTACTTTAGGATTAGGATTTTTATATGCTATGCCTTATTATCATGCAGCAAGAGCAAATTTTTATGAAGATATTAAATGGCAATCTAGTTCTTTATAAAGGTGTAATAATAATTACCAAAAGAGAGCACCAGCTTGGTTTAATACCAATCGGGTACTCTCTTTTTAATTCAAGACAAAGAAAATTCAACTAAAAAATTTTGTTAATTCCGTCTTGCGTAATTTTATTTGAACCTTTTGGAATATAAGATTTACAACATGTTTCCATACAGCTTCCTGCAGATTGAGCAGTAAGTTGATTTGACATACTTGCATCAACGTTTTCAGGCTGATTTGCACCAAACTTATCAGTAGTTACCAGAATTTCATTTGCTACACAAAGATTTCCTTGTTTCCAATAGTGACAGTCATTGACTATACAATGTATATGTTGACTCATTTTATTAACTTTTCCCCCTTCTTTTTTTCTTATTTTTTCACCGTGTTTTCTTTTTTATACACAAGCATTCTAATAATATAAAAGTCATTTCTGCAAATATTACTAGTAATAAAAAATATATATGAAAGGTGAATAAATAATGGAAGTGAGCTATGAACCAAATTATCTTAAACTTAAAAATATATTATTAAAGGAGAAGGTAATAAAAGCAAAAAAACATTTAACAGAATGTAATTTATGCCCTCATATGTGTGGAATTAATAGACAAAAGGTCCTTGGGGTTTGTCGTGCAACAGATAGAGTAGTAGTATCCAGTTTTGGACCTCATTTTGGTGAAGAAGCACCTTTAGTCGGAAAAAATGGATCTGGTACCATCTTTTTTGGTTACTGTAATATGCAATGTGTTTTTTGTCAAAACTGTGAACTGAGCTTTGGTGGAGAAGGAGAAGTAATTACTAATGAAGATTTAGCTCAAGTCATGCTAAAACTCCAAAAGTATCGGTGTCATAATATTAACTTTGTTACTCCTACCCATTTTGTACCAAATATTTTAGAAGCATTATTAATTGCAGTGGAGAAGGGATTAAGATTACCTTTAGTATATAATTGTGGCGGTTATGAGAAAATCGAAACACTATATCTTTTAGAAGGTGTAATTGATATTTATATGCCGGATTTCAAATATCATCTTGCTGAGCTAGGACAAAAATATTCAAAAGTAAAAGATTATCCTGATAAGGTAAAAAAAGCTTTAAAAGAAATGGATCGCCAGGTCGGAGGACTGAAATTAGATGAAAAAGGAATAGCTTATCGAGGATTGCTCATAAGACATTTAATGATGCCGGGGGGCCTTGAAGATACTAAAGGGGTGTTAACATTTATAAAAAAGGAGCTATCACCAGATTGTCTGGTTAACTTGATGGATCAATATTCCCCTTCCCATCAGGCTTATAAATATGAGGAAATATCACGAAGACTAAGCACTAATGAATATAAAGATGGACTTCTCTTTGCAAAAGCTTTGGGGTTGCGACTGGTCGATTAGTATAAATGGTCTACAGATTTTTTTCTAAGAAAAGAAGGGATTTAAATATTAGTAGTGAAAAATAAAAGGGTAAAATAAATATAAAATAATGAAATTTTTTTGTGACATTTTAAAAGTGGAAGGATGGGGTTTGTATAATGACGGGTAATATCTCAAAAGTATTTCTTGTGTCAACCGATAATCGGGTAGAAGGTACCCGCCGAGCCTTAGAAATGGTTGAAGGGCTTGATTTTAAAGATAAAAAGGTCATAGTTAAGCCTAATTTTAACACCGCTGATGCCACACCTGCTTCAACTCATAATGATACCTTAGTAGCAATTTTTAACTGGCTTAAGGAAAAAGAAGCAAAGGAATTGACTTTAGCGGAGCGTAGTGGACCACCTCTTACCGTGGATGTTTTAAAGGAAAAGGGCATCTATAAATTACAAAACCAATTAGGCTTCAATATAATTAATTTTGATGAATTAACCGAAGAGGATTATATACATTTTAATCAAGAAGGGCTGCACTGGAAAAACGGTTTTATTATACCCAAGGTGATTAAAGAAGCTGAAGCTATAGTAAATACCTGCTGTTTAAAGACCCATGGGTTTGGAGGAGTAATCAGTATGAGTCTTAAACTAGCAGTTGGTTTAGTCCCGCGCCGGGGATTTCCCTATATGCCGGAGCTCCATAAGTCTTTTCAGATGGGAGAAATGATTGCAGAAATTAATGTTGCTTTTACACCCGACGTAACTTTAATGGATGGAGTGGAAGCCTTTACCGCTGGCGGTCCTGCCACAGGTTGCGTTAAACAAGCCAAGGTTATTCTAGCTAGTAAAGATAGAGTGGCTCTGGATGTTGTAGGACTGGCGGTTTTGAAGAAAATGGGTTCAAATAATTTAATTATGAATACCCCGATTTTTGCACAAGACCAGATTAGAAGGGCTGTGGAATTAGGACTGGGTGCAGGCTCAATCGATGAAGTCGAATTTGTTACTGAAGATATAAAAAGTAAAAAGTATGCCGAGGAGTTAAAAGAAATATTAAATAAAGGTTAAATAAATGATTAAAAAGCAGATTAGAGTCAAGCCCTGTGAGGTTTTACAGATTAATTTCTGTTACTTCATGGGGCATTTTTTTTGCTGTATATACTTCCTGCAATGGTAATATTTTTGCATTTGAATAGGAAATTACCAGATATCATGCAATCTTACATAGGGGAAATACTGTTAAAAGAAGAATGATTTTTAACAAGTTCAGAAAAAGAAGGCAAATAATGGGGTTTGATTTATCAGAATTTTTAATCTAGTCTGATTGTTCGGCCTAATTTTTAATAGCTAAAGGAGGGGATTATTTAAGGAACTTAGCTGTACTAAAAGCGGATGGCTGATTAATTGGCTTATCTGCGGAGATGCAGCTTCCAGCTAAGAACTTTACAAGCAGTTCAAAAGCTAACATCTGCGTTTGAGAAAGGAGAGGTAACAGTTGACTAGTCAAAGTTCATATGTCAGGGCAAATTACGAAGTGAATCAGACACCTCAGTTTAAGGTGTTGAGTAATGCTCAGTGTGAGGAAATTTATAATGGTGCCCTTGAAGCTTTGGAAAGAACCGGTGCAGACGTTTACAGCAAAGAAGCATTGGAGATCTTTGCCAAGGGAGGATGCCGTGTAGAGGGTAATCGGGTTCGCTTCCCTTCACGGTTGGTGGAATGGGCAGTAAGAACTGCTCCTTCTCGGATAGCCATTAGTGACCGTAACGGCAAACGCTCAATGTTTTTAGAAGGAGACAATGTTTATTATGGTCCAGGGCCAACCAACACTTATACCCTCGACCCGTTTACCAGCGAAAGAAGGAGACCCAAGATATCTGATACAGTTCGGGCAGGAATTGTCTGTGATGCTCTTCCCAATATTGACTATGCTATGGATAATGGTACTCCTATGGACGTTACGCCTACTTTGGCTGACGTACATGGCTTTGAAGCTTTGGTAACTAATACTACCAAGCCAATAATCCACTGGGGTTTCGGAGTTGACCAGTACCAGGATATTGTGGATATGGCAGCGGCAGTCCGGGGTGGTTTAAAGGAGCTGCAGAATAGCCCATTTATTATTCTCTATTCCGAATCTAGTCCTCCACTGCGCCATTCAGATGAAGCTATTGATAAAGCCATCTTTGCGGCGAGAAATGATATTCCAATAATTTATACTCCCTGTACTTTTGCTGGCGGTGTAGCTCCTGCTACCATGGCTGGTTCTATTTTAATCTCTGTGGCGGACAGTTTAGTGGGTCTAGTCGCTGGGCAATTAGTCCGTGAAGGCTCAAGCTTCATTATGGGCGGGTTAATTTCGACCATGGATATGTCCAGCAGTATTTTGGCTTATGGAGCGCCAGAGTTGAGCTTAATGTCGGCCGGGTTGTCCAATGTTGCTCGTTATTTACACATTCCATGTTTTAGCACTGGTGGCTGTACGGATTCAAAGGTTATTGATGCTCAGATGTCACTAGAAGCCGCTTTTTCCATTTTGGTTGGCGGACTCAGCGGAGCAAACATTATTCATGATTGCAACTACATGGAGTATGGAGCTACTGGTTCTCTGGAATTGATGGTAATGGATGATGAAATTATCGGCATGGTCAAGCGGATTTTACGTGGAATTGAAGTAAATGATGAAACCTTGGCTGTAGATGTTATAGATAATGTCGGACCTGGGGGTCACTTCCTGGGTGAGGCCCATACCATGAAACATTTCAAAACCGAAACCTGGTGGCCGACTTTGATAAGCAGGATACGCTACGACGAGTGGAAAGCTACCGGAAGTAAGACTTTAGGACAACGAGTTAAGGAAAAGACCCAGGACATTATCAATAATCACAGAGCAGAACCTTTGCCGGAAAAAACACTGGCAGAAATTAAGGCTATCGTTGCAAGAGCAGAGGTCAGGGAAGCTGCCAAAAAAAGATAGAAAATAACTATTGAAATGGAGGAAAAATAATGGCTAACTTTGAACAATTGTCCAACAGTGTGATCACTGGTAATGAAGCACAAGTAAAAGATTTAACCAAAAACTTTATAGACAGCGGTGTTGATCCGCTGGACATTATCAATAAAGGCCTAATTGGGGGCATGGCAGTTGTTGGCGCCCGTTTTAAAAACGGCGAAATGTATGTGCCTGAAGTATTGATGTCAGCAAGAGCTATGAATGCTGGTCTGGCTATAGTTAAGCCTTTGATTGCTGAGTGCGACCTTCCTTCAGCGGGCAAGGTAGTGATTGGTACTGTCAAAGGTGACCTACATGACATCGGGAAGAACCTGGTGGGCATGTTGATGGAGAGTGCAGGAATTGTAGTCGTCAATCTGGGTGTGGATGTTTCACCGGAAAAATTTGTTCAAGCGGTAAAAGAGCATAAACCAGATATTATTGCCATGTCAGCGCTTTTGACCACTACCATGCTGTCCATGAAAGACACAATCGAGGTATTAAAGGAAGAGGGCCTTAGGGATAAAGTGAAAGTAATCGTTGGTGGTGCACCTATCTCCAATGATTTTGCTGAGGAAATTGGCGCTGACGGATTTGCTCCAGATGCAGCTTCAGCTACGGACCTCTGTAAGCGACTCATTAGCTAAACTTATGGTAAGAAAGGAGAGATTTTAGTGAGAACTAGAAGTAACTATAAAGCAAATGCCAGCACCATGTTGAGCATTCTCTCCCCTAGCCAGTGTGAAGAGATATTATTGGCTGCTCAGGAGGTACTGGAGCGTACTGGTGTTACTTATCATGATGATGAGGCTTTGCAAATAATGAAAAAGGCTGGCTGCCATGTAGATGGAAACCGAGTTAGGATACCTTCATACCTGGTTGACCGGGCATTGCGAACCGTACCTCATAGGGTAACTTTGTGTAACAGCCGTACTGGTTCCCGAGATGTGCTTTTGGAAGGTAATAATGCTTATTTCGGTACAGGATCAGATACGCCGTTTACCATAGATCCCTTTACTGGTGAGAGAAAGCGTTCTACTAAAGAATCGGTAGGGTGGGCATGTAAAGTTATTGATGCACTACCAAACCTTGATTTTGTCATGTCTTTGGGGATTGTCCAAAATGTACCGTTATTGATTTCTGATAGGTATCAGTTTGAAACACAGGTATTAAACACTAGTAAGCCTATTGTTACTACCGCCCACGATATTTACGGTTTTGCTGACATTATTGAAATGTGTGAAATTATTGTTGGTGGCGAAGAAGAACTGCGCAAAAACCCAATTATGACCCTTTATGCGGAACCGATTTCACCTTTGCAGCATGCTTGGGAAGCTGCTTCCAAATTAATTTTGGCTGCTAAAAAGGCCCTTCCTGTAGTATATACGCCATGCGTTATGGCTGGAGGTACAGTTCCGTCAACAATGGCTGGGGTATTGACCAACGGTTTAGCAGAAAGCCTTAGCGGATTGGTTTTACACCAAAACACCCGTGAAGGTGCACCATTTATTATGGGTGGCGTATTTACCGTAATGGATATGAGTACTACTATTTTCTCCTATGGCTCACCGGAATTCAACCTGTTGATGTCTGCATTGGCTGATATGGCCCATTACCTGAAGCTGCCCATGTTTGGGACTGCTGGTTGCACTGATTCATGTAGTTGTGACGAACAAGCAGGGATTGAAGCAGCATTGTCTATCGCTATGACCGCAATGTCAGGACCCAACTTAAACCACGATGTGGGTTATGTGGAGTATGGTTCTACGGCAAGCCTGGAGCTTTTGACTATTTCAGACGATATTATTGGTATGGCCAGAAGGTTAGTCCGGGGGATTCGGGTGGATGATGAAACATTGGCTATCGATTTGATTGATAAGGTTGGTCCAGGAGGACACTTCCTAGCAGAAGATCATACCTTAAAGCATTTTAAGACCGAAACCTGGTATCCGAAGCTGATTAACAGGCAGCGTTATGAAATGTGGCAGGCTGCAGGCAGTAAGACTTTGACTGAAATGGCTAACGAAAAAGTAAAAGATATCATCTTGAATTATGAACCAGATCCGCTGCCTAAAGATATACAACAAAAGATTAGAGCGATTGTTGAGCGGGCAGAAAGCAAACTGAATTCGGTTGTATAAGGTAAAAAGATTTAGTGGTTGCCTGCTTTTTAGGCAACCCTTAATTGCAGCTGATATTACCTGCTAGGATGCAGAGATAATCCTGATTCTGAAGCCAATTCATAAAGTTATGCTTAGGAGGAAGTAACATGTCATTAGTGTTGGGCATAGATACCGGAGGAACCTATACTGACGGAGTAATTTTGGAACCGGGGAGCCAAATAATTAAAACTAAAGCTAAAGCACTGACTACCAGAGAAGATTTAACTGTTGGTATCAGAAGCTGCATCAAGGCTTTACGGTTTGAAGATTTAAAGTCGATCAAGATGGTTGCGCTCTCTACAACTTTGGCGACTAATGCTATTGTAGAAGGCCGCGGTTCGGAAGTGGGTTTAATACTAATTGGGCATGAACCAGTTAAGAGTCTCCCTGTACAGCATTATACTGTTTTAGAGGGGGGGCATGATATTAAAGGCAAGCCTCTGGCTAATCTTGATTTAAAAGCAGCTCGCGAGTCCATTAGTGGGTTTAGAGGTAAAGTTGGCGCTTTGGCTGTATCTGGATATCTAAGTATCCGTAACCCAGAACATGAACTAATAATACGGGATTTAGTTCAAGAGATTTTAGAAGTTCCGGTAGTCTGTGCTCATCAGCTTACTACTTCTCTTGGTTTTCATGAGCGTTCAGTCACAGCGGTCCTTAACGCTAAATTAATTCCGATTATCGCTGATTTGATCGAATCAGTCAAACTAGTCTTAGCGGAAATGGGTATCCAAGCGCCATTGATGCTTGTTAAGGGCGATGGCAGTCTTATGAGTGAAACTATGGCTCGGGAAAAACCAATTGAGACTATACTATCAGGTCCTGCTGCCAGCATTATTGGAGCCACCTTTATTACTGCAGTGGAGGAAGCATTAGTTCTGGATATGGGGGGGACGACTACCGATATTGCCATCCTGCAGGAAGGCATACCGAGGGTAAATAAGGAAGGCGCGATGGTAGGCGGCTGGCTTACCAGAGTCCAAGCTGCAGAAATCAATACCTATGGTTTGGGTGGGGATAGTTATCTGCAAGTTACAAAAGATAAAAGGCTGATTATTGGTCCCCAACGGGTTTGGCCCCTGTCAGTTGTGGCTTCTAGTTATCCCTATTTAGTTAGTGAATTGCAGGAGCATGCAGAAAATGAGCGGGATCTATTATTTGCCCAGTCTACTGACTGTTTTATGCTTTTAAAACAAACAGTAGCGGAGGAACTGACGTCTACGGAAGAGGAAATTATCAGGCTTCTTAAAACGCCCCACTCACTTTTTTATCTAGCTAAAAAGCTTGGTAAGGACCCCAATTTGATTAACCCTGAGCGCTTGGTTAATCTTGGGGTGTTAGCAAGAGTATCGGTAACTCCTACAGACATTCTCCATGCTAACGGTTCATATATTGAGTGGAATCAGGAGGCCTCACGGCTGGGAATAAAAATTTTGGCTAAGCGGCTAGGAAAAAGTGACCAAGATTTTCTGGAATTTGCAATGGAATGCATAATTAAGAATTTGTGCCTGGCAATAATACAAAGTGTTATCAACTTTGAAGGAAAGACTCTTTGGCTTAAAGAAAGCTCAGACGCGATGTACTTCATTGATAAAGTTTTAAATCCAAAGGTTAATGATTCACTAGAGATGAACGTTAAGATTAAATTTCCAATAATAGCAATTGGTGCGCCTGTCGAGGCTTACCTACCACAAGTAGCCGAAAGATTGCATACGGAGTTGATTATTCCACAGCATGCGGAAATAGCCAACGCTATTGGAGCAGCTACCGGTAAAGTGGTGGAAAAGGTTAAGCTTCTGATTAAGCCTGGAGCTGAGGGCGGGTTTATCCTTCACGCTCCTTGGGAGCGCAAGGGTTTTATATATTTACAAGATGCCAGCGACTACGGGCTGGACCAAGCACAAAAACAAGCTATTTTTGCTGCTGAAAAAGCGGGAGCAGCCGATTATCAGCTAATAGTGAATTGTAATGATATTTATACTACTGCAGGAACCAGTTGGAAACATGATATCTATGTTGAGACAAGGATAGAAGTAATTGCAATAGGGCGTCCCAAATGGGAGGATAACGGAGTAAAGGATAAATTTTTTGTACTTTAGTTGGGGACATTCCTCAAAAAGGAACACCTTCATTAGAAGTGTGTCCCCTTACATTCGTTGGGGACATTCCTCAAAAAGGACCACATTCATTAGAGGTGTGTCCCCTTACCTTATTAGAGGAGGAAATAACATGATCATAGTTGGTGAATTGATCAATACCAGCAGAAAAGCTATCAAGCCGGCCGTAGATAGTAGGGACGAAGCTTTTATTAAAGAAATGGCCCAGAAACAAGTGGATGCGGGTGCTGACTATGTTGACGTCAATTGCGGTACCATGGTATTCAATGAGCCGGAAACAATGGCTTGGTTAGTTGAGACTATTCAGTCCCAGGTTACCACACCGTTGTGTCTAGACAGCCCCAATCCCAAGGCAATTGAGGTTGGATTATCCCTGGTGAAGTACGGCCAGCCCATGATTAACTCGATTACGGCTGAAAAGGAACGGTTTCAGCAGATTCTCCCTTTAGTGACCAAGTATAAGACTAAAATTGTGGCTTTATGTATGGATGATTCTGGAATGCCGGAAACGGCCGCGGATCGGCTGGAAATTGCAAAAAGGCTTGTTGGGGATTTAACTAGTGCGGGAGTGGCAGAAGACGACATTTATCTTGACCCTCTGGTCAAACCGGTCAGCACCGGTGATAGGGCTGGGATGGAAGTTCTTGAAACCATTTATGGAATTAAAGAGATTTATCCCAATGTTCATGGTATTTGCGGTTTAAGCAATATCTCATATGGCTTGCCCAACAGAAAGATTTTAAACCAAGCTTTCATGATTCAAACCATGGCGATGGGGATGGATGCGTATATCTTAGATCCGCTAGACAAGGTGATGATGGGGTTTGTCCATGCTTCCCAAGCTTTGTTGGGTAAGGATGAGTACTGTATGAAGTATCTTACTGCCCATCGTAAAGGACTTTTTGAAGTTCCCTGTGGGTAATAGAAGGAGGGGCTAGAATGCCTGAGCCTTGTTGGAGTGTGTTAGAGGTAAAAGATATTGAATTAATCCATGAAACTACATTAGCTATTTTGGGAAATACTGGGATTGAGGTCCGGTATGAACCAGCTTTAGAAATTTTTAAAAAGGCAGGTGCCCGGATAGAGGGGCAGCGTGTTTTCTTGTCGTCAAAATTGATTGAAACCGAACTTAAAAATGCACCGAGACAGTTTACATTATTTGCCCGTAACTCGGCAAAAAATGTGAAGATTGGTGGTGCACACACTGTACTTGTTCCAGGTTACGGAGCACCTTTCGTGACTGATAAGGAAAGGGGAAAACGCAAAGCTACATTTCTTGATTATGAGAATTTCGCCAAATTAGCCGGGGCAAGTCTTAATCTGAGCATGACTGGTGGGGTACTAGTCGAACCAAATGATCTTCCCAATGAAATCAGAGCTGCTAAAATGATTTATGGGTGTATAAAAAACTCGGATAAATGCTTTATGGGCAGTGCTTCAGGTTCACAGAAAGCTCAGGAGAGCATTTCCATGGTGCAGATTTTGTTTGGACCTGAGCATTCTATAGTAGAAAAACCGGCTTTAATAAGTTTGATTAATACTATTACACCGTTAATTCTTGATGAACGGATGTTAGGTGCCTTAATGGAATATGCAAAATCAGGTCAGGCTGTGATCGTTGCTTCTCTTGGTATGGCTGGTGCTACCTCGCCTTCTTCTCTTGCGGGCACTTTAGCAATACAAAATGCAGAAATACTAACTGGTATTGTGCTGGCGCAACTGGTCAGACCTGGGGCTCCGGTGGTCTACGGGGCGGCCTCTTCCATTACAGAGATGAGATATGGTTCTCTTGCCATTGGAGCACCCGAAACCTCTTTAATTACCAGTGGATCAGCACAGTTAGCTGCTTATTATGGCTTACCATCTAGGGGTGGCGGAGCGATTAGTGATTCTAAAATTCCTGATGCCCAGTCCGGTTGGGAGTCAATGATGAACCTGCTAACAACGGTAAAAAGCGGTATCAATTTTGTGCTGCATGCTGCTGGGATTCTCGAGTATTACATGACCATGTCTTACGAAAAATTCATTATGGATGATGAATTATGCGGTATGGTTTTAAGAATAAAAAAAGGAATTGAAGTAAACGAAGCTACTCTTGCTCTACCGGTAATAGCGAAGGTTGGTCCAGGTGGACATTTTCTAGACCAGGATCACACCTTACACACATACAAGAAGGAGTTTTGGAGGCCGGGTATTAGTCATAGGGGCACCTACGACCACTGGAAAATGAAAGGGTCACCTACAGCCCTTGAGGAAAGTGGGAAGAAATACCGGCAGATATTGGATGAATACCAGCCACCTCAACTTGATGCAAGTATTGACCGCAGTCTTCAAGCCTTTATTAAAGCAATTGAGAATTGAAAATTGAAAATTGAGAATTAAAAAAACAATTGTTCATTCTCCATTCTCAACTCTCCATTCTCCATTATAAAATCCGGGGGGGCGGGCTAACCATGAAAAATTTTAAAGTAAAGGTTTTACCTACAGGTATGGAACTGTCTGTAACCCAAGGCAATACGTTGATGAAAGCATTGATTGAAGCGGGCATTTATATAGAAGGCCCCTGTGGCGGACGTGGTACCTGTGGTAAATGTAAAATTGAAGTGGCTAGCCTTGATACTGAAATAACAAAACTTGAGGAAATAAGTAATATTAGAGGTGAAAGTAAATTAGCCTGTCGCTTAGAGGTAGATCGGAATATGGTAGTGGTAGTGCCTCAGGCCAAAGTAGAAGAAAGCCGCAAGAGTCTGCTTCAAACAGAATTAGCAAGCTATGGGCGCCAGGGTAGGCTTGTAAAGTTTACTATTATAGTTCCGGTGCCATCTTTGGAAAAGCCGGCTTCCGATCAGGAAAGATTATGGGGCGCTTTGCATGAGGGTATTTCATATCCCATGAAGGTTGAAGCATTACGCATACTTCCGGATATGCTTCGCAAAAATAAACACATCATTACTGTGGTTGCCCGTAAGGGTGAAGTAGTTGCACTTGAAGCAGGGGATACCACCCTTGAACTGTATGGAATTGCTTTCGACATTGGAACGACCACCCTGGTTGGTTCCCTCATTAATCTCTTGACTGGAGAGGTTTTGGCAACTCAATCGGAGGGAAATCCGCAGCGGGTCTATGGTGCAGATGTTATTTCCCGGATATCCTATGTAGATAATGAGGATCAGGGGCTCTATACATTGCAGTCCAAGGTAATAACTGCTTTAAATGAGATAGTTTCCAAGTTGTCTGAAGATGCAGGGATAAAAAAAGAAAGCATATATGAAATTACTATAGTAGGTAATACCACAATGACCCACTTGCTGCTTGGAGTTTGCCCAGTATATCTAGCTAGAGCTCCGTACGTACCTGCTTTTAAAACAGTGGCAGACATTAGGGCTCAGGAATTGGGCTTAAAGATCAACCCGGAAGGTTACTGTGTTATTGTTCCCAATATTGCGGGTTTTGTAGGTGCGGATACTGTAGGGGTTATACTGGCTACGGGTTTGGACAAAAGTAGGGAGCTGAGACTGGCAATAGATATCGGGACAAATGGGGAATTGGTATTGGGTTCCGAAAAAGGGCTTTATGCTTGTTCAACTGCCGCTGGACCAGCCTTTGAAGGTGCTCAAATCAAGTTTGGGATGCGTGCAGCTCCTGGTGCAATTGAGAGAGTGGACATCACCGGGGATGTAAGGCTGCAAACCATTAATTCGTTACCTGCGGTAGGTATCTGCGGTTCGGGAGTGATCGATGCAGTGGCAGAAATGCTTAAGGCAGGTGTAATCGATTATACCGGTCGGATTACCGATCCGGAAGGGGCTATAGATCTTCCTGTTCAGATTCGGAAGCGAATTGTCCCTGGAGCCAGCGGTTTTGATTTTATTCTGGACTATTGCGAAGGGAATGGACTGGATGAAGACCTGCTAATTACCCAAAAGGATATCCGGGAATTGCAATTAGCAAAAGGTGCTATTCTGGCGGGAATTCAAGTGCTTCTAGAAGAGCTTGGTGTTCGAGAACAGGATATTACTAAGATTTTGCTAGCAGGTGCATTTGGCACCTATATCAGGAAGGAAAGCGCATGGCGAATTGGACTAGTTCCTAATTTGGACCTTGAGAGAATTCGCGCTGTAGGTAATGCCGCAGGAGTTGGTTCTCAGCTTGTCCTTATCTCCGAAGATGCAAGAGTGAGAGCCTGGAGGATAGCCGACAGCGTTAAATACATTGAACTTTCAGCACGAAAAGATTTTCAGGATAAATTTATGGAGGCTATCTACTTTCCGCAATTCAGGTAGGAGCGGGGGACTTTAAGCTTGCGGGGTATACCCAATAGCTAAAAAGGAGGTGAGGCAAGGCTTAAGGTGTTAGAGAGATAATTTAGTGCATAATTCCCGAAATAATATTTAGAAAATTTAAAAAATTCAAGGAGGTTGAGATTATGAACAATAGCTTGTTTGGAAAGATTGACAAGAGTATTTTCGGTATTTCCGCCATCATCGCCATTGTTTTTGTGCTGTGGGGTGCGTTAATTCCAGAACAAGCAGGTAAAGCCTTTGGAGCCGCCATGGCATTTTTCACAAATAATTTTGGTTGGTCTTACATGCTGTTTGTTGCACTGTTTTTGGTTTTTTGCATTGTCGTGGCATCGAGCAAATATGGCAAAATAAAGTTGGGTAAGGATGATGATGTTCCAGAATACAGTACCTGGTCTTGGTTTGCTATGTTGTTCAGCGCTGGGATGGGTATCGGATTAGTATTCTGGAGTGTTGCTGAGCCCATGTATCATTATGCCAGTCCGCCTTTTGGCGAAGGCAATTCTCTTGAATCGGCTGGTTTGGCAATGCGTTACGTTTTCCTTCATTGGGGCTTACACCCTTGGGCTATTTATGGGGTAGTCGGCATGGCCCTTGCATATTTCCAGTTTCGCAAACGGCTGCCTGCTCTAATTAGTTCGACACTGCACCCCTTGCTGGGTGACGAAGGAATTAAAGGACCAATTGGTAAAGCAGTGGATATTCTGGCTGTATTTGCCACACTTTTCGGGGTAGCTACCTCCTTGGGCCTTGGTGCGATGCAGATCAACAGCGGTTTGAACTACGTCTACAATATTGTGGAATCAACTGGTGCAACTGTAGTTATTATCGGAGTAATGACAGTTTTATTCATTATTTCGGCGGTAACGGGGATCAATAAAGGGATAAGACTCTTAAGTAACATTAACATGTATTTAGCAGGTATAATTATGCTCTTTGTTCTTTTTTTAGGACCCACCAGAGCTATTCTTAATATCTTTACTGACACTATGGGTACTTACCTCCAAAACATTGTCCAGATGAGTTTCTGGACTGACCCCTTTGGTACCAATCCTGGTTGGGTCGGTGGCTGGACAATTTTCTACTGGGCTTGGTGGATTGCCTGGGGACCTTTTGTGGGAGCGTTTATTGCCAGGATATCCAAAGGTAGGACCGTAAGAGAGTTTATCCTGGGAGTTCTGATTGCTCCAACTCTTTTGAGCTTTATTTGGCTTTCTATTATGGGCGGAACAGCTGTTTCTCTAGAAGTATCCGGCGGGGCTGAGATAGCTAAAGCTGTTTCGGCAAACATGTCTACAGCGCTGTTTGCCTTGCTCCATAACTTACCGATGGCAGGTCTGATTTCTTCTCTAGCAATGCTCTTGATTGGTACATTCTTTATCACTTCTGCAGACTCTGCAACCTTTGTCATGGGCATGCTTACCTCCGGTGGGGACCTAGAGCCAAAAACAGGCTTGAAGGTATTCTGGGGTGTCACTGAAGGTGCAGTAGCTGCAGTATTACTGGCAGCAGGTGGTCTTGGAGCCCTGCAAACGGCTTCTATCGTCTCTGCATTCCCATTTATGATCGTGATGATTTTAATGTGCTATTCATTAGTGAAGGCATTTAATAATGAACAGGGTATAATAGTAGCTAAAGACAAGGTAACAAAAGCAGAATCATCTACCGTCTCAGTCTAAAAAAGCTTAAAACTTGCCGGGAGGAGGTGCTTGATTACCTCCCGGCCACCAAATGGTGACTTTTTTTTAAAAAGGTTTTTTACCAAGAAGTGGTGAATATGTATATTAATTCGTAATGAGCAAGCTTTTAGGATTATATTCTTGCCTTTTAAAAGAGGTGTTAGCGTGCAACAAGGGTTTATCAATAAGGTTAGTACACTTAAACTTCAGGAAATAACTGAAATAAATATTTTGAAACAAATTTTATTCTCATTTAGCAAAGCCACAGGCTTGCGGGCTTTTATTGTAGATTCTCAGGGTGAATTACTTGTTAAACCTGACGAAAAAGAGGAATACTGTGATTTTTGCCAACTGGTCAGGGCTACTCCAAACGGGGTTTTTAAATGCAAACGTTCTTATACCCGTGCTGGAATTGAAGCGAGTAAATACGGAAAGCCCTATATTTTCCGGTGTCATGCAGGTCTAATTGTTTGGGCGGCCCCATTACTTGTTGAGGAAGATTTTCTGGGTGCTATAGTTTGTGGGCAGGTCTTAATGTGGGAGCCAGAGGATTTTTTCTGGGAAGAAATCGAAGATATGACCCGTGGATTGGGACTTGAGATTAAATTATTAATAGATTATGCCAAAAAGTTAGAGGTGCTTTCAGCCCAAAGAGTCCAAGCAGCTGCAGACCTCCTGTTTCTCATTGCTAATCACGTTACGAAAACGGGAATGATTACCCTCCAGCAGCGTAGAGCTATAAGTGAGCAGCAGGCAAAGTTAGGTGAAGAGATACGTGCAAGAAAAATATTAGAAGAGGCTTTTAAGAAAATTGATAACCTCTCAGTAAGGGGTTATTCACTGGAAAAAGAACAGGAGCTAGTTTGCCAGGTAAGAAAAGGTGATAAAGCAACAGCCTATAGGGTGTTAAACGAAATTTTGGCAGAGATTCTACAGCGTTATTCCGGGGATACAAAAGAAGTTAAAGCTAGGGTTTTGCAATTGTTGGTGATTATTTCTAGAGCACCGGTAGAGGGGGGAGTTGCCCTAAAAACCCTTTTACCGCTAAATCTGCAGTTTGTAGAAGAATTTACACAACTAGATACCATTGAGGGCTTGTGCCATTGGATTGTCCATGTTACTCAAGGTTTCATTGATAGTATGGAGGAAGGGAAAGATGTACGAAATTCACAGGTAGTTCAAAAAGCAGGTCATTATATACGCAGTAATTACCGAAAGAAAATAACAGTGGAGGATGTGGCTAAAGCTGTTTATCTTAGCCCCTGCCATATTAGTAAAATTTTCAAACAGGAGTTGGACTGTACGATTATTGAATTTTTGGCTAAAGTCAGAATTGAAGAGGCTAAAAAGCTTTTGCACGATCCAAAGTACAGCGTAATTCAAGTGGCAGATGATTTGGGTTTCAAAGATCCCGGTTATTTTACCAAAGTTTTTAAACGAAACGAAGGAATTACTCCCAGCCAGTACCGGGAAAACGCATTGTAATGATTTTTTATTTGTCCTTAAGGGGGGAAAAGTTGTGGGAGATCTAAAACAAATTGCCGCTGCAGTGGTAGAGGGTCAGGCAGCATTAGTCAAGATGCTAGTAGATGAAGCATTAGCTGATGGTACTACTCCATCTGACATTCTATATCATGGGTTAATAGTAGGAATGGACATTGTTAGTGCACGTTTTAGTAATGAAGAGTTTTATGTTCCGGATGTGTTAATCTCTTCTCGAGCTGTTCATGCTGGGATGCGAGTAGTTAGGCCACTATTATTAGAAAATTCTGCACTAATAGAAGGTAAAATTGCTATTGGTACGGTAGCCGGCGATTTGCATGATATCGGCAAGAATCTGGTGATTATATTTCTAAGATCCAGGGGTTATGAGGTGGTGGATTTGGGGATAGATGTTCATCCAGAGGAATTTGTGGAAGCTGTTTTGCTGCAAAAGCCTCAGGTACTGGGTATGTCTGCACTTTTGACTACTACTATGCCTATTATGGCAAGTACGGTTAAACTTCTAGAACAGGCAAATATTCGGGATCAGGTAAGAGTGATTGTTGGCGGTGGCCCAGTTACCCATGATTATAGTATGTCAATTAAAGCAGACGGATATGCGGCTGATGCCAGGAGCGCAGTCGATTTGGTAAATAAATGTATTAGAGAGTCAAAGGAGGAGTACCATGGATCCGGTTGTATTAGATAATATCCCGTTTAAGGTTGACTTGGAGCAGTTTCTAAAGCTAATTCGTGTAACTGATAAACCTGGCTATGCTGAAAAAGCGGTAAGATTAGTTACTGAGGCACAAAGCATTGCTAGGCCAAAGGCAATGTATAGAGAGGCTTTTATAGAAGAAAAAGGTGACGATTTTGTAATTGTTGAAGGCATCACCTTGACCAGTAGAGTTCTCAGGGTTAATTTAAACGATGCCTATAGGATATACCCCTACATTGCCACGTCCGGGGTAGAGATGGAAGAATGGTCAAAGGGAATTGAGGATATGCTGGAAAAGTTTTGGGTCGATGTCGTTAAGGAGATGGCTTTGCGTGTCGCTATACAGACTTTCCTCCAGAATTTTAAAGAAAGCACTTACCAGGGAAATACCTCTTCAATGAATCCAGGCTCCCTCCAAGATTGGCCTATTCAAGAGCAGTCGAAACTTTTCTCAATCCTAGGCAATCCTGAGTTAGTTGGGGTTAATCTTTCTCAGAGTTCTTTAATGTACCCTATTAAATCAGTTTCAGGCTTCAGGTTCCCTACTGAAGTGAATTTTGATAACTGCCAGCTCTGTTCACGGGAAAAATGCCCAGGCCGTAAAGCTCCATATGATGAAAATTTGTATGAAGAGAGATTTGCTTAGTATTTATCTCACCTTTCTTTTTTATGAACATATTCTAAAAAGAATAAATGCAAGAAAAGGAAGGTGTTTTTATTTGATAGAAAATGGTGCTTGGAATGACATTATTACATTACCCTTAGGGGCCCGAAGTCGAAAACCCCGTAACAAAGGGTTGACGATGATTATTGACAAAGGATTAGGTATTGAGGAAACTAAGGATTTATTAGAAGTAGCAAGTGATTATATTGATTTTTTAAAGCTAGGGTTTGGTACGGCAGCCTTCTATTCTAAAGAATTATTAAAAAAGAAAATTAATCTAGTCAAAGGATTTAATGTGGAGATTTATCCAGGCGGTACATTTTTAGAAGTAGCTTTTTTTCAGGGGAGGGCAGCTTGTTTTTTAGACAGAGCTAAAGAGTTGGGGTTTAATTTTGTTGAAATTTCTGATGGAACTATCAATTTGAACCCTAATGAAAGAAAGAAACTAATTGAAATGGCTTTAGAGCGTGGTTTGAAAGTATTGACTGAGGTAGGTAAAAAGGATAATAAAATTAAAATATCAATGGATAATCTTAATGAACAGGTTCAGAAAGATTTAGAGTCGGGTGCATTTAAAGTTATTATGGAAGGTCGAGAAAGCGGGAAAGATATAGGACTTTATGATGAAAAGGGAAAGTTAATTAAAAATAAATACGAACAATTTACTAATAAGGTCAATGTAGAAGATATTATTTGGGAAGCACCACTAAAAAATCAACAATTCGATTTTATAGTGAAAATGAATAGTGATGTTAATCTAGGAAATATAGCTAGTAACGAAATTCTTGCTCTCGAAGCACTGCGAACAGGACTTCGGGGGGATACCCTTAATTTGGTAATAAGTTATGAAAGCATAAAAGAACAGGAAATGCATCCTGTACTTAGAAAGCTTGTTGCTGCCTGGAATCTAAGATAACAAGTAGGCTCTGCCTTTTAATAAGAAGGGTAGAGCCAAATTTTATTTTGAGTATATTCAGGAATTATTTCTGTTATATTTTCTAAAGCACAGTGTTTTATATCTTCCATTTTTTCTAAACTTTGCAGACGCAGACCATTACGTCCCATTAAGATAGTTTCCAGGGTTTTTCCTTGATAGTTTTGATAACTACCTAAGGCAAGATGTCCGTAGTCGTTTAGAGTAAAATTATTAATATTCTTTAATTCAGCTATTATTTTACCTGCTGCTAAAGTGTCTTCTAGAGAAGGGGTACCTAAAGTTCCTGCACATACTATAGTTATATTTCTGTTGAAGTCGTCAAGCTTTCTTGCTACAGCATTACAGTTAGCAAAGGAAGCAACAAAAACATTATCCGCTTTCTCTACTTTTTTCAGGGCATTAGTACCGTTTGAAGTAGTAAGAATAATGGTTTTCTTTTCTACTTTAGATTTATTGTATTCCAGAGGAGAATTACCAAAATCAAAGCCTTTGATTATTTGTGAGTTTCTTTCTCCGCCTAATAAAAAATCAGGGTGCTTTTCTTTTAATTCCCAAGCTAAGGTTATTTCAGTGACCGGTAAAACTTCATTAGCACCATTACCTAACGCGCTGATAATAGTATTTGAAGCACGAAATACATCTATAACTACAGAGATAGAGTTTTTAATTTCTGCTTCAATAACACTTTGCCACATTGGGTAAACATAAAGATTATTAATAAAAATCAATCCTTCCATTTATATTTAGCATTTATGAGTGTAACCATGAATTGGTATATAAAACTTTAAAAAAAAAGGAGAATAATTTCCCAGAAATTTTTTAATAAAATTTTAATTATGCTTTTATTTAACAATATATTATTATAAATGTACAAACCTTAGTAATTAATTTTTTAAAAGGAGGTAAATTATGTTTGGATTCTTGCCTAACATAGGCATAGCGGAAATTTCTCTTATTCTTGTTTTGGCACTGATTATTTTTGGTCCTGGTAAACTACCTGAAGTGGGAAAGGCATTAGGTAAGAGTATAAATCAGTTTATGGCAGCAGTTAAAACGACTGAGAATAATATAAATGAGGAAGTTGAAAAAATTGAGAAATAATTAGTATAGGTTGGATACTTTAAGGTGTTCAACCTCTCTTTTTGAGGCTATAGGAGGTGTGTAGGCTGTTTGGAGAAAGAATTAATAGTAAAATATTTAGAACAATCCAAGTAGCTGTGATTATTACAGTTTTTGCAGCTTTAAGCTACTACTTATTTTTTACCCAAAAAAGTGATATTGAAAAAGTAGTTAAGGATGTAATTCCCCAAGCAGAGAAAGTTGTGGTAGTTAATAAAGAGCCATTAATTTATGAAGGTATAAACAATGATACTACTGTCGGATATGCAGTTTTAGATAAAGCGACAGGATATCAATCAAATATAAAAATTATGACTGGCGTTAACACCGAGGGAATTATAACTGGAGTCTATGTAGTTGAACAGCAAGAAACTCCGGCTTTTTTCCGGCAATTAGTCGAAAACGATTTTTTTGAACAATTCCTAGGAAGAGAAATTCAAAGGGGTTTCTCAGAGGGAAATATTGATGTAATCGGTGGAGCAACTATCTCCTCTTCTGCTGTAATTAAAGCAGTAAATTCGGCGACAAATTATGCAGGGAAAAATTATTTAGAGTTACCAATGCCCAAATTAGCTCTTAACATTTTCTTTGGCTTAAAAGAGATATTCATCGCCTTGCTTATACTCATTGCAGTTTATGCAACTTATTCCCCTAAGGCTAAATTAAGAACATTTTGCCTGATTTTTTCAATTTTTGTTTTAGGCTTTTTCTATAAAGCTTTTATTACTAATGGAGCGTTAGCATTATTACTAACAGCATATTTTCCAAATCCATTGGAAAATATCTCTTGGTACTTTTTAGTGGGAGGAGCATTCCTTTTAATTCTATTTACAGGCAAGAATATTTTCTGTTTTTGGATTTGTCCTTTTGGTTCAGTTCAGGAATTATTAGCCAAAGTAGGAGGCATGAGTTACATACCTGGTAAAAGATATGATAAATTAACTAAATACATACCCGGTTTTTTCTTGTGGTTATCATTAGTTTTTGCTTTTCTATCCGGAAATCCCGCTGCTGCCAGCTATGAACCATTTGCTGTATTATTTAGTCAAATGGGTTCATACATCCAGTGGATATTATTACTCGTTGTTCTTTTGGCATCTTTATTTATTTTTCGCTTTTGGTGCAATTATTTTTGCCCGGTGGGTTTTACTTTAAATTTATGGGCTAAACTGCGTAGAAGGGGAGTAGATTTATGGAGAAAAAAAGTGAGAAAGATCAAAGAGACTATATCTTCGTAGTATTGTTATTAATTACAGTAGTATTGGTCAGTTTAGTAATTATTGAGAATGCAGGATTAATTTAAAATTGTTTTACTAGACTATAAGCCTTAAAAAATAATACTGATATTAGAGCTCACCTGTTTTTTGCAAGGTGAGTTTTTATATTATTTTTATGTTTTTACTATCCCCGTTTACAACTTTTTAATCAATAATTTGTTACAGTGTTATATAGAAACAAATCTCAATCAAAAATTATAAAGAATAGGAGGGGTGTAATTTAATTGAAAGCTGTTCATAAAGCTCTAATCTTTATTATAGTCATAATTTTAGGGCAATTAGTTGTGTCTGCTTGTTCTAGTTCAGCCCCTGAGCAACAAATAAGACAAGAACCATCACCGTCTTCTATAGAAAGGGAAGAGAAAGAAGAAACTAAGCTAGAAAAGGAAGAATTAACCTTAACAATAAGCCAGGTTAACGAACAATTAATAAGCTCTTCATTTTTAGATAGTGCTCATATCACCAATGAAGTAGGTTGTAATGATTGTCATTACAACTTAGAAGAAGGCAAGCCTGTAACCTTGCCAGAAGATCAAACTTGTTTAGATTGTCACGGTAGCTATAATGATCTAGCAGATTTCTTAAAAGATAAAGAACAGTGGAAAAATTATAATCCCCATTTTGCCCACGAGAGAGATGATTGTATAACATGTCATAAGGCTCATCAGCCCTTTGAATTAACATGTTCTAGCTGCCATTCTGTAAGGGCGCCGGAAAGGTTTAGATAAGGTAAAATAATAAAAAATAGTCTAAGAGGAGGGACAGTATGCCTGAACAATTAACCCGTAGGCAAATGATTAAAGCTTTAGGCTTAGCAGGAGCTGGAGTAAGCCTAGCGGCAGTAAGCGGTGGAAACCCTTTAAATGCTGCAAGTGAAGCAATAGCAGATACTAAAGCCCAGCCCGTACCACGCCGTTATTGGTGGGTAAAAAATGTAGACAAAATAACAATGGAAGTGGATTGGAAAAACTACAAAAGGTTTAGTGAATGGAAGACTACTAGAGGGAGCTTAAAAGAGTACCGTGGGAATGCAGAAGATGCTAAATATTTGAAGCTGCAAAAAGATAACCTTTTGAAATGGGAGCTAGAAAATGTTCCCGGGTATACAACAAAGGATACGGCTTTAAAAAATGCCGTAGGTTATGGACGTCCACCTTTCCAATTTATGGGTCCACAGACGGTGTCTACTCCACAGGATAGGGGAGTCCCTATTTATGAAGGATCTCCTGAAGAAAGTTCCAGGATAATAACTGCTGCCTTAAGACATATGGGAGCAGCAACTGTTGGTTTTGTACAACTTGAACCTGATTCAACCCGTAAGCTTATCTATGCAGAGGAACCGGCACCTAGTAAAAAGCCAATTTTCTTTGAAAATGTTGATGTCGGTTATGAGGATGAGAAGAAGCTGGTAGTACCTGATAAAGCCCGCTGGATAATAGTTTTTACTATTCAAATGTCAACGGAGACTATGAAATATGGCCCTACCCAGTTAGGCTCTCTGACTACGGCACTAACATATACTAGAATGTGGACAATTGTTTCCCAGCTCCATGAATTTTTACGGGGATTAGGCTATCATTCTTATGGTCCCAGTCAGTTTAACGGTTTTTCAATTAACCCGGCTTTGGCTACCTTGGCAGGCTTAGGTGAGATGTCCAGGTTAAATCGGATAATTACTCCTGAGTATGGCCCTATGGTCAGAGCAGTTTCAATTGCAACAGATCTACCCCTTGCTCCAACAAAACCTATTAGCTTTGGAGTAATGGATTTCTGTAAAGATTGTAAGACCTGTGCGGAGATTTGTCCATCAGGTGCCTTAAGTATGGACAGAGAACCATCCTGGGAGGGTAAAGGTCCCTGGAATAACGGTGGAGCCCATAAAGCTTGGTACGAAGACTCTGTGAAATGTAGAAATTACTGGAATACCTGTGGAACCAACTGCGGAACCTGTTTTTCTTCTTGTCCTTATGCTGTTGATGATGAAGCCAGTATGCATAAGATTATTAAAGGGACAATTGCTAGTACTACTATGTTTAATTCATTACTAGTTGCTGCTGATCGCAAGGCATTTCCGGCAACAACGGGACAGCCCATGAAAAACCCTGAAGACTGGTGGAAGGATACAAATCTGGCTGAGATGGGTATTGACACCCGTCGCGGCGGTAGAAATATTTAAATAAATGGAGGTGGATGGATTGCTCTGGTTAATCTTAGGTATTATTATCGGTGTAGCCGCGTTTTGGGTATTTAATGCAAATAAAAGCGGGAAGATAACTGTTAAGTGGTATCAGTGGGCATTAGGAATAATTGCCCTAGTAATGCTTTTGTTGACAGTTGAAAACTATATTAATTTTCAAAAAGAGCTTGAACCGGTGGCAGCTAATTTTATGCTGGTTGGGCTAGGAGTACCGGCCTTGTTAGCCGCATCTCTAATTTGGTTAATTCCTGTGTTTAAAAAAGGTAAAGCTAACACAGGTGAAACAAAGGTATCAAGCTAGAACAACAAGGTTGAAGGATTATCCTTCAACCTTTAATGTTCTTAATCCCATTTATATACATTTTATTTTTGGAGGAATAGAAACTTTAAAAGCCGAATATAGCATATAGGCTTTTTCAAGGGGTGATATTATTGTCTGCTTTGGATCAAAATGATAATATTCTTAACAGCTTCTCTGACCTATTGGTTCGTTCACCCAGTTGTAGTTGTGTTTTAAAAGACCTTTTAGAAACAGTTGTAAATAATTGGCACGCAAATATTGGCATGATTCTGATCAAAGATCATCAAGATAATCTTCGGCCCCTAGCCTTGATAAATAAAACAAATATTGAACTTAAAATAAAATTTGCAGCTCGCGATTTTCATGAGCACTTGAGCGGTCTTGTAAATATCCAAGCATGTTTGATAACAGATAGTCAGATAGAGTTTAAAGAAGATGGGGATATGTTTATTTTCTCTTGTCCCTTATGGATAGAAAACAAAATTATTGGGATATTGTCCTTATGTGGTATGGCAGAATACTTGCCGAAAAAAGAAGATATTGCAATTCTACAGGTTATTACCAACCAGATATCACTATCTTTAGAAAAGGAATTAGCTGTTGAAAAAAATAATACTCAACAGTATTGTTTCAATTCAGTTTTAGACAGTCTGACTGAGGGGATAGCAATAGTAAATGTGAATAAAATAATTTATTCTAACTCTTTAATTAGAAGGATGTTAAAGTGTGGGGTAAATGTAAATATAAACTTAGAGGATTTTTTTAATTGTGTAATTAATATAAGTAAAGAGCCATTTAAAACTCAAATCTACCTTGAAACATGCAGAGTAGTTGAGAAGGAAACTTATACCTTTGAGATTGAAACTAAGGATAATAGCTATATGAAATTTACTAAATTTCATATCCTTTCACCGGGCAAGGAACTTCTAAGCTTTGGCTTTTTAGTTAGTGATATTACTAAGCACAAAGAAGCAGATAAATTGAAAAATGATCTTATGGCAATTGTCAGCCATGAATTACGTACACCTCTTACCAGTATTAAAGGTAATGTAAGCTCATTATTGAGAAAAGATGTAATGTGGACTGATGAAATGAAGGACGATTTTTTAAACGATATCTATGATGAATGTAACAGATTAAATATGCTAATTGAGAAAATCTTAGATATCTCTAAAATAAATGCAGGGGTCTTAAAACTACAAAAAGAATTAATAAGAATTGATAAACTATTAAATAAATTTAATTTAAAGATTGTAAATAGACTTTTCCAGAGGCAGGAAATAAATTTTGACATTAATAATGGAACGGATATCTTAGAGATTGACGAAGAAAAAATACAACAGGTGTTAGTAAATCTTATCGATAACGCGGTTAAATACGGTGAAGGTGATGTAAAAATAAAAATCGGTGTAAGAAGAGAGGACGACATGGTGCTTTTTTCTGTCGCGGATAATGGACCTGGAATAGCCCAGGATGTTTTAGATAAAATTTTCCAAAAGTTTTATCAAGTAAATAATAGTTCCCATGCTAATAACCTGGGAAGTGGATTGGGGTTAGCTATATGCAAAGGTTTTGTTCAGGCCCATGGAGGAACAATTTGGGTCGGAAGTACCCTAGGCAAAGGGAGTACCTTTTATTTTACTCTTCCTTTAAAAAAAGAAGGGGGTGAGGTATTTGGCTAAAAAAGTATTATTAGTAGAAGATGACGAAAAAATTATGAGGTTTATTCGAGCTAATTTAGTAGCAAGCAATTTTGAGGTAATTACTGCAAAAGACGGCAGAGAAGCATTGGAAAAATACGAGCAGCTTTTACCTGATTTGATACTACTAGACCTTATGCTGCCAGAGATAGGCGGTTTTGATGTACTTAAAAATATAAGAGAATATTCATCAGTTCCGGTTATTATTATCACTGCCAAAGGGAACACCTCTGATACAATTCGTGGTTTAGAATTAGGGGCAGATGATTATGTTGTAAAGCCTTTTGATATAAATGAATTATTAGCTAGAATAAATGCCGTTGTTAGAAGATGTATTAAAGAGAGGATTGATGACAGTCCCATTTTAAATACAGGTGAACTGCATATTAATTTGGCTAGCTATAAGGTGAAGGTAGGAATTAACAATATTAAACTAACACCTACTGAATTTAAACTTTTGGCAGAATTAGCAATAAATAATGGCAAAGTAATTACCCATGAAGCCCTGCTAACTAAAATTTGGGGGCTTGAATATAGGGACGAAACCCATTATTTAAGGGTATGTGTAGCAAGAATTAGACAGAAGTTGAAGCTAAGAGATGGAGATATAGGATTTATTCAGACAATTCCTACTGTAGGATACAAAATGCAAGAGGATACCACCTTGTAGTAATTTGGGAGGATTCAGATGAATATTCAGCCTGTAAATAAAACTACCGCCGAACTATATGAGGTGGAACATTCTTATAAAAGATTTAATCAAATGAATAATCTTATTATTCAAATGTACTGGAACGAGGAAATAAAAAAGCTAGAAAACAAACGACAAGAAAACCTGCAAAAGTATATAAAGGAAAAGAGGGCAGGTTATTCACTTCTGGATTTTGCTTATTTTAATGGTCCATTAAGCTTTGTTGATAACATTAATTACGGAATAAATTTTTGTGATCAAAAAGCAAATAGTTGGTCCAGTGATCTTGCATCTGGAAAAGTAGACTTAGATGTCTTTAGTCCCCAAGAATTAACAACGGCAATAAAAAAAGCTTCAAGTATGTATGGAGCAAGTGATGTTGGTATTGCCCCATTAGACCGCCGTTGGTTTTACTCCCATTGGTTTGATCACAATACTAAAAAGAGCTATCCAATCCATTTTTCAGATGAGGATGAAAAATATTCCTATATAAAAGAACCTACACTTTTGGAAAATAACATAAGAGTAATACCAAAAGAGATGAAATCGGTAATAGTTTTTATTTTTGAGATGAGTAATGAATGCTTAAAACGGTCCCCGACAATTTTGCCGTATGGGGAAGGAGTAAATGTATATTCCAAAATGAGCTTGCTTACCATGAACATTGCCGGTTTTATAAGAACATTAGGATATAATGCTATACCAAGTATAAACTGTACAGCTTTAAATATACCCTTAGCAATAGACGCCGGATTAGGGCAACTAGGGCGTAATGGAAAACTTATAAATCCCCATTTAGGTTCACGAATAAGGATTGCAAAGGTTATTACCGATATGCCCTTAATACATGATAAGCCCATTAATTTTGGTGTTACAGAATTTTGTGATGCTTGTCGAAAGTGTGCGAGGGAGTGTCCAGTTGGTGCAATTCCCAGCGGTACTAGAACTAGACAGCCAGTTGATGAACTGGGTAATGCTCATTATTTAAGATGGCCAGTTAATCATAAGAAGTGTTTTGAATATTGGAGTGAATGTGGGACAAATTGTAATATCTGCTTATATGTATGTTCTTATAACCGGGGGTATAAGTGGACAAAAGGTATTTTAAATGCCACTCATAGAGATAATTCTCTTATTGATACCCTATTAGATGGCCTTGAAGATGACTATGGATTAGAATTAATAAATAAAGACTCTGATGATTTTTGGTTTAAGGGATAAAATTAGGATAAAAAATCGCCCAACGGGGCGATCTTTTATTATTGGCTAAGCTAGGGTGATTTTTAATTCACCTAGTTTTTCGATCTTTGTTATTACTTCATCGCCAGCTTTTAGCCATACCTGCTTATCCTCAGGGTAACCCATAATAACACCTTGGGGTGTACCGGTAAAAATGATATCCCCGGGACGTAATGTTATGTATTGGGAGATATAACTTACTAACTGGGCACAGCTAAAGACCATATCATTAGTATTTGAGGATTGTCTTATTTCGCCATTTACTCGGGTTTCCAGATATAAATTATCTGGATCACCTACTTCATCTGCAGTAACCAAATGTTTGCCTATAGGTGCGAAACTATCAAGAGCTTTACCTAATAACCATTGACTTGTTTTAAATTGAAGATCACGGGCAGATAAATCATTACCTGTACAATAACCGAATACTTTTGACAAGGCTTCTTCTTCACTAACATTTTGAGCTTTTTGTCCCATAACAATAACTAGTTCAACTTCATAATCCATTTTTTGCACAACACTTGGGATTTTGATTGTTTCGCCAAAAGCTGCTAGAGAGTTATTGAATTTATTGAATAGGAGAGGAGAAGTGGGGATGGCCATATTAGACTCTTCAGCGTGTTGTCTATAATTAAGTCCAACACATAATATTTTTTCTGGGTTAGTTACGCATGGCCCATAGACTATATTTTCCTCATCATAGAAAAGACCGGAGGGATCATTTAGGGCTAATTCAAGTATGGTCTGGACCGATTTATATTGTATATCCCATTTACTAATTAGGTCCATGATATTTGTATGTACTGGTGTATTGAATTTTTCACTAGCTTTTTTTAGATTAAGAATTCCTTGTTCGGTTTGAATTCCGGTGCTGTATTGATTGTCTTGCAAAACGTTTAGTAATTTCATAAAAAACCTCCATTTGACAAAGTATTACTATTTATTCTATAGATATAGTGTGTACCCTTTAATTAAAATATTAAATCTATGAAAGTAATTAAAAAAAAGCTCAACTATGATTAATATCCGCTAGCTGAGCTTTTTTACTTTTCTATATTTTTTAGTAGACTTATTAATCTTCTTTTATTAATTTTTTTGGTTTAAGCTTAATAGGTTTACTGAGAGTATTTTTGTTTTTAATTTTAAAGCTAATCGGTTTACTGATAGGCTCAGGTACTAAGGGAAAGCTTGCTTTAATTAATTTAATTTTTTCTATTAATTTATTACTAGCAGCATCGTCCTTAAACAATAATTTAGTAAATACGGCCATAGATAAGCCAAAAATAAAATGGGCGATAATAGTGACTATTATACCCGACGGGGTTTGAGGCAATTTACCCTCGACGGATTGACCAAGCAATGTTCCAAGGAGAGTTGCCCAAATAAGGAGGCCATAGCCTATTCCTTTAATTAACAAATACTTTCGGCCAAAAAAATATATAAAATATACAAATAGTACTCCTAACACAGCTGAAACAGTTAAATCCGCAACTGCTCCAATAAACAATGCAGCTGGCTTAGATAAGTCATTTTTATCAAGAAAGCGGGCAGCAACAATTTGCCAAAAAACTATATTTGTCCAACCTAGCATATACATAGCATAATTTGAGATTAGTTTAAAGGTAACGGAAATTATACCTATTAATGCACCTAACATTATTTTATCTTTTAGCAAATTAAATTCACCTCTAAAGAGCATTATTAATTTTATAATGCTCTAGATTTCGAGAACTTAATCTGACATATTTTGGATGCAGTGCTTATGAAAATGAAGTTGATGACTTCCCATGTTTTTCTTCATCAATGATAGTTGCAATTTTATTATTGTTATCAACAATAACTATATTAGGCTTATGCTGCCTTGCAGCATTTTCATCAAGCCAGGTATAAGATATGATGATTACAATATCCCCTGGCTGGACAAGTCTGGCGGCAGCACCGTTTAGACAGATTACGCCACTTCCTCTTTCACCTGGTATTGTATAAGTTTCCAACCGGGCACCATTATTATTATTTACCACTTGAACCTTTTCATTAGGAAGTATTCCTGCGGCATCCAACAAATCTTGGTCAATGGTGATGCTTCCCACATAATTTAGGTTGGCTTCCGTAACTTTGGCTTTATGAATTTTCCCTTTAAACATGTTCACTAACATAGCTACTCAACCTCCATTACAATGTTATCAAGGAGTCGGGTTTTTCCTATTTTTACCGCTAAAGCTATTAAGACCTTGTTCTTTAAAATTTTTAGATCTTTCAGAGTATGAAAATCAACGATCTCAACGTAATCAATATTGCAGTTGGGGTCTTTTTCGAGAAAAGATGTAATTGAATCTACAATTATTTCTGCAGTTCTTTCTCCCTGTTTAATTAATTCTTCAGCTTTACCTAAGGACTGGGATAAAAGTAGAGCTGATTGCCGTTCTTTATTGTTAAGATAGACATTTCTAGAACTTAGGGCTAAGCCATCCTTTTCCCTGATAATGGGGCAGGGTACTATTTCAATATCAAAGTTTAAATCTTTTACCATCTGGGTTATCACGGCAACCTGTTGGGCATCTTTCATGCCAAAATAAGCCCGATCGGCAGGGATGATATTAAACAGTTTACTTACAACAGTTGTAACCCCCTGAAAATGCCCAGGTCTTGATGCTCCACAAAGGTTATCGGTTAATTCCTGCACTAGGACAAAACTTCTGGATTTTTCAGGATACATTTCTTCTAGTGAAGGATTAAATAAGAGGTCTGCTCCAGCGTCTAAAGCAAGATTATAATCCCTCTGTAAATCCCGTGGGTACTTTTCAAAATCATCGTTAGGACCAAATTGAATGGGGTTTATGAAAACACTGACAACAACTACATCGTTTTCAGCCTTAGCTTTTTTAATCAAGGATAAATGTCCTTGGTGCAAGTACCCCATTGTAGGAACTAATCCGATGCTTTTACCTAGTTTTTTTTGTTCCTTTACATATAGCCTTGTTTCTTTAATATAATGAAATAACATTTTCTTGACCCCCTAAAAATAATTAATGCCTCTTTGAGACAAAAGACTCAAAGAGGCATTAAGGTAATAATTAAGAGAAAACCTTTCTGAAACTAGAAAGGTAAGGTTCTATAATAACTATTCCTTTCGTCTCGGTCCTATTGGCTCAGAGCGAAAACAATATATTAAGTTGTTGGATAATTTTTTTAAAGGTTTAGTTCCATGTGGATACTAGCCTTAAATTATAGGTTGATTTATTATTAATTTTTAAAACTCTTATGATATAAATATACAATAAATGAACTAAAATATCTACTTCTTTATTCAAATTTATCCCTTCTTATGTTATTAAGGGAGGTAGAATTTTATTAATCATGCTCCAGTCCATCGGGATATGGTGTATTCCTTTTGATTAAATATGAAATAAATGAAAAATTATAGGAGTTTCATTTTTTAAAAGCAATTGATATCGATAATAAGTCCGATTTGAAAGAAAGAGTAGGTTGATGATTAAAATGGTAAAGAGGAGTGATTAAGGTGATTAAGATCGAGGGTAAAAAAGTGATAGTTACAGGGGGAGTTACAGAACCCGGTAGAACTATTTGTGAAGTACTGGGACAGGCAGGAGCTTTGCTGGCTATGGTAGATAATGATGAGCTAAAAGGAAAAGAAATATGTCATGGACTTAGTGCAAAGGGTATTAATTGTAGATTTCTAAAAGCTGACATTACCAAAGCTAAGGAAGTGCAGGCGATGGTGAATACTGTCCTAGAAGATTGGGAACAGGTAGATATTCTGGTTAATAGTGCAGGTGAAGTTTCAGAAGGTTTTATCACCGAGATAACTGATCAAGAATGGGATGATATGATTAACATCCATCTTAAAGGAACTTTCCTTACTTGTCGGACTGTTTTGCCTCATATGATTAAACAGGCACGGGGCAAGATTGTTAACATTGCCTCTGTGGAAGCTAAGCAGGGTTTTCCCTTGGCTGGAGTACATTATAGCGCTGCAAAAGGTGGTATTATGGCATTGACGAGACAATTGGCTCTTCAAGTTTCTCCTTTAGGTATTCATGTCAACTGTGTAGCTCCTGGACCGACAGAGGACGAAGCTCGCTTATTGTCAAAGACCGAAAGCCAAGAGGAATTACTGGCTAAGATTCCCTTAGGCAGGTTTGCTAGACCTGAAGATATTGCTTATGCTGTTTTGTTTTTAGCCTCGCCTATGGCTGAATTTTTAACCGGGGAGACTATTGATATTAACGGCGGCAAATATTTTACTTAAAGGGGGGAGATTAATATGGAACAGTTAATAATAGAAAAATTTTTGGAAGGTAAAACTGCATTAATTACTGGCGCATCAAGGGGCCTCGGACGTGAATATGCAAATATCTTTTCTCAGGCAGGGGCAGATATAATTATAAACTACCAAAGTAAAGAAGAAGAGGCAGTGAAAACAAAAGAAATAGTGGAAGCAAACGGGTGTAAGGCGCTTATTTTTAAGGCGGATGTTTCTGATGGTAACCAGGTAAAGGCAATGGTCGAAGCTGCTTTGGCCCATTTCGGTAAAATCGATATACTTATTAATAATGCTGGGTACAGCCAGCCAAAATTCTTTTTAAACATTACTGAAGATGAGTGGGATAGAATGATTAGTGTACACCTAAAGGGTGCTTACAACTGCTGTCAAAATATTATCCCCCATATGGTTGAACATCGACAGGGTAAAATTATTAATATGTCCTCATTGATTGGAAAAAGCGGGGGAGCCTGGTCGGGAACTCACTATGGTACTGTAAAGGCTGGATTAATCGGGATGACCAAATCTTTAGCCGGTCAGTTAGCCCAATATAATATCAATGTAAACTGTGTTGCGCCGGCTTTTATTATTACTGAAATATCAAGCTGGAGAACACCTGAACAACTGAAGGTTCACACTGAAATGACTGCTTTGAAAAGAACCGGTAATACTTTAGAAGCAGCTTATGCTACCCTATATTTAGCATCACCTTATGCTGACTATATAACAGGCTTTACCATGGATATTGGCGGCGGCGTCTATATGGATTAAGACCTAAAAAAGAGGGGTTACATGCGTAACCTCTCTTTTAATTGGTAATTATTATTTATTTGTCGTCAGTGTTTTGAGTTTCTCTATTTCTTAACTCTTCTTCTTTTCTTTGCCGTTCTTCACTAGAAAGCATAAGATATTCAGGAGAGTTAATAAAATTACTTAGAGTATCATTCATAATTCTCATCTCCTCCGTTTTTAATAGTATTTGCTTCTATTATACAACAATTGCAGTTAAATATCATCTGTCCTAGTAATGTATACAGTATACCTCTATTGTACTCTTTTTATTTATGTTGAAAGTATTCCGGATGACTATAAATTAAGGGATAATTGTCATTAATTGAAACCTTTTCGCTTCTAAAGCGTCAATATTTAAAAGGGCAATTCGAATATTATAAATGCACTTAGGGAAAGGCGGGAAAAATTTATGGAAATAAGATTGAATCGTTTAAGCTGGATGGTAGGTGCCATAATTTTTGCGATACTAATTTTTATTTTGGCACTTCCTACTCAAAGTATGGCAGCGGAAAATATTAAACTAATTATTGACCAAGAGCAGGTTGAAATAACACCAGCTCCAATAATTGAAAACGGTCGTACACTTGTCCCCATTCGTTTAATTTCGGAGAAACTAGGGGCTTTAGTTAACTGGGAACAAGAAAGTAGGACTATACATATTCAAAAGGGAGAACGTTCAGTACTATTAAGGTTAGATAACCGTCTGATTGACTTCCGGGGGGTTACACCCATTTATAGCTTGGCTGATGTTGCACCAAAGCTTATCGGTGACCGTACCTTTGTACCATTAAGGCTTGTTAGTAATGCTTTAGGGGTTTCCATTGATTGGGATGGAAATAGTAGAACTATTAAGGTTAATTCTAAAGAAGCTGTGGATTTTTCGCCATTCTTTGATATAACTTTACCATCAGTACAGCCAGGTCAGAATATAACTGGTTTAGTTAATCTACAGCTTCATTCTGTAAGCGGTTTGCCCTCTAATACAGCACAAGTGAGTTTTCAATTATTAGATCCAAATACGGGACAAGGACCCGTTATTGCAAGGGGTGTTAATGCAAACGGTGTTTATTCTTGGCTGCCTGACCCCACTTATAGCGGATTTCGGCTCTTAGCTGCAGGGCTTTATGACCAAGAGGGCCGTTTTCTGGCAGGGAATGTAACTCCTGTCCAAATAACAGTAAACCCTCAAGTGACATTAACGGGAATAGCTGAAGCTCAACAGGTCAGTGGAACAGTTTCTATTGGTGTTAATACAAATTTTTTGGCTGAGTATGTCAAGTATGAAATAACCCATCTTGATACGGGAAAAGTAATAGTCACAGAAGAGATGGACCCTCAGGGAACATATTCTTGGACTCCTCAGTTAGCTGACAATGGTAATACTGCGTTTAGAGCATTGGCCTATGACCGCCTTGGGCAGGTTTATACTAGCTCTCAGATAAATATAAAGTCATTGGTAGAGCGCAAATTAGAGCTTAGAGGCATAGCTGCCGGCACGACGGTTGAAAAGCCGGTTACCCTTTGGCTTTCACGAAATTTCCCCGTTACAAAGGTTGAATATTTAATGAAAAACGTTAACACAGGTGAAGAAAGAATGCTAGCTCAGTTTAATAGTTATTCAAGCTATGGGTGGTTTCCCGGACCTGAACAAGCAGGGACATGGGAGGTAATGTCCAAGGTTTATGATACTGTAGGTAATAGTTACACCAGTAATCCTATAGTTATTCAAATTACAGGAGCTCCCAAACTGCTCCTTGAAGCAGTTGCTCCTAATCAGGTTCTGACAGAGACTTTGAAACTAAAATCTAAGGCTAACGTACCTCTTAGCTCTATCGAATATCGAATGCTTACTACCGATAATAAGTTTAAAAGTAGACTAGCAGGGGGAAGTGATGGAGGTGCGGAATATACTTGGACACCAGAAAAGAAGGATGTCGGATACGGTAAGATTCAAGCTGTAGGTCTTACTATGTCTGGTGAGCAGATAATAAGTGATGCAGTACCAGTTAAGGTATATTTGGGTACTATTCATAAATCTACACCCATTATTGAAAAAGATAAGTTTCTAGATTTAGCTTCTAACCTGGCTGTTGACTCTCAAGGAACTACAGGGATGTCTGCTGCCCTCCAGACTGCTCAGGCAATACTTGAGACAGGCTGGGGTCAGCAAACACCGGTAGATAAATATACAGGGCAGCTTTCCTACAATCTTTTTGGTATTAAAGGAAAGGGACCTGCGGGTTCCGTAACTTCTAATACCTGGGAAGAATATAATGGCATTGCATTTCGGGTAGATGCTCAGTTTCGGGCTTATCAAAAACCGGAAGAAAGCTGGCTGGATCATAAGAGACTTCTGCTAACATCCAGCAGATATGAGCCATATCGCGCCGTCATGCATAATAGTACCCAGGGGGCCTGGGCATTAAAACGGACTGGTTATGCCACTGATTCTAAATATCCGCTGAAACTAATAGATATAATTAAACGGTACAACCTTCACCAGCTAGATGAAAAAGGTATTTAGATCTTAGTAGAAAATTCTTAATCTTAGTTATATTAAAGGCTCTATCTCTTTCATATGGGATAGAGCCTTAAAGCATATATGCTTTAAGAAGTAGAAAATTATGAAAAAAACTCTTTATTTAAATATCTTTAAAGCTTACACTAGATTTATCATTTATTTTAGGGGACTTTTAGAGATATGGAGGGGACAATTTGTTAATAGCTGGTCTAGTAGTCTCATTTTCATTAATTATTATTTTGGCTAATCGAAAAATACCCATTGGTATTGCTGTAGTAAGTGGAGGAATAGTTTTATCCTTATTTGCAGGATTAAACCCCTTGGAGATTTTAAGAGTTATAGGTTCAGCATTGGTTGAGAAAAAAACTGTTGAATATATTATGGCTGTTATTATGATTGCTGCCTTAAGCAGTATGATGCAACAAGGTGGAATGATGGATAAAATGGTAGAGTACCTGAGCAAGGTTTTTAAAAATACGAAAACTCTTATTTTTGTTATCCCATCCATTATATCTGCATTTAATGCCACAGGCAGTGCTATTGTTGCTGCACCAATGCTTGATGGCTTGGGAGATAAAATCGGGAT
Organism: Peptococcaceae bacterium BICA1-8; assembly: GCA_000802045.1. GTDB lineage: Bacteria > Bacillota > Peptococcia > Peptococcales > BICA1-8 > BICA1-8. The sequence continues at coordinate 54,563 of JUEF01000018.1, forward strand.
GAGTAATGCCAGAAAGTCGGCTATAAACTTATATGTAAGGCATACCTGGTATTTTGTTTTACCTATTTCCATTCACCTTATAAATGCTTCTTTTGTTTCCGAAATTCCCATTTCTAAATTAATACTTGTAAATATTCCAATTACATTGGTCTGTTTTATCGCAGCATATCTGGTTTACCTGAGACCCTTAAAGGATGTTCCGAGGGCAGAAAATAAAGAGGGGGAAAATAAAGGCGCTATCACCAAAGCACTTCTTTATACTTCACCAATCCTAGTTTGTTTGGTCTTAATCTTTTGGATTCCTTTTTATGCAGCCTTATTTGTGGGATGTGTGTTGAGTTATTTATTGCGGGTAACGGATTTCGAAATAATTAAGACTGCGGTTACTTATAAAACTCTGCCTATGGTTTATGCCGCAGCCGGAGTTATGATTTTTAAAAGTATTTTGGGAAATATTCCTGAATTAAATATCCTTGTACAAAAGATTATTGGTCTAGGGATACCCCTAGAACTGCTTGCTGTAAGTATTACGTTAGTAATAGCTTATATTGCTGCTAATGTATCCTTGGTGGTCAGCTTGCTCTACCCGATAGTGTTACCATTAGCACCTGTTGAAAATACTGTTGCTTTAGCAATGCTTATTTTTATTACTGCTTACGGAGCATATTTGATTTCTCCAATCCACATGTGCCAGGCCTTAACTGTTGAATATTTTCGTGTGCCTTTAAGAGAGCTCTATAAAGAATATAAAATTACTTTACCGGTAATGTTTATCTCGTCTTGGGTTATGTACATAATTTTGATTAATATTTAGAAAATGAAAATGACCGGATCAGATTAAATATGATCCGGTCATTTTTTTATTCCACTTCATCTGGGGATATATATAAGTGAAGCCCCTGCATATTTTTTTCTACCCACCTTTGGGCAAAATCACTTTCAAAAAGTACCACCAAACGATCCTCCTGGTCTTTCACACACAGGGTAGTTTTGCTGTTGATACGATTTAAATCAAGGTCGCCTTCAACCTTAATCCATCTTGCAAATTGATAGTGCAGCCGGTCTAGTAAGATATTGACTCCGTATTCGGCTTTGAGTCTATGCTCGAAAACCTCAAACTGTAGTTCACCAACTACACCGAGAATAATATCATCAGTGCGGTTTAAAAAGGTATGGTAGACTTGAATAGTTCCTTCCTCTACCAATTGATTAATACCTTTTTGAAATTGTTTATATTTCATAGGATCCCGGTTTGTTACCCGGGCAAAATGCTCTGGCGGAAATTGGGGGATTTTTTCAAATTCAAAGGAATCTTCTAAACATAGAGTATCTCCAATACGGAAAATCCCCGGGTCAAAAATGCCAATAATATCTCCGGGGTATGCTTCATCAATAATATTTCGATCCTGGGCTAGAAATTGTTGTGGCTGAGCCAGCTTAATTTCTTTACCTGTCCGCACATGATTGACGGTCATACCTCGTTCAAATTTCCCGGAGCAAATTCTTAGAAAAGCAAAACGGTCTCGATGGGTAGGGTTCATATTGGCTTGTATTTTAAAAATAAATCCGGAAAAAGGTTTTTCGGTCGTTTCTATTAGACCGATATTACTTTTTTGTGCTCTAGGAGATGGAGCCATTTCCAAAAAACTATCTAAAAATGTTTGAACACCAAAATTAGAGATAGCACTTCCGAAAAATACAGGTGTTAATGTTCCTTGTTGGATTTTTCCCTGATCAAATGGGTCTCCGGCGATTTCTAACAAACTAATATCCTCAAAAAGTTTAGTATATTGGGTTTGGCTAAGTGATGCAGCAATTGTAGGGTCTTCAATCCCCCTAGAATCAGCAAAAATTAATTCCTGTTTTTCTTTGTCCTGATAAAGCTCTAGGGTGTCATTCTGTCTATTATAGATACCTGAAAAATCGCTACCCATACCGATTGGCCAATTCATTGGGCAGGAACGGATACCTAGTACATTCTCTAATTCCTCCAAAAGTTCAAGAGGATCTTTTCCATGGCGGTCCATTTTATTTATAAAGGTGAAGATGGGAATACCCCGCATCCGGCAGACCTTAAAAAGCTTTATTGTTTGTACCTCTACCCCTTTAGCAGCGTCTATTAACATGACAGCACTATCAGCAGCTGCTAAGGTGCGGTAAGTATCTTCACTAAAATCCTGGTGACCAGGGGTATCAAGGATATTGATATGGAACCCCTTATAGGAAAATTGTAGAGCACTAGATGTTACAGATATACCTCTTTGCTTTTCAATTTCCATCCAATCAGAGGTAGCAAACTTCTTTGATTTTCTTCCTTTGACTGTACCAGCTAACCTTATAGCCCCACCAAAGAGGAGTAGTTTTTCTGTTAATGTTGTTTTCCCAGCGTCTGGGTGAGATATAATAGCAAAAGTTTTTCTTTTGGCAACTTCATTTTTTAATGTTTGGTTCATTTTCTCCATATTTAACCCTCTCTATTTAGCATATCAATTAATATATCATAAAAATAAGTATGAGGGAAAGGGATAATGGTATTTTAAATGTTTTTAAACATATAAAAAGAGCATAATTGTGGGAATACTTTTCTGATTTATTGGCTTATAATTATATTAAATTCTGGATCCAATAAGGAGTAAGGAAAATATGAAGAATATTTGGAAAGTTCTCCGAGGTAAAAAGGATAATAAGCTTTTTGATGCCATCCAAATAGAAGTTAGCGCTGCTTGTAACCTAAAATGCAAATTCTGCCCAACGACCTATTTGAACAGTAAAGATGAGTGGAAATTTCTGACCTTACCTACTTTTAAAAAGCTAGAGCCGTATTTTAAATTAACCCGGTGGGTTTATTTGCAGGGGTGGGGTGAACCCCTTATCAACAAAGATATATGGGATATGGTCAGTATTGTTAAAGAGGCAGGAAGTCAGGTTGGGTTTACAACAAATGGCACTTTGCTAAAAGAAGAGGTTATCGATAGGTTAGTACTCTTTAACGTGGATTTAGTTTCAACTTCAATTGCGGGGGCTAGTGCAGAAACCCATGAAAAGTTAAGGGTGAATTCGAGTTTTTTAGATATTATCGAAAGTGTAGAGCGCTTAGTTAAGGCCAAAGAGCGGTCTCAAAAAAGACTTCCATTTATAACCCTATCTTATATGCTTACAAAAGAAAGTGTCCATGAACTTTTAAAAGCATTAGAATTGGCATATTCTTTAGGAGTGGATGATTTTTATACAACTAATTTAGACTATGTTTTTAGTCAGGATGTTAATAACAGCAAGATATTTACCTGGGAAAATGAAGCTACATATGAATATGAGCAGATTATCAATAAGGCTGAGGAATATGCTTTAGTAAGGGATTTCCCCTTTAGGTCGTACCCCTTAAAGCCAGCAGAGGAAAAGGTAGTCTGTGATTTGAATCCAGCCAAAATGGTATTCATTAGCTCTAGTGGAGATGTTGCACCTTGTACCTATTTAGGTAGGTTTATTAACCCCAGATATTATAAAAAACAAATACAAAATATACCCCGTAAAACCTTTGGTAATATTCATTGCGAGGATTTTTTGGATATCTGGAATAAGGAATCCTATCAAGATTTCAGACGACCCTTTATTATAAGAGCCCAATTCTACCAAAAGTTAATATCGTCTTACACAGATTATGAACCAAACTTGACCAGAATTAAAAATGCTGAAAAACAGTATTCTGAGACTCTCATACAAAATCCTTTACCCGAGGAATGCAAAACTTGCCCAAAAAGATTTGGCATTTAGCTAAATGGGGATAAAGGGAAGGATTAAAATATAGACAGCAGAAAGTATTAACGCATAGCGCCAGTTCCAGGCCATTCCAACATTAAAAGGTGTTTCACCGGTTACGGCTGCTGTTACTAAAACGGTTCCCGAGAAGGGTGAAATTAATATAGCTAATGTCCAGCCAGTTAATAAGGTTAAAGCATACTGGATAGGCATTAAGGGTAGGAGTGAAACAGGTAAAGTAACGGCAATAGTAGAACCGCTTATTACTGGATGGATACCGATTAACGAAGGAAAGACCATAACGGCAATTATTAAAATTATGTATATAAAGCTGTGTTCAATGCCCGAATTGGCTATGGCTTTGGGTAAAAATTCACCAACGCCTGCAAAAGATAAAGCCTGACCAAAGAAACCTGCAACGGTAAATAGGACAATTTCATTTTTCATCTTGGGTAAGGAAAAGTTATAATAACTAAACAGAGCTTTAAAATAAATAGTTTGTTTTCTCCAAAGTAAAGCAACTACAAAGGGGAAAATTATCGCAACCAGAGGGACAATAACTAAAACACTTTCCCCTGTAAAGTATTCTAGGATAACAATTAGAAATAGAAGAAAGATACCTAATATTATTAGTTTACGGAGGACCTTTGTATTTTCTCTATCCATAGGGGCATAGCTTAAATCAGAAATTTTTTCATTGACTTTAGGTAAGGATGAAAACTTTTGTAGCACATATGCAACAAAGATACTAATACCTGCAAAAACAAATCCCCAAGGGGCAATACTAAACCAAGACAAATCAAGATAATGCAGAATGACTGCAACGGAGATGAAATTAGGGGACCAAAACACACAGCACCCATAGCCGCGGGTAAGAGCGGTAATGAATAAGCTTCTGGGGTACTTTTCTGCGGGTTTGTTTAAAAGCTGATAAACTATAGAAATACCTGCTACGTTTAAAAGCATACCCATAGAATAGGATAAAATGTTCGAAATTAAATAAAAGCTTTGGGGAACACTCAAATACTTTTGGGTACTGCTACTAATAGCCTGCTGAAAATCCTCAAAGGCAAGAGGAATTGCTAAGAGGGGGACAGTAATCAAAAGACATATTAATCCAGCATTTTTGGTAAAGGCACTTATCCACTGTGTTACATTACCGTTAAGATATATTAAAAGAACTAGACCACCTAAAAACAAAATCATGGAAACATACTTGTTAATTTCTACCAGAAAGGGCATATTGATTAGTAAAAGAAAAATCACTAACAAGGCAATGCTAGTGTTGATAATTGCTGATTCCATAAAAACGTTTGCAAAATAAAGTAAAATAAAAAGTAAAGTTAGTATGCTGCGCAGCCGATTTAGGTAGATTTCCACAATGTTTCGCCTCTTTATTTCAATATCTAAGTAAAATAATACAATAAATACATGGTAAATGGGAAGAATTCGACATGAATTTCTTAATAATTGAAGGAATTTTTTAAAATACTAGAGAATTTAATAAATTAATTATGGTTTTAGGAGATGATTGTATGATTAAGAAGTCTGCGGATTTAAAGAGAGAAGTTGTTCAGAGTTTAAAGGGTGGAAATGGTGCAGTTGAGATGGTACATTTATTAGAAGCTGATAAAAATGAGTTTAATGGTAAAGGAAGACTTTTCGCTAGAAATACCTTAAAGCCTGGTGCATCAATAGGTTTCCATCAGCATGAGGGTGATGCAGAAGCTTACTATATCTTAAGCGGTGAAGGTACAGTTAATGATAATGGTACTATAAAGGTAGTTCAAACAGGTGATGTGGTTTATACTTCCCATGGTGAGAGCCACTCTTTTGAGAATACTGGAACAACTGATTTAGAGTTTATGGCTTTAATTTTATTTAATTAAAAATGATAAAGATAGTGATCCTAAAATAGTGGAAAAGTGCAAGAGTGAAATAGTAAAAAGGTGAAAATATGAAATGCCTTTCCCTAATAATTATTAGGGAAAGGCATTTCTTTAATAAGATACATAAGGATTGTCCACCTATATATTAATATTTAGGTTTAGTTTTTTCTGTAGCACTGTAACACTGTAGAACTATAGCCACAAATGGCATTAGCCATTTTTTGAAAAGATTCTTTTTAATTCACAGCGTATATCATTTAGTCGAACGAAATTATAAGGGTCTGTTGCTTTTATCAGCCCTGCCTTTTCATCTATATAGTTCAATATAAGCTGTTCAATGTCTTGGGGATTTATGAAATGAATAATGTTTTTCTTATTGCCCATATTAGTCTCTCCTTGTTTTGTCCACATCTCTTTATTAATGAAACTATTCATAAATAGGCTGAAATATTACTGAAGGAATATAAAAAACTTGCTGACCATAGACTAAAATGTAGAATGGGGAAGGGAAAATTTAGAATGGAGAGTGGAGAGTGGAGAAGGGAGAAGGGAGAATGGAGAAGGGAGAAGGGAAAATTTAGAATTTAGAATTTAGAATGTAGAATTTAAAGGGAAATAGAGAAGACGAATGACGATAGACGAATAGACGAGTAGACGAATAGACGAATAGACGAGTAGGAGGAGACCGATGCGTAAGAGGGTTTATATTGCCTATACGGGTGGAACTATTGGTATGACGCTATCTAAAGAAGGGTATAGTCCTGCACCGGGCTATTTAAAAATGCAGATGGAAAATATATTGGAACTACAGAGCGGTATGATGCCTGAGTATACAATTAATGAATATAATCCTCTTTTGGATTCGGCTAATATGACTCCTGAAATGTGGGTAGCTATTGCTCAGGATATTGCTGATAATTATCATGGTTATGACGGGTTTGTAGTTTTACATGGAACTGATACTATGGCATATACAGCATCGGCCTTATCCTTTATGCTAGAGGGCTTAAATAAACCTGTAATTGTTACGGGTTCCCAAATTCCCATCTGTGAGGTGCGTAATGACGCCCGGGGCAACTTAATAACAGCTATTCTTATTGCTGGTAATTATAATATTCCCGAGGTATGTTTATATTTTGGTGATCGGTTACTAAGAGGTAACAGAACTGTAAAGGTAAGTGCCGACGAGCTGGATGCTTTTAATTCACCCAACTACGCTCCTTTAGGTACTGTTGGAGTAGATATTAAAATTAATTGGGATTTAATGCATTGGAATAAAAATGAGAAGATTACCATCCATGAATTTGCTCAGCATTCCATTGGCACGCTTAGAATTTTTCCAGGTATCAGAGCTGATGTAGTTGAGAATATCCTAAAGCCTCCTCTAGAAGGAGTAGTGCTTGAGACCTATGGAGCCGGAAATATCCCTGATCAAAATGAAGCTTTAATAGAGGTATTGCAAAAAGCTTGTGAACAGGGTCTGGTTATAGTAGCATGTACGCAATGTTTACGGGGAACGGTGGACTTAGGTGCATATCAAGCGGGGGCAGTTTTAGAAAAGGTTGGAGTAATTAGTGGTTTTGATATGACAACTGAGGCAGCTCTAACAAAAATGTACTATCTTTTTAGTAGGGGCTATAAAGTTGAAGAAATTAGAAAATTAATGCAGATTAATATTGCTGGCGAGCTTACCCCAACGACTAAAGAGTAAAAATTAATAATTTAATAGACAGCTATATCCTCCTTAGCTTTTTTTTCATATATTATACTAGGCATTTTAAAAAAAAAGAGGAGTGATAGGATGATAAAGCTGCATGATTTTGAGGTTACTAACTATCTTAGAACAATTAAAGATTCTGATTTGAGGTTTTTAAACTTAAGCGGTCGCAAATCATATCATACCCAAGGGATATATGGGCAGAATAGTATTGTAGCTGTAGTTGATACTGGTGTTAGTCAACATCCAGAATTAAGAGGAAGATTATTAAGTGGCAAATCCTTTGTTAATTATACTTCTAGGACAAATGATGACAATGGACATGGGACACATGTGGCAGGTACAATTGCTGGCGGGAATGTAGGTATAGCACCTAGAGCAAATATTCTGCCAGTAAAAGTGCTAGATGGTGACGGCAACGGTACCTTAGAAAATCTTATAGCTGGGTTAGAATGGGTAAACCAGTATAATGCTACAAACAGTAAAAAAGTATCAGCAGTTAATATGAGTCTATCTGTTGAAAGTGATTTAAGTGAAGAGGAAAAAACAAGTTTTCATCAGGCGATTAAAGCATTGGTAGATAATAATGTAGCCGTAATTGTTAGTGCCGGCAATACCGGTGAAGAAGAAATCAGATATCCAGCTGCTTTTGATGAGGTCATTTGTGTCGGAGCTGTTGATATTACTCAGAAAAGGGCTATGTTTTCTACCATGGGTGACCATGTTGATATTTGCCAGGTAGGTGTTGATGTTGTAAGTGCCTGGTTTAAAGGGGGCTATGCCGTCATGAGTGGCACTTCAATGTCTACACCCATAGTTAGTGGTGTTGGTGCTCTTTTAGCTAGTAAGTATAATGAAACCTTTAATGAAAATATATCAGAGGATTATTTATGGAAATCAATCAAAATTAATACCAAGGACCTTGGAATTAAGGGGGCAGACAGAGAATATGGTACCGGATTTAGTACTCTACAGCCCTTAGAGTTGAAAATCCAGATGGCAAATAAAAGCTCCTATATCAGGATCAATGGTGAAGTATATCGGTTAGGACAAGAAATAAATATAGTTGATGGGGACTTTTGGCTGCCGGGTACTGTTTTTGGTGATGCAACTGGTGCCTTTATTGAGTTCTCTGAGAAAGAATCTTTAGAATTTAGTTATTAGCATAAAAAGGGCAGGTTGCATAGTCAACTTGCCCTTTAGACTTTACAATCTTTAAATAATAGGTAAAATTAACTATAAGAAAATTAAAAGTTTATTATAGCAATATTTAACAAGGAGGAAGAAAATTTATGACTGAAAACCTTCCGGATAATAAAAATAATACTAGTCCTACGAACTTCATTGAAAATATTATTAATGAAGACTTAAAGGTCAACAAGAATAACAATAAAGTACATACCCGTTTCCCACCAGAACCAAATGGTTATTTACATATTGGACATGCTAAATCCATCTGTCTAAATTTTGGTATTGCAGAGAATTACCATGGTCTGTGTAATTTGAGGTTTGATGATACTAACCCCAGTAAAGAAGAGGTTGAATATGTGGAGTCTATTCAAGAAGATGTAAAATGGCTGGGCTTCAGCTGGGAGGATAGGTTGTTTTATGCTTCAGATTACTTTGAAAAGCTCTTTTTGTATGCAGTAGAGCTTATCAAGGCTGATAAAGCATATGTGGATGATTTAAGCCCTGAAGAAATAAGACAGCACAGAGGAACCTTAACACAACCCGGTGAAAATAGCCCTTATCGTGACCGCTCTAGGGAAGAAAATATGGATTTATTTCAGAAAATGCGAAATGGTGAATTTCCAGATGGTGCTAAAGTACTAAGGGCAAAGATTGATATGACTTCTCCTAACATCAACATGCGGGACCCGATATTATACAGAATTATGCGGGCCCATCATCATAGAACTGGTGATGAGTGGTGCATTTATCCCATGTATGACTATGCTCATCCTATTTCAGATGCCATTGAGGGAATTACCCATTCTATATGTACTCTAGAGTTCGAGGATCACCGACCTCTTTACAACTGGCTTATTGACTCGTTGATTGAAAAAACCGAGGATTTTAAATTCAGACCACAGCAAATAGAATTTGCCCGCTTAAATCTAACAAATATAGTAATGAGCAAACGGAAATTAAGAGAATTGGTAGAAGCAGGTCATGTTAAAGGCTGGGATGATCCTAGGATGCCAACAATTTCAGGATTAAGGAGAAGAGGATATACCCCGGGAGCTATTAAAGACTTCTGTGAGAGAATTGGGGTAGCTAAAAGCAACAGTACAGTTGATATCGCTTTATTGGAGCACTGTATTAGAGAAGATTTAAATGTAAATGCTTCTAGGGTTATGGCTGTATTACGTCCATTAAAGGTTGTAATTGAGAATTACCCAGTAGGACAAGTTGAAGAACTAGAGGCTGAGAATAATCCGGAAAATCCTGATATGGGTACAAGAAAAATGCCCTTTTCCCGAGTTATATATATTGAACAGGATGATTTTATGGAAGAAGCGCCCAAAAAATTTTTCCGTTTAGCACCTGGTAAAGAGGTTAGGCTAAAGCATGCTTATATTATTAAATGCGAGCAGGTCATCAAAGATGAAAAAACCGGAGAGGTTATCGAACTGCATTGTAGCTATGACCCGACAACTAAAAGCGGCGAAGATACTAGCGGCAAGAAGGTTAAGGGAACATTGCACTGGGTTTCTGCTGAACATGCTCTAGAGGCGGAGGTAAGACTTTATGACTATTTGTTTATCGAGCAGGAAGCTATAGAAGATGAAGAAAAGGAAAAGACCGCAATTTTAAACCCATATTCTCTAGAGAAATTAAAGTCCTATATTGAGCCAAGCTTAATAAATTCAATAGCTGGCCAACGTTTTCAGTTTATGAGAAATGGATATTTTTGTGTTGACAGGGATTCTGATCAAGACAAGCTTGTTTTCAATAGAATAGTTAGCTTGAAGGACACTTGGTCTAAAATTAAAAAGGCTTAGGCTCCAAAAGCAGTTGACCTAAATAATCAGCTGCTTTTTTCTAGACCAGGGAAGGGTAGACAAACAGACATAATAACGCAACTGATGTATAATGGACTAGATCCTACACAAAATATTCTAGAATAAATAGTGTAAGAATGAAAAAGAGGAAAAGAAATAAAACAGCTCAATGTAAATAAGAATAATTGTCCGTGATCGTTTATGTTCCGATGTCGCGAAAGGAGTATAGTATGGAGATAAAACCCATTAAAAAATTAAAGCTTTATGGCTTTAACAATCTTACTAAAACTTTAAGTTTCAATTTATATGATATTTGTTATGCTAAGACCCCTGAAAACAGAAGTGATTATATTCAATATATAGATGAAGAATATAATGCGGAGCGATTAACAAGAATATTAACTGATGTTGCCACGATAATTGGTGCTAATATTTTAAATATAGCTAATCAGGATTATGACCCGCAGGGTGCCAGTGTTACTATGCTGGTTTCGGAAAATGAGTTTATTTCGAAAGAAATTGATGATAGCGAAAGCCCGGGACCTCATCCTGAGGCCATAGTTGGGCATTTAGATAAGAGTCATATTACTGTCCATACTTATCCGGAGAGCCATCCTGATCAGGGGATTAGTACCTTTCGGGCAGATATTGATGTATCAACCTGTGGACAAATCTCCCCCTTGAAGGCATTAAACTATCTGATTAACAGCTTTGAGCCGGATATTGCTATCATGGATTATCGGGTGCGGGGCTTTACGAGAGACGTTAACGGAAAAAAGCTATATATTGACCATAAAATCAACTCAATTCAAAATTATATATCTGGAAAAACAAGAGAACGATATCAAATGATTGACGTCAATGTCTTTCAAGATAATATATTTCACACCAAAATGATTCTTAAAGAATTTGACTTGGATACGTATCTTTTCGGGGCTGCCAAAAAGGATTTGAAAGCTTGGGATAAAAGAAAGATAAAACAGCGGATCAAGAAAGAAATGCTGGAGATTTTCTATGGTAGAAATATTCCAAAAATGCAGTGAAATCATTATTATTTAACCACGGGCCCCTCCGGGGCACACGGATAAACACGGTTAAACTATTACTTAATAGCTAAATTTACAAAGAATAAAACTAAATTTTTTGCATTAATAGAGTCACTTTAGCTAAATACGGCTAAGTGGTCTTAAAATATTAAATAGGTCAATAAAAGCGGCTGTTAAATACAGGCGCTTTTATTGACCTATTTTGACCTATTGACCTTTACTGACCAATGTAATATAATGCAATTGAAGCCCTGACCTTTGTTGATCAAAGAAACTTAGGTATGGTTAATAAGGTAATTCAATTCTTAGTTTTAAGTGTAGGATTACCTTTAGGGAGGTGTTACCATGAGCGTAAAGTATCAGGATTATTATCAAACTTTAGGGGTATCCCGGGATGCATCACAAAAAGAAATTCAATCTTCTTTTCGTAAAGCTGCCCGTAAATACCACCCTGATGTGAATAAATCTCCGGAGGCAGAGGAAAAATTTAAGCATCTTAATGATGCTTATGAAGTTTTAAAGGATACGGAAAAAAGAAAGCTCTATGACCAATTTGGTTCTAACTGGCAGTCAGGCCAGGATACCCCAAAAACTCCAGATGCAAATAACGCTTATCATTACTCAGCAAATCCTAATTTTGAAGGTTTTGAGTTTAGTGATTTCTTTAGAGGGACATTTGGGCAGGGTTTTGGGGGTAATTCTTCCTATAAAGGAGAAGACAGAGAGGCGGACTTAACTATTACCTTGGAAGAGGCATATAATGGTACTTTAAAAAGTATTGAGCTTCAAGTTCTTGAAGAAGGTCCTAATGGTCGCTTAAAGCAGGCTCGAAAAAATTATGATATTAAGATTCCTAAAGGCTCATTGGACGGAAAAAAAATCCGGTTAAGTGGCCAAGGGAGCCCCGGAATAGGCGGAGGGCCAGCGGGTGACCTATATTTAACCCTTCACATAGCGCCTCATGAAAACTTTCAGGTAGATGGAGCTGACCTAATAACCCAGATCAAAATAAGTCCATGGGAGGCTATCTTAGGTACTAAGGTTTATGTTCCCACTTTAAATGGCAAGGTAAAAATGAACATACCACCTGGAACTCAAAGTGAACAAAGGCTTAGGCTACGGGGGAAAGGTATTCCCGCCAAATCAGGACTAGGAGATTTATATATTGTTACTAAAATACTTATTCCTAAGGTTATTACAAGTGAGGAAAAGGAGCTAGTGGAACAATTAGCCGAGAAATCCCAATTTAATCCCCGTACAGATAACAAAGTTTTTGCTTAAATTTGCGATAGACGATAGTATAGTCAATAGACGATAGACCAAAGACCAAAGACCAAAGACTAATAACTAGTCACCAGTCACTAGTCACCAGTAACTATATTAAGGAGGGTTTTTTATGAACCTAAATCTTTTAACCCAAAAATCCCTTGAGGCTTTACAAGAAGCTGAAAGCAAAGCTTTAAGTTATGGTAACCCAGAAATAGACGTAGAACATTTACTCTTAGCACTCTTAGAACAAGAGGAAGGGTTGATACCTAGGCTCATAATGAAAATGGATATATCTGTAGAAAGCTTTCATAAAGAAATAGCAGAGCTTTTAAATAAAAATCCAAAAGTGTCAGGGCCAGGTAGAGAAGCGGGGAAAATATATGTAAGCAAGAGAATTGATAGTGTTTTTGTTAAAGCTGAGGGTGAGGCAAAAAGATTAAAGGACGAATATGTTTCAGTAGAACATATTTTTTTGGCGATTATTGATGTAGTAGATAATACACCAATGAGCAAAAATCTTAAAAGTTTCGGTCTTACTCGAGACCGGTTTTTAAAGGCTTTAATTGATGTTCGCGGTAATCAAAGAGTAACCAGCAATAATCCCGAGGCTACTTATGAGGCTTTAGAAAAATACGGACATGATTTAGTACGAGATGCCAGGACAAATAAACTTGATCCAGTAATCGGACGAGATAGTGAAATTCGTCATGTTATCAGAATTCTTTCAAGAAAAACTAAGAATAACCCTGTATTAATAGGTGAGCCAGGGGTGGGTAAAACAGCTATTGTTGAAGGTTTGGCTCACAGGATTGTTCGAGGTGATGTTCCTGAAGGCCTAAAAGAAAAAACTATTATCTCCCTGGATATGGGGGCATTAGTGGCAGGTGCCAAGTACAGAGGTGAATTTGAAGAAAGGTTAAAGGCTGTATTGCAGGAAGTGAAAAATAGTGAAGGTCAGGTTATCCTCTTTATTGATGAGATTCATACTATTGTCGGTGCCGGAAAGGCAGAAGGCTCAATGGATGCTGGAAATATGCTTAAACCAATGCTGGCAAGGGGTGAACTACATTGTATAGGAGCCACTACCCTTGATGAATATAGAAAGTATATTGAAAAAGATGCGGCTTTAGAAAGAAGATTTCAGCCAGTTATGGTTGGTGAACCAAGTGTTGAGGATACCATCTCAATTCTGAGAGGCTTAAAAGAACGGTTTTCAGTTTTTCATGGTGTAAAAATCCATGATAATGCCTTGGTTTCTGCAGCTATTTTATCTAATAGATATATAACTGATCGTTTTTTGCCTGATAAAGCAATTGACCTAGTTGATGAAGCCTGTGCATTGATTAGAACTGAAATAGATTCTATGCCTTCAGAATTAGATGAAGTATCCCGCAGGGTAATGCAGTTAGAAATTGAAGAGGCAGCCTTAAAAAGTGAAAAGGATAAAGCCAGTAGAGAACGTTTAGAAAACCTGCAAAAGGAACTGGCTGATTTAAAAGAGCGGCTTTCTAGCATGAGGGCTCAATGGGAGAACGAGAAAGCTGCTATTCAATCAGTAAGAAAATTAAGGGAGGAGTTAGAATTAATCCATCAGGAAATTGAAAAGGCTGAGAGGGAATATAACTTAAACAAAGCGGCAGAATTAAAATATGGCAACTTGCCGGATATCCAGAAAAGGCTACAAGAAGAAGAAACAAAGCTTACTGAAAAACGCACTGAGAATTCATTATTGGTGCGCCAAGCTAAGCTTGGCAGTTCTTGCCGGTGAGAGTCCGGATTAGGCAAAGGTTAGCCACCAGCCTAACACCTATATCACATGTAGAAAGGCAACAGACTACATGAAGCTGATAGAT
>JUEF01000019.1 GCA_000802045.1 Peptococcaceae bacterium BICA1-8
GCAAAGGTAATAATCACACCGCCAGCAAGGGTTAGGAAACCGTTTGCCCTCTGAGACGGGTCGTGGGATTTGAGGGACAGGCCGATCTGCACGATGCCGAAGCCTAAGAGGATCATCCCGATGGCGCGGATCAGTCCGAAAATAAAATCAGACAGGTTGTTAACGACGGTCAGCGGATCATTTGCAGCGTAAACTGGTGCGGTAAAGAGAGTAATGATTAGTACCAATGTGCAGTAGACGGCAAAAGTCATCTTGGTTCTCTTGGACATTTTCATAAGATCATACCTCCAAATATTGTTTTTCAGGATTGCATTAGGGTTTCGAGTTCATCCTCGGAGAGAAGCTCGTAATCGCTTTCTTCGTTCAATAGCACAGTTCTCCAGTCCAGGGCACTTTCCACACCTCCATGCCGGAAGGGTTCACCGCTGCCATCAACGGTCAGTTTCAGATTGGGGTGCTTAAATATATCGTATTTGTCGTCCATGACCGCCCGTTCTCCCCGGATGAACAGCAAGGCGTAACGGTTGTCCAGCATCCTTACCTCGTCAGGGGTGAGAAGCTCACGCCCCGATAACTGGTAGTTGGTTGAGTAGCTTCCGTTTCTACCCTTGCTCAGTCCATAGGTATTGGTGTCGATGGTTTCCTTGCCTAAAAGCTCGGACACATACTTGTGGGTCGATTGCTCGTTGCCGCCAAGGTACAGAAATTCGTCGCAGTTTCCGACGATGGACTCCCAGGTGTCCTTAAACAGGGCTTTTAATTGTGTCAGATTTTGCAGGATGATAGAAACCGATATTTCGCGAGACCGCATGGTGGAAAGCAGCTTGTCAAATTCATCCGGCAGGGCGACGTTGGAAAATTCGTCCATGACAAAATGGACATGGATGGGCAAGCGTCCTGCATGATGATAATCGGCAAGATACATAAGGCTTTGGAAAAGCTGTGTGTAGAGCATTCCAACGATAAAATTGAAACTGCTGTCATTATCGGGGATTACAGCAAAGAGCGCCGTTTTACGTTCTCCGATGGAAGGTAACTTCAATTCATCTGTGGTGGTAATTCCGGCGATGGAAGCCAGATTAAATTTTTCCAGTCTCACACCCAGACTAATAAGGATGCTTTTGGCTGTCTTGCCTGCCGCCAGCTTGAAGATGTTGTACTGCTTGACCGCCAGATGCTCCGGCTCGCGCATTTCCAGCCGTTCAAACAGTTCATCCAGGGGGCTTTGATAGGTTTCGTCATCCTCCCGGACTTTGGCAGCGGCAATCATTTCCATGACCATAGGGAAGTTTTGCTCCTCCGGCGGTGCTTCATAGAGAAGATAAAGGATCAATGCTTCCAGCAGCGCGGTTTCGGAGCGCTCCCAAAAGGGGTCATTGGTGTTGGAGCCTTTTGGGGTAGTGTTTCTAATCAGGTTTGTCACAAGCTTTAATACATCCTTGTCGTCCTGCAAATAGGCAAAGGGGTTGTAGCAGTGGGACAGATGCATGTTGATTAAATCCAGCACCTTGATTTCATAGCCCTCGGCTTTGAGCAGATTTCCTGTGTCCCGCAGGATTTCTCCTTTCGGGTCGAGGACGACAAAAGAGGTGTTGGCCTGCATGACGTTGGGTTTTGCGTAAAATCTCGTCTTGCCGGAACCGGAGCCGCCTACCACCAGCACATTCAGGTTCCGTTTGTGCTTCCTTCCGTCCAGGCCGATGCGGACATTCTGTGTCAGGATTTTGTTTCTCTGCGGGTCTTTGTCCCGGTATTTCTTGCAGACAGCCGCCGCGCCGCCCCAGCGAGCGCTGCCGTGTTCCTCCCTTCTTCGGTAATTGCGCTTGGTGGAAAGGTAAATCCCGATCCCCATGCCATATGCGACAACAAAGAGCAGGATGCACTTGGGCGAATCGTTCACCCATTGGATGTGAAACGGATCATTCATCGCCGCCGTAAGGTTGGCAAGGATTTCGGGCAGTCCGCCGGAAAGAGAAGGGGCGGTCAGCAGAGCCGCCCATACCACGGGAATTAAAAAAACCGCAAAGAGTATCAGATTACTCCTTGCGATTTCATCGCGCCTCATCGTGGCTCCTGCGCTTTTGCTTTTTGGTCGGGGCGTCAATAGTTTTAAGAAGCAGGTCGTCCACGGCATCGGTGGGGCGCTGTTCTTCAATCAGGTCGTTTCTGAGTTCGTTCAAGGCGTTCACCACAACGCCGTATTCGTAGTCGTCCAGGGTAAGCACCCTTTCTTCTTCCTTCATTGGCAATCCCTCCTATCGTTCCGGCTCCTGCCGTTTTTGCTGTCTTTGCTGCGCCAGCATCCGATTCATCCTGCCGGAAATTTCAACGGCAGCTTCGCGGATGACGGAAAGCTCGGCACGAATCTCCTGTGCGTCTAAGCCCTCTAGCATTTGTGGAGCACGGTCAAAACGATAGCCGTTTGTGTCCACGCCATACTGCTTGCAGAGCATATAGGACACGCAATAAGCCTGGAAGGCATGAGTAGAACGCTTGTAGCTTCCGTCTCCATTATCTATTTCCGCGTGAGCAAGCTCCTGGGAAAGGGCACGGAAAATATTGCTTGCGTCCATGCCCTTTCGGACTTGGATTTCCCTTGCTTCCGGATGGTACAAAGCGTTTGTGCCTTCCTGCAGGGTATCGCTGATACGGATCGGCACGGGTGCATGGTCCATCAGCGCTTTGATACGGGTGCGGTCATCGGGATATGTCGGTGTTTCCCGTTTGTGGTTGTTCCCGGTCTGTGCAATATCGAACATCTTTTTGGGGTTGTAGCTGATGCCGGTGGTGCCGTTATCGCGCTGGTACTCCTCGCCCGGCTCCAAGATGTAGAAGCCGCTTTCCTTTTTGCGGATATAGGCACCTTGCTCCTTCCAGGTGTCAAAGTCCGCAATGCGGGTGGCATCTGGCTTCTGTGCAAGGATCAACAGGGCGTTGGCTACGCTGTAGCGGTCAAAACGGCTTTGCACATCCAGGTACTTCTGGAAGGCAGCGCCATCTTGTGCCACGGTTAGTGCTGTATCGTCGATCATGGCGTAAACCGTTTCCCGCTGTTCCTGCTTTTGCTGTTTCCATGACTCCTTGTCAAAAGGCTGGTCGTTTCGGGAAGCTGGCTGTTCGTTTTCCTGCCGGAAAAGATCATCGAAACTACTCATAAAACTTACCTCGCTTTCGATTTTGGTTTTTTGGATTTGTTTTGCTGCCTGCTGGGTTTGACATTCTGTTTTGTGGTTTTTGGCTGTTCTCTGGCAGGCTCCCGCTTGGGCTGTGCCGCTTGTTCCTTTTGAGCGGCCTTAATTTCCCATAATTCTTGGCGAACGGATCTCCTTGGCGGCTCAATAGCACCCTCGGCGGCTTTCCCGCTGCGCTCTGAGGTAGGCTCGGACGGATGGGATTTCTCCGTCGTCGCCGTCGTGGGGTTTGGATTGTCGGGCTGCTCCTTTACCGGCTCCGGCTGTTCGGGCTTTGCCATGAGTTCGTCCAGAAAATCATCCGCACTTTTTTCGGCGGGCGTTCCTTTTTCGGCAGGAGCTTTTTCATCGGCTGTTTTTTCCGCTTGCTTAGCGGCTCTGGATTTTTCAATTTCACTCTTGATGCTTGCCGTATCCACGGTGGCCAGCTTGAAGCGTTCCACAATACGGTTGATTTTGGAGGCATCCTCGGTCCGTACCATGATGTCGCACATGCCGTCCGTGTCATTTTTGTCACGGAGGGCGCAATAGAGGACGCCGTAGCGTTTGGCCTCCTGAGTGAATTTCTTCAGGTCTTCGTTCTTGACCGCAAAGACTTTCAGTTCCTTGCCGCTGCGCAAAAGTGCTTCCAGACGGGTTTTTCCCTTAGTCTTTTTTTGGTCTTTCAAAACGGCATAGAGATAAGTGGCAAGGTTTTTTGCTCCCTCGCCGGAGATTTTAGCCATCACCTCAATCCCTTTAAGACTCATATTGACGATTTGGTCCGCTGCGTCGGCTCCGCTGTTCATATGCCTTTTCCTCCTTTCTTTGCTGGATTTCTTCCTGTTGTACTTGAAGCAGTTTCTGCTTCATTTCTTCAGAACGGGACAGTATGCCCGCACATAGCTTCACCTCCTTCCGGAGCAGGGACAGCTTTTTCGAAAGTCCGGCGATCTGTTCCTTATATACCGTCATTTGTTCATCGTCTTTGCATCGGCGGATTCGGCTGTAAAGAGATTTCCGGGTATCGTACAAGCCTGCCATTTCCTGCTCCAGGCTGTTTCGAAATGTGAGAAGCTGCTCTTTGTTTTCAATGCGGTGTGTACAGAGCAACTTGGTTTGAGCGGTGATTTCTTCCATGTGCCGGATATCCTCGCGCAATAAAAAATGCGTCCGTTTATTGGACGCACGGTGCTTGGGCAAGATGCCCATTTTGTAAAGGTAGTGAAAATAGAGCGCTTGCAAGCCAGTAAGCTTTTTTACTTTTTTCAGGCTTGCACCGCCTCGGATAATATAACGTTTTTTCTGGGGCTCGGGCAGGACTTGTGGCCGCTTCGGAGTGCGGTTTTGCAGGATGCGCTGCTTAATGACTTCTTCGGTGTAATCGTCTCCCAAGGTTTTCAAGCGGACAAAACGCTCCTTTCCAGGAGGACGCACTGCCATGTATTTTACGCCGGTTTTTACCTCATAGCCCTGCTTGCGTAAAGCAGCGATAAACTGTGTGAAGGTCATGGACGCTGAGATTGCTTTATCTACATCCTCGCGGATGAGGCCACGCCAGGTGGGTTTGCCTTCCTGCTCGGCTTTCCATTCGGCGTAATGCCTGGATTTGCCTTTCTGCGGGTTTTCGATAACGTATAGAGAGTATTCCCGGCACAGACGGTCGGAGGTCTGCCGCATGAGGGAATAAGTGGCATTGTTGTCGTAATACCGCTTGCCGTCTGTAAAGGATACGGAATTGAGGACAAAATGATTATGAAGATGATGCTTGTCAAGATGAGTGGAAACAATCACCTCAAAGCGTTCGCCCCACAGTTCCTGTGCCAGTTTCACCCCGATGGCGTGGGCAGTTTCCGGCGTAGCTTCTCCCGGAACAAAAGACTGGTAGCCGTGGAAGGCGAGAATGCCGTCTGTTTTTTGGAATTGGAGCTTTGTCCTCGACATTTGTTCGCAGGCGGTGGTCGGGTCGCAATTGATGCCGGTCACATAGAATTGCTTTTCGGTCTTGGTATCCTGCTGTGTGTATGCTAAGACATTTTGCAAGCCTCGAAAGTCAGGACTGGAAAAGTCAAGGTTCTCTGTCTTTTGGGGGTTGGTGGCGTAGTCGATCACCCGGTCAAGGCGGTCGGTTACATCCCATATCGCTGTGGTCGCCATTGTCATCGCTCCGATTCTTTTGCCTTTGCCTCCGGCATAAGGGGATAAATTCTATCCATCATTGTTTCTCCTTTCCGGCAACGTTACCGCCGCCTGAATATCCAGCACAGCCTTGCGGAGCCGGTTGGCTTCATACTGGAACACCGTCCGGTTAATATTCCCTGTGGCGTTTGCTTTTGCAGCGATCTGATTCATGTTGCTCCCGATAGCGTGAAGCTCCTTTATCATAGCGTAGTAATCGGGAGGGGGAAGCTCTTTAGGCACATACCCGTTGATCAGGGTACGCAGATAGCTTTCCTGCGATAGACCTGCTTTTTTGGCGCTGGTGTGGAGCCGTGTATTTTCTTCTTTATTCAGCCAGACCTGAACACGGATACCTCGTTTTCTCATCGTTCCGGCTCCTTTCGCATGGGGTGGGCAAGCTCCCTTTCCTGTTTCATCAAAAGCCGTGCCGTGTCGTTGACGATGACCGGATGCTCGTTGATGCAAAACTCATGAAAGTCCCGTGGATCTCCCTGATGTCCCGGAAACTGCGGAAATGGTTCAACCTGTGCCGCCCATTCTCTGACTGTTCGGTAATATCGCCCGTCCCATGGGGCATGATTGACTGTTGAGGCCACCACCTGACGGACGCGATCCTGACCGTGCGCTTCTATGATTCCCTTCAGGAATTCGGGCAACCTGCGGTCATGATAACTTTGAGACAAGGCAAAGTTCTTTGTAAAGTCGTTCTTGCAGTCAAGGATAGCACGAAATTCTTCCCGCCATTTTTGTTGAAGTTCATCCATTTTAACACCTCTTTTCTTAATAATAGGAGTGCAACATGAAGGGGGTATTAGGGGCTTTTGCCCCTAACAAGCGAATTTTGGGAGACAAAATTCAGTGCTTGCTGCAACACAAGACAGCGGTCTTGTGTTGTCATAAAAGTTACGGTTGATTTCAGATACACCGGCCGAAAAGAAAGAGCAGGAGGTCATTGCTCCTGTCCGTGGCGCTTTTGATTTTTGCTTATAGCATCCATTTCTTTGGTCGCGCAAAGCGTTTCTTTGATTTCCACCTGATAGGTTTTCATAAAAGCAAAGCCTCCTTTCTTGATTTCGGGAAAAGAAAAAGGCACTGGTTTTTCAGCACCTTTTCATTAGAAAATATTCTACATGGGTATGCACTTGACTGTGGTGTATACAATGTATTGCGTATATTTAATAAAGTATGTGACATTATATAATTCTGGCTACTTCATGGCAAGTCCCTTATCTATTGCATCTTGAATTATTTGATGACAACACTTACCTAATGGATTATTCTTCTGGCATTGTGCATTTTTCATTGCCCCAGTTAAATTTATAACATCTTTGATATTTCTCGCACCATCTTTAATTACAGCATTTATAACTTGTTCTTCTGTTATTTTGCTACAATAACAGGCGTATTTGGGGGTTGCATCTTTCTTAAACCATATGGGTACTTTTACTTGTTCTTTATTAAATCTCACACCTAATTCTGTATTGTAATAAACAACATTGCATTCTTCATCCATACACAAATAAAAATCTGTATCTCCAACCAATTTTGTTAGTGTTTCCAATACCAAATGCTTAACAGTAATATTTTTAACTTTAGCACCTGTTGTTTTACATATGGGGCATAAATTATTTTCCTCAATTTTACAAGTTGATTCTATTGTGCTTCCACAGCAACATTTACTCGATATTTTATTGGTCATTTTACCCTACCCTCCGAATTGAATTTAGTAAACCATTTTTTGTTTTACATTATATTATTGCATAATTTGCAGTATCTAACGTATATGTCGCAATATATAAAGAATGGGTACTAACCAAAAATCAGCATTTGTAATCCAATAATAGCCATCAGAATTCCAACAAACTTCATAAATTTTTCTTTTGGCATTCTGTCTATTATCTTTTTTCCTACCCAAGTGCCAATAATCATGGCAAATCCCATAAATAAACCAATTACTATTGCGTTCAGGCCTATATCAAGATATTTTTGATATATAATTGTTTTCGTAATATGCATTGTTATTGCTGTTACTGCTTCGCTTGCTATATAAGACACAGGTTGAAGATTTAATGAAAGGAATAACGCCGCTCCGATGGGTCCAGCACTTCCTATTAGTCCTGATAGCAAACCAACTACTCCACCACCTAGAAACATCGTAATATTATTCGGTTTTAACTTAACTTAAGTATATTATAATACTTCAAAATGATAAAAATAACAATAAACAGACCGATACCTCTTGTTAATATTTCAGCAGGGATTTTAACAAAGGAAAATGCCCCCAAAATACTCATAGGTATTGCTCCTAATATAAAGACAGCAACCGGCTTCCAACTTATCTGTTTAAACCCCAAAAATGCCCGGGACAAATTACCAATCAACTGTGCAATTGTAAGTATAGGCACAGCCAATGTCGTTCCTATGGTTTTACTTAAAAGCGGCAGCAATAACAATGCTCCGCCAAAACCTGCTGCACCGGATACAGCAGCAGCTACAAAGCTGCCTATAAAAAGTAATCCATATGTAAATAATGAGGTTAAATCAATTCCTCTAGGGCAATACCAATCTATTAGCTTATATAATATTAACCCAATCACGATAATCCACAAACCTATTATGATAGTACCGGCAACCCAATTCTTTGGCTTTCCATCTTTAAAAACCTCATCTGCTTGTTGCCTACATTCTTCCAAAACATTTTTAGGTATCATTTTTATTACAAGGGATATGCCTAAAGGAATTAATATAATATCATCAAGATATCCTAAAACAGGTACAAAATCAGGAATCAAATCAATAGGGCTCAAAGCATATCCAACTATTAAAACAGCAGCCAACTTTGCATACCATGGGACATCAGGCCTTTTATATGCTAAATACAAGACCTTCACTTCTTTTTTTAGGTTCTTTGCTTTTACCTTTAATTGATTGAAGAATTTATTAAGCCTTTCCAATGACTAAACCTCTTTTCCCCAACAGATTTATAAGGCATCAATTAGTTCAGTGCCTTTGTTACAATACCCTTCCAACATTATTATGTGTTTAAGGTACAAAAACACTCCAAATGATTACAATATGGAGTTTACTTGTATTAATATATTAGTTCACCGTTTATCCTCGTGTTTTCCATATTGCCATCGGATGATTACGGATGCGTTCTAAAATCTGTGCGTCTTCAAAAAGCAACTCGGGATGATATTCACCGTTTTTAAATGCCCTCAAAAACTCTGCTTCGTTATCATCAAGTTCAGAAAACATGGACAAGTAGCCAATAACCCGTTGCTTTGCCGCTGTTAGGTCAAACCGCTCCTTTTTCCGGATTACGGGGTATAAATCTGTCCGGATCTTGTACTCCGTCAGTTCATCAATCTTTCCTAAATTGAAGGTTTCAGGAACAGCCTCGCCGCCGACAGCATAGTAGAATATGGCGCATTTTTTCAGCAGAGGGAGTTCTGTTTCATCAAACAATCCAAAATAGATCATGTTATTAATATCATACAAATCACGGGCTGCCGCTCTTGTAAGCAGAGCAACAATCTTACTTGCAAAGATCTCAATGGAAGCCAAAGAGTTCACCTTAAAAGAATCCAGTATGCCAAGAGTTTCAATTGACCTTTGCTCCAGGGGCAGAATATGGGAACGCAGGGAGTAATTGATTTCTACTTTGATATTATCTTTCATGCCCGCAGTATTTGCATAGGAAAACACATAAGAATCCAGACTGTGGTAGGATTTTGATTTAGGGCTTAATTCATATCCGCTCATCGCCATATATTTAAGGACGCTGTCCGAGATTCTTCGGCGTTCCTCGAACATTTCTTCCCGCGAATCATTATGTGTATAATCAAGGTCAATGTCCACAGATAACCTCGGCAGGTTGAAAATAGTCATATTGATTGCCGTCCCGCCTTTTAAGGCAAGGCTCTCACGCAGCAGCGGGTCGCTGTTTATATATTTCAGTATTTCCGACAACCGGAATACTTTTTCTAATGTATCGCGGATAAACCCTAATTCCCGCGCCTGTTTTCCAAGCTTACGCTTATCATAATCAAACAAATTCATTGCCTCCTTCCGATATAAGGGCTAAAAGCTGCTCCGGCACAAACAGCCTCCACTTTTTGTTATATATGGATTTTTCTTTTTCCAAACCGCGATACAGGTATCTCACACTTTTTGAGATTTCGGCTTCACAGGCTTTAAAAAACGTATCCGTTATTTTCAGGGAATCCTTGAAATGCTCCAGGATATATCCTGTTTTCTGAAACAAGATTTGTTTGCCGTAGCTTTTCAGATAGCAAAGCAGCTTTGTTTCATCTACATATGGCATCATTTCAAGGCTTCGGAGCAGTTCTTCCAATCCTCCGATTTTCTCAAAATCGTTGATGCTGTCTATGACGGTGCGTTCCAAATCGGTTACACGGGTGCCGTCCGGTTTTTTTACAATACCATCGTTGATACGGGACATTTGGTAACGATAGGTCAAACCGTTAAATTCAAATGTGTTAAACTTTGTATCAGAGGATACATACACATCATAAAACACCTGATTAGTGCATCCGTAATATTCAAAAGCAGTATGGTGAGATATATATGCGCTTTCCGTCAAATTGCTGGCTATCACATACCGATTGACAACCGGCTCGCCGTCCGCAAGATTTATAGCAACATACAAGTTTCTTTTCACACTTTGAATATACCCTTTTTTCAGGTAGTTCTGTATCAGATCGCTGGCACTGTTTCTGTTGCCGACCATCTCAGTAACATCATTCCATGTAAAATAACCTTTTTCCAATAGTTGTTCATAGTATTTCATATTTTTACCACCTCCGTTGTTTTAATTTTAGTATGATGTCGCTGAAAAATCAACCATGCAGAGGGTAAAATAAAATATTTTTTATTTTATTCTTGCTATCGCTTTTATTTCAGCGATAGCAAGGCATAAAGAAAATGATTTGCTATTCACGTTCCCGTGGCTGCCGCATCTTTGAGGTGATTTTTAAATAGTCGTTCACATCCTTTCCACGCTTCGGCGGCTCATCGGAAATGGTAAGTGAGGAGGAAAGAAGGGTCTTGATAGTCTTTGCTGCCAGCCGTCCAGCCGTGTCGTTGTCCAAGTGTAAAGCGATTTCCTTTATTTGTGGGAAGTCTTTTAAGTATTGCATGAGTGCAGCAGGCGGGGTGCTTTCCTCAATAATCTTTTTCGGCATATAGATTCCCGCAAGGGACAGGCAATTTTCCTGCCGCCAGTCCTTACCGGAAAGCAGTTCCAACGTACCATGGGATAATAAATCAATAGCGCTTTCAAATAAGTGCAGTTTGCGGCATTCGTTCCTGGCTGGGATAGAGAAGGAGAAGTGCTTGTCACTTCCGTTCACTTCCCCCATAAACCGTTTGCCAAAAGTTCCACGGAGAGTAGCATATTTGGGAACGCCATGCCGGTCAAAACCGATAAAGACGGCGTTGTGATAATCACGGCTTTCATATAGCTGTTTGGTCCGGATACAGTAGTCTATAATCTCCCGGTGAATGCTGCGCCCCATGAGGTAGGTAATCACGTGGTCATTGTTTTCATTTTTCTCAGGCAGGAGCAGTTTTTTAGGCTCAACAGGTTTCTGCACCTTTGGCGAAACAGGCGGCATGACCGCTGACTGTCCGTCTATCTGAAGTACCGCTTCCGGGAGCGTCATGCCCCGTACCTTGATGAGATAGTCCAGGGCAGAACGCCCGCCGATGTTGCGCGACCACCAGCACCATTTCCCGTTGCTGATTTTCAGGCTGTCATGGGTACGTGTGGTATAGACGTTGCCGGAAAAGCGCACCAGCTCCTGCGGCTCATAATATTGCAGGTAAGTCAGCAGATCCATTCGCTTTGAGCGCTCAATCTGCTCCGGTGTTACATAAGGCATGTTTTTTCACCTCATCTTTCGTAGCCCACGGCTTTCTTTTCCGGTACATCTATGTCCTCATCCGGCTCGCCGTCGATCACCTCGTTTTCATGTTTATCCATGTTGAGCAAAATGTTCAGCTCTGCAAGCCGCGCAGATTTGGTTTGAAGCTCTTGCTCCTTCTCAAAGGGAATGTCGATTTGTTCTTTAGCCGTTTCCATCTGCTGGTGGAGCGTTTTTAACTGTTCTTGGCAATATTCCAGCTTCTTTGGTATTTCGGCAAGAGTGTTATTGAGTCTTGTGATATTGCCGTGGATGTCTGTACCCAAAGTGAACGTATGGCTGAGAGCGCCTCGTAGGGTGATTTGATACTGCTTATTAAATCCATCAAAGGAAAACAGCATCGGAAATCCCATGTAGCTGCCCAGCTCCTGCGGCTCCGGCGTGGTCATCAGCTTGCAGGCTTCAAGGATGGCCGCGCCCGCCTGTGCCTTTTCGGTGTACGAAACTCCCTTGACCGTCATGCCCGCAAATTTGCTTTCCTCTGTGGTGCCATCGATAGTTTTCAATGTGGTATGCTGCTCATACAGGGAAAGGTCTTTTTCATAACCCTCAATCCGTTCCTCGGTGGATTTGATCTGCTGCGGGTAGTGTTTGAGCAACCGGTCTTCCAAAGCGTAACGCTGGCTTAAATGGTTCGCCTTTAAAAGCTTCAATTTAGACACCTGAATATCCAGATCCATCTTTTCCTTGATATAAACGTTGCCGGTCGCCAGCGCCTTCACCTCAGCATAGGAAAGCGCTGTTTCGTCAATGTCCTCGGCGCTTCTTACAGGGGATTTGCTGGTCATAATCTGACTGATAAACCGCTGCTTGTTCTCAAGTATCTGGTAGAGGTAAGCATCGAAGGTGTTTTCCGTCACATACCGGAAGATATGCACCTCGTCGTTTTTATTGCCTTGCCGCACAATACGTCCGGAGCGCTGCTCCAGATCTCGTGGCCGCCATGGGCAATCCAGGTCATGAAGCGCAATCAATCGGTCCTGAACATTGGTTCCGGCCCCCATCTTAAAGGTGGAGCCTAACAGGGCACGTACCTGTCCCTTGCGGACTTTGGCAAACAGCTCCTTTTTCTTGGTCTCCGTGTTGGCATCGTGAATAAAGGCAACCTCGTCGGCGGGGACTCCACGTGCGATGAGTTTTTGGCGCACATCCTCGTACACATTGAATTTTCCGTCACCTTTAGGTGTGGACAGGTCGCAGAACACAAGCTGGGTCAATTTCTTATCGCTGTTTTCCTGCCAGAAGCGGAAGATATTGTCCACGCAGGCGTTTACCTTGCTTTCTTCGTGGTCGGGCAGCATGGGATTGGCCAGTCGCTGGTCAAGGGCCAGCTTGCGGCCATCGTTGGTGATTTTAAGCATATTGTCCTCATAGGGTTCTACCAGCTTGGCGCGTACCCGTTCGGCGCGCTCAGCAAGCTCGGCCACCATGTCCTGCTGGAATACGCTGGGTTTCACCGCCACATTGTGGTAGTTAGCTTTCGGTACAGGAAGATTCAGCATATCCGCAGTTTTGATATCCGCGATTTCCTTGAACATATTCATGAGTTCCGGGAGGTTATAGAACCGGGCAAACCTCGTTTTGGCCCGGTAGCCAGTTCCCTCCGGCGCAAGCTCAATGGCCGTAACGGTTTCCCCGAATGTACTTGCCCAGCAATCAAAATGTTGGAGTCCGTTTTTACGCAGAGCTTCGTACTGCAGATACCGCTGCATGGTATACATCTCGGTGATACTGTTGGAAATAGGTGTTCCCGTGGCAAAGATGATACCGCACCCCTCGGTCAATTCATCCAGGTAGCGGCATTTGGCAAACAGATCGGAGGACTTCTGCGCCTCGGTCTGGGACAGGCCCGCCACGTTCCTCATTTTGGTGTAGAGGAACAAATTTTTATAAAAATCTGCCTCATCAACAAAGAGCCGGTCAACGCCCAATTCCTCAAACGTTACCACATCGTCTTTTCGGCTGGTATCGTTGAGCTTATCCAGCTTTAATTTCAGAGTCTTTTTAGTTTTTTCAAGCTGTTTGATGGCGTAACGCTCGCCTTTTTCCTCTTTCAGTTCCTGAATCCCGCTGGTAATCTCCGCAATCTGCTCCTGCAACTGCTGTTTTTGGCGCTCCGCAGAGATGGGGATTTTCTCAAATTGGCTGTGGCCTATAATCACCGCGTCATAGTCGCCAGTGGCGATTCTCGCACAAAACTTCTTGCGGTTTTTAGTTTCAAAGTCCTTTTTCGTCGCCACAAGGATGTTAGCAGACGGGTAGAGTTGCAAAAACTCTCCGGCCCATTGTTCGGTCAGGTGGTTCGGCACCACAAACATGCTCTTGTTGCAAAGCCCCAGATGCTTGCTTTCCATTGCTGCAGCCGTCATTTCGTAAGTCTTGCCCGCACCCACGCAGTGAGCCAGCAAGGTGTTGCCGCCATATAGGATGTGCGCCACCGCATCTACCTGGTGTTTGCGCAGGGTGATTTCCGGATTCATTCCTGTAAACCGGATATGGCTGCCGTCGTATTCGCGTGGACGGATGGAATTGAAGCGGTCGTTGTAGAGCCTTGTCAGACGTTCCCGGCGTTTAGGGTCTTTCCATATCCAGCTTTGGAATGCCTCCTTGATGGCCTCCTGTTTTTGCTGGGCGATGGCGGTTTCCTTTTTGTTAAGCACACGCTTCTCAACACCGTCCTCATAGACGGTATCAAAGATGCGCACATCCCGCAGATTGAGGGTTTCTTCAACTATCTTGTACGCATTAATACGGCTGGTGCCATAGGTCATAACGGCCTTAATGTTTCCGCTGCGGTCGTCGTTTTTGCCCTTGACGTTCCAGTTGGCGGTATAGGTGGAATAAAAAACATCGATGTAGCGCCTGTACATATACGGAGTTTCCAGAAGCTCAAAGATGAAGTCCTTAACCACATCCGGGGGAAGCCAGGTCGCACCGAGGCGTACATCAATCTCAGAGGCGTTCAGGTCCTTTGGCTGCACTGCTTCCAGTGCCGTAACATTCACACCGTAGGTGTCAGGGTGCATTTCGGCAAATTGCCGGGCGGTTTTGAGTTTTTCCCGGACGTTGCCGGAGAGATAAGCATCCGCCGTTTCAAACATCGGCTTTCCTGTATTGTCTAGCTTTTCAGGATTAAGGAACACGACGCCTTCCAGGTCTTTTACAAGCTGTTCCTCGGAAAGCCCTGTCAGGCTCTGCATTAGACCTAGGTCCACACAGGCTTTTTCTGCGATGGAGATCGCCAGTGCTTCAGTGGCGGTATCCACATGGGTAACGTTCGTGCGTTGCCGGATAGTACGTTTGGTAAACATATCGGCCTTGCGCTCCAGCTCGCCGTTCTCGTCGAGAATCTCCAGAGAACAGAGCAGGCAGTAGGAGCTGTCGTCGGAAAAAGCCATGTTGTTGCCGCGGCTGTTCAAAAGTCCGTATTTTGCGACAAAAGTGTCATAAAGACGGTTCAGCTTGCACTGTTGTTCCTGGATTATTTCGTCGCTGTAATCCTCAGTCTGGTATTCAATGAGTTCGCGGACTGAGTCCCGGATAGCAATCATGCCCTTGATCCGGCCCTCCGCCGTGACAGAGGTTTCCACGCGGTTCATCCGGCTGTTTTCGCGGTAGTAGATTGCGCCGTCCATAACGGTATAACTGAAATTACGGACATTCGGATCTGCCGGGATAGAGGTGCCCACATCCTCGGTTACATCCTCCAGTTCATATTCAGTAATTTCCGCATGGATGTTTTCCAGCGCCTCGCGCAAAAGCTCTGCGAGGTCGGCACCTTCATAGGGCATACAGGTGGTTTCACTTTTGTTGCCGTACAACCGGTCGTCGTAGGCCATTGTGCCCAGCACCATTTCGGTATTGTCGGCAAAATAGCGATTTACGGGGATGCCGTCCTTGGTGGTGGAGAGATGCACCCAATCCGGTTCAATGTCGATTACCCTGTCACGTTTTTGCAGGAACAGGATGTCGGTGGTGACTTCCGTGCCGGCATTGGCAAAAAACGCATTGTTGGGAAGCCGGACGGCCCCCAAAAGCTCGGCCCGCTGCGCAATGTACTTGCGGACTTCGGGATTCTGCTTATCCATCGTGCCCTTAGAGGTGATAAAGGCAACAATGCCTCCGGGCCGCACCTTATCCAGTGTTTTGGCGAAAAAGTAGTCGTGAATATAAAACTTGTATTTGTCGTACTTTTTGTCTGACACGCCATAGCTGCCAAAGGGCACATTGCCGATGGCCAGGTCGAAAAAGCTGTCGGGCAGGTTGGTTTCCTCAAAGCCCTGCACTGCGATGCTGGCGTTTTGATATAGCTGTTTGGCAATCCGGCCTGTGATGCCGTCCAGTTCCACACCATACAGCTTGGAGTTTTTCATGCTCTCCGGCACAAGGCCGAAAAAGTTGCCGATGCCGCAGGCGGGTTCCAGAATATTGCCGGTCTGGAAGCCCATGTTGGCAAGGCAGGCATACATGGCTTTGATGACGGTGGGGGAAGTATAATGGGCATTTAAGGTGGAGGCCCTCGCGGATGTATATTCCTCATCAGTGAGCAGCTCCTTAAGCATGGCGTATTCCTTCACCCACTGGCTATTCTGTTCATCAAATACCTGCGGCAGGCCGCCCCATCCCACATACCGGGAAAGGATTTCCTGTTCCTCTGGAGTGGCAAAGCGGTTTTGTTCTTCCAGTTGGTTCAAGAGTCGTATGGCGGCGACATTCCAGCCGTATTTAGCCTTTGCGCCTCCATGCCCTAATTCATCGTCGGTGATACGGAAATTGACGCGGGGCTGCTTAGGGACTGCTGGCTGGAGGTCAATGATGACTTTAGATACTTCGCCATCCTGTGTTTTTCGCCATACGGGTTCTTTGGCCTGTTCCAAAACGCCGTGCACAAACTCGATGCTTTCGCTGCGGAAAATGGGAAAGCCCGTGTTGTGTTGAAAGGTGATGTCCCGCAGACTGACCGTACCGGCTTCCTCGTCGATGCTATCGATGGCATAGCGCCGGTCCTCAATGGAAAGCTCCACGCCCACGGCAATTTCTTTTTCGGCTGGTTTCTTTTCCGCTTCCCCGACTTGGCCGTCCGGAAACTCCAGGTCAAATTCCACATAGGTTTTTTCGCTCTCGCTGCCGCTGTCGCTGGTGACGGAATTGCCCTCGTGGGTGATGGTCACATCGCCGGTTGCCCTCACCCATTCCGGTGCATTGGGGTCGTCGGCATGAAGAGTAACGACGTCCCTTTTTTCCGTCAGGTAATCATGGTAGGTTCGTTGGAACACATCTTTGGCAAGCCATTCCTTAAACTGCGGCAGGGTGGTATAGGCTTCATAAAAAGCCGGATGCTCCTCCCGCATGGAAAGGACAATGCGGTCGATGGCGCTGCCCAGTTCCCGTTCGGCACTGTCGGGGTCGGTATCCCTGTCCCGAAGGTAAGGGTAGATCTCGTTGGTACGTATCCTGTTGACGATTTGAGGCAGGTACGCCTGGTATAGCGCACGGGGGGATGTTGTTCCCTTTTTTTCTTCGGCTGGTTGCTCTGGTACTTTTCCGGCGGCAATAAGATGGTCATTCAAGGGATTCTCCCGTAGCATCCGGTCAAAGTCATCCCACGCCAGTTCCTTGCTGAACAGCGGAAAACTGATGTCGCGGAGCAGCACCTTGCCACTGTCAAAGGATAAAATCTCGTATTCGTCCGTGCCGAGATACACCGTGTCGCCAAGTGAGAAGGCATATTTCGCATTCTTTCGTGACGGCGGCTTTGGTTCGGAGGGAGCTGGTTCCCGGTTCAGGATTTCTCGCGCATAGGTTTGTTCGGCAAGCTGTTGGCGGCGTTCCTCCATCTGCTGTTCATAAACGGGCAGATATTCCTTTTCCTTACTGTTTAAGTAGCGGTCGGCGGTAATCAACTCGCCAATGCGTTTTTGCAACTTTGCCCAGGGCAATACAATTTTTGCGTCCGGCCCCATGATTTTTCCGCTGGTGAGGGTGATGCCCTTGCCGTCGTGCCATTCATGAATATCGGTGCCTGTCAGGGCAGGTGCTCGCCCGCCGATACCGTATTCCTTTTTCAAGAAGTCAATATTTTCTTTCGCAGAGGCGTTTTGCTGAAAGTGCAGATAAATCCGGTACTTTCCGTCCTGCACACCGCTTCCCTGCCGCAAAACCGTATCAATGGCTTCCTGGGGAATAGAAAAAGCGGAGGATTTTTCTTCCTCCGTCTGTTCGATCAAGGTAATTTGCTGCTGCACTGATGGCAATGCCGGCGGTTCATCAAGGAATTCACCCAGCAGAATCATACTGCCGAAGTGACCGGCAATGACGCCCCAATCATAGTAACTCTGTGATGTTCTTGCGGCGTAGCTGCCCTCCCAAAGATGGAGAACATTTTGGTAGGTCTTGTACCCGACGCGATGATCTCCGTTGATTATCAGTTCTGTGTAGTCATTATTAAAAATGTTTTTGATGTATTCGGTACGCTCGTTGCTATCCTCTTGAACGGCATAAAAGTCTACGATTTCCTGCTTGGTTGCCTTCAAGTGCGGGGTAGAGCGCAGGAGTTCATTGATAAGCGGCGTAGAATGAAAAAACGGAAGACTTTTGTCCTCCGTTTCTCTGTCGTACCATGTTAATTGTAAATCAGCTCCGCCAGCACCGATTCTTCCGCTGAGTGCCGTAGGATGTTCATGTGTCCTGTCCAGCCCATCGGGTCGGTCACCTTGTCCGGCGCGGGACAGCTCTGTAAGAGCTTCGCTGTGATCTGTTCGATGCGCTCCTTCGCTGTCCGGTCGATTTCCGACAGGTGGCTGTTCAGTTTGCCCGACAGCATCAGGCTTGCGTACATTCCTTTCCGGTAGTTTTTCAGATATGTTTTGCGCAACATTCCATATTTGCCGATGTGCGTTTCTTCCTTCGGCAGCATCAGGTCGGGTATCAGATAATCGCCCTTCTGCGTGTAGGTCAGTTCCATATTCACCATCCCTTTCAGAATTACTGTTTTGCTTTACGTTTTCATTGTGATGTACATCCTGATTTTTTGCAAAGGTACGGTTTTGTTTTTTCTCCGCTTTTTGCAGTTCCTTGACCGTTGCCCCGATTTCCTTTAAAACCATTTCGGAAATATCACTTGTGGCAGCACCCAAGCGCGAAATGGTATCCAGCGTATTGAAATTCACAATGCCTTGAAAATCCTCAATGCTCAGGTATTCATCGGCAGGATAGCCGCAGCGGACTAATGCTATGTATGCCACGGAAATCTTGAGAATCTCCTTGAAGATTACTTCCACATTCAGGTCGTCCAGTTCTTCCAAAAAGCTATTTTCCTTAAAGTACATCAGATCAGAGAGATAGTCGGGGAAATTATCATCCACGGCATTGCGGGCGGCAGAGATTAAGGCGGTCGCAATATCTTGTTTTTCTTCAAGTTCACCAAAGGTGCTTTCCAACGTTTCCTTCACGGACTCCGCATATCTATCCTGCATCGCCCAAAGCGCAACGGGACGGTTATAGCGGCTGTTGGTGTCCGACACATCGAACACATGTCGCAAAGTTAAACGGCTTCCGCTGTCGTCGATGAGGGCGATGCCCTTCGCGCCTCGGTTTACCCATCTGCCAAACTTCTGATTCCATAGCTCAATGGGAGCACAGGCAGTCGCGTCGGGACGCTGCGCATAAATCAAAAGTTGATCCTGAAACGGATATTTGTAATTCCATGCTGCCGTTTTCAGAAAGGAAGTCCAGTTGACAGGATTTCTTGTGGCGCTGTGAGCCGTTCTTTCCGAAAGCTCTGTAATCAGTTGCAGCTTCGTTGCCAACATTTATCCCTCCTTATCGTTCCGGCTCGTACCTTTTCTTTTGGGGCTGCGGTACTGGTTTTTCGAGTGTATCCTTTTCCTGCTGGAGACTTTTTAAATAATGGACTTCATCCAACGCCCGGTTACATAAATCCTCAAGTGCGGTCAGGCGGTCATTCATGTAATGACCCCAGAAATATTCCTTTTCACCGTTTCTGCATTTCCACGTCACAAAGTTTGCGGGTGCTTCATCACGCTGACCGATTACAAATTCCGCATTTCCCACGGTCAGTCGGTCGGTGATGACATAACCTGCATTGATTTCCTTTTCCATGTTCAAACCTCCTAACGTTCTTGCTCATATTTTTTCTGCTTTACCTGCCCTTCGGTCTGTATCTGTTTGAGCCGTTCCTTTGCCCAATCGGGCATATGTTCTGGCTTGATGGTGCCCAAAATATCCTCCCGGTTCCAGCGCGATTCCTTTCCGGAGTATAGGTTGACGGTGTAGACCGCGCGGCCCCGGGAATTGGCATGAGAGCCAAAGCCACCTGTGGCCAGCACGAGCTGTTTGTCGGCAGTACGGTATTCAGGACGCAGGCGCTCCGGACGGATGACCGCCACCTTGTTTTCAATGCCCTCTCCGTAATCATTCGGGATACAATGCTCCAGCGTGAAAGACTGCAAAGGAACGGTGATTTTATCTCGTTCCGCTTTGACCGCCTCAAGCTGAGCCTGCGCGCGGCCGATAAATTCAGTCATCATTTCCACGTAGTCCGCACTTGCTGAGGCATTAAAATAGTGATCGATGCCCAACGGGTTATCCCAGGTGCAATTGCATACCATGTACGGATAATCGGTTTTGGTATCATCCAGCGCAAAAAGGATTTCTTTATCTCCAACATGAATGGCGTGTTTTACCTCGTAGGTATCCACCATGCGTTTTTCTTCATCCATCGATGTTTTCACTCCAATCTATGAGGCAGACGAAAAGGGACGGTGTTTGCCGTCCCTTTTACCATTCTGCCGTTATTTCTTTTTCCGCTTGATGTGCAAATACACCGCACCACCGACAATTACAAGACAGAGCACGATGGCCAGTATCGCTTTCAGTTCCACAAAATCACCTCCTACAACTTAATCAGCAAATCAGTCCATATATATAAAAAGCACCGGTATATACAAAAAAGCCTGTGCACAAAAATACAGCCAGTGGGACGCTCTTTTGCTTTGTCGCCTTTGCATAAATACAGGCGGGCAGCAAAGCAAAAAAGAGGATGGCAGCAAGAGAATACAGGCCGAAACAAAAGCCTATTGCCGCCGTTAGCTTAATGTCGCCTCCCCCGACGCCGCCAAATTTAATAGCAAGAAAGAATAGGCACAATCCCGGAAGCAAGAATCCCATAATCCTCTCAAACAAGGGAGGATAAGGCGTTTTTAGCAAGAAAGCGGATATCCCGCCTGTCAGAAGGATTGCAATCCATGTCCAATCAGGGATAATCCGCTTTTTAAAGTCTGTTATCGCTGCCCAAAGAATTGGGACAGCGCAAAGCAGCACTGTATTCACAATTAATTCCCCGTGGTGACATCATCATCGTACATGCTGTCAACCACAAATATTTTTAGTTCTCCTCCGGTTATCCATTTGGACAGAGTCCCTCCGGGAGTATGCACGTCGGTAACCAAAAGCTGCACGATATAATCCGTGTTGTCCGGGAACCAGGTTGGAACATATTGCTTTTTGTACCGGAACGGTGAGCTGGGATTCTCCCGGAAAGTAAAATGATTCGTACTGTCGGACATCAACGGTACGGATGTTTCATAGCGGTACTGCGGCAGATAGACTTCCGCCGTCTGGGCGGCGGTAATCAGCTCCGGCTTGTCGTAATTGGTGTTTACGGTAGCAGTAACGCTGATGGTAAAGCCGTAGCCAGATTTGAGATAGCCCTTTGCCCTGGTGTCGTAGTCCAGTGCGGCAGTGGCTTTCAGTTCGGCATAAAACTGCCGCCATACAAATTGGCCGTTTTCATAGCGTTGCTCCCACCACGTCACTTTTGGCTGGTCGCTTCTTTGCGGCGGTGCGGGGACGGTCCTGCTTTCTTCCGGCTCATCATAGGCTACATTTTTGATGACGGCATTTTGGGTATAGGTGTTGTTGGCAGCAGTAGTTTCATTGTCTAATACTTTATCGGGGTTGATGGTGGCGATCAGAGTGATGTTTTTATCAGCTTGGACATTGGGGGTATTCCATTTGAGCGATACGACGTTCCAGGTGTCTTGCTCCATGACCACGGCATCAACACGCTTTTTGATCGAAAGCTCCGGGATTTCAAACAGGACGGAAACCTTTTGCCCCGGCGTAAAGTCCAGGCTTCCTTTGTTGGATACCTTGATGGTACTGATGACCGTCTGGTTTTCCTTGTATTGGTCGGGCGTTATCCGCTGTACATCCAGGTCATAGGGACGTTCTACCACCATGATTTCCGCTGCCGCTTGATTGTTGCTGGTGTTGCTATCTCTGTAATCTGTAGGCGGTGATACCTGTGCCGCCAAATGAATGGTTGTGCCTTTTTCTCCCGCTGTGCTTTTGACGACGTAAGCTTTGGTTTCATAGGCTTTGAAATTTGCAGTGGATGGCACTGTCAAAACCGCCTTGCCGTCAATGGAAGCGTTCAAGCTCACTCCCGACAGCGCTTTGTCCGTGGAATTGGCAAAATACACGGTAAAGCTGTATTCCTCCTGCTCATAAACCATGGGTGGGCAGGATAGGTTAGCCCATATGTCGCACAACTTTTCCGAAGGTACATCCGGATTATCAGGGTTATCCGGTGGGTTGTCAGGATTATCAGGCGGATTGTCGGGATTGCCGGAAGGCTTTTTCACTACCGTGATTTTTGAAACGGCGGTGTTGTTGGCCGGATTATCGTCCCGGAAGCCGTTCGGCGTTGTAATATTGGCCCACAGGTTATATATCTCGCCCGCGTTTCCCGCCGTGCCTGTAATGGTGAAGGATTTTGTCTCCCTGGGATTGAAACTGTAAGTTTTCGGAATTTGTGCCAAAGCGGTATCGTTGTTTGTCCCCCGCAATAGCACATTTTTCAGTTCTGTACCGGATTGGTTGGTAAAGCTCACGGTATAGCTGTAGTTCTCATGTTCATATACGGTGGACGGCGCAAGAATGCTTGCCGACAAGTCGCAAAGCTTCGGTGAGTCAGGCGGCTGATCCGGGGGATTATTCGGCATATCCGGCTGGTCGGGATTATTGCCAGGGTCAGGCGTTTTTTCAGGCTCCTCAATGATTTTGATGATTGCCGTGGCTGTGTTGTTGGCGAGATTGCCGTCGGTAAAACCCTCCGGTACACCGATGTTCGCCCACAGGTTTATCACATCAGCAGAAGTGTCGGCCGTGCGTTTGATGGTGTAGGTTTTGCTCTCATTGGGTGAGAAGTCCTGCACGGCGGGAATCTCTTTGATCAGGTCATCGTCCACCGTGCCTTTGAGTGGTACATCATAAGCCGGACTATTTCCGCTGTTCATAAAAACTACGGTGAAGGAATAGCTGTCCCCCCGGTAAACCGTGGCAGGGGCGCGGATGGCAACCGACAGGTCGTTTCCGTCACAAGCCTTGAACTTGAAATAGAAGTCTGCGTCGGGAATTTTGTAATTAATTTTTTGCGTAATAGAGGTCTGTGTACTACTTTCTCCATCGGTATATTCGGCGCTCTCCGGCGTGTAGTCCCATTCAAGACCGCAATAGATAAAATTGCGGGACAGGAGGATATCGTCCTTGGAAAAGATGACGGAGGTAGTCTGATATGGGAAAAGAAGCTCCGGCACTCCCTTGTCCTGGGCTGAGAGCTTTCCATAAACCTCTTGCTTGCTTTCATCACACCAGGTTGCATCAATGTTGATTTTTACCGGAGCCTGATAGGTGATTTCCGTGTTTCGCATGGTCTCAAAGGCAATGAGGGCTTTCTCCGTCCAGCCATAGCTGGTAGTCAATGGTTCAAAATCCATGTTCGTATCATAGGTTCCATAGAGCTTGCCGGAAGAAAAACCGTAAATTTCCACGACCAGACTACCCTTTAGCGTGTAAGTACCTCCGTCATATTTATCAATCCAACCGGCAATCCGTTCCTGCTCGTGGTCGGCAACGGTATTGGCGTTCACAAGATCGATACGCTGTGGCTCTTGAAAGGATTTCAGCAGTGTTTTGCCCTCATAGATTTCCTTTACGTTCATGCCTATGGTGCGGTAGCGAGTGTCATAAATGGCTTTGACTTGAAATACCACATTGGCCGTGACGGTGAGGACGGCTCCCTGGTCCGTTTTGGCGGTGATGGTATAAGGACCGGAAGCCTCCTTGCTTTCGACGGTCAGAATATATTCCGGCGTTATCTCCCGGCTATGGCCGCCATACTCCAATTGAACCCTTGTGAGCGTACCGGTTTTTGCTGTGACGCTTACGGGAATTTGTGCCGGGAATTGCTCCACGGCAACCACGCCGCTTTCGCTTTGCAGGCTGTCTATGGGAGAAGAGACATTGATTTCGATGTCGCTGTTCGATGCGGCAAACGCCTTGACGGAAAAGAGCAGACAGCATATAAATACAAGCGGCATGGCTA
This sequence comes from Peptococcaceae bacterium BICA1-8, assembly GCA_000802045.1. Lineage (GTDB taxonomy): Bacteria > Bacillota > Peptococcia > Peptococcales > BICA1-8 > BICA1-8. The sequence goes on from JUEF01000019.1 coordinate 23,709, forward strand.
AAATATACTTTCGTTTCATTCGGAACCTCCTTTCTCGATTCTGTTGTTGACGCTGGAGATGGTAAAGGGAAGCCGAACCTCGCCGGTCAGGAAGCCGAAAATGCTGCGGGTTTTCAGTGTCCCTTTCAGCGTCAGCCGGGGTGGGTCATCGGTGGCCTCCAGGCTTTCAATTTCAAGCTCATAAACCCATTGCCCATTGGCATATTTGTCCATTTCCTGGTTCAGTCCCATGCTTTCATGCAAATATTCGTACATCGTTTCCTCGGCAAGGGCGCTGTCCATCCATGAATAGCTGTCTCTTCGGTATTCGTCGAGCATGGCGTATTCCACAGAGTCGTTTACCCCGCGCTGGAGCACGTATTCCACTTGCTGGTAAAGACTTTCCATGCGGAAGTATTCGATCAGGATAGCGGCAAGGGTGAGAATAAAAAAGACGAGGATGAGGATAAACACAAAAGCGTCGCCCTTCTGGTTGTTCATAATGCGTTTGAAATTGCCCACAGGTTTTCCCTCCTTTCCGGCATTTTCATTCCGATAGCTTCCAGTATTTTTCCGACATACCGGTGATGCTTACCTTCATGGGGATATTGATCTGAACAGGCGGCGTAAAGGACGGTTTGAATAGGGTAAAGGCATAGCTGTCTGTCATCGTCACAGTAAAGGTATCCCGCAGTTGGATTTTTTGGCTTCCGTCGCAATACTCCACATTCTCGATGGTCATATCCGGCGAAAGGCCGGTCTGCTCCTTCAGCCGGCAAAAGACGTCGTAGGCGTTGTTCGATACCTGTCCCTCCAGCTCAACCACCCGGACAACACGGCGGCACATATGGTTCAAGTTCAAATAGGCGGTAAAGATACTCAGAAAGGACATCACTGTGGCCATGAGCGTAATCACCACCAGCGTCTTGATAATCAGCTCGTAATAGGCGCTGCCCTTTCTACCCAAAAGCAGCTTTTTGAAAGGCTGAGGGGGAGAATTTCTCCCCCATATGCCCCGGTGCTTCTTGTTCATCTGCTTGCACCTCCCCTGTGAGTAAATATACCCGGCAATGCTGCCATCAGCTTAATAAGCCGGTGATCTTGGTGACGATGCTGTTCCAGATGGTGGTGATGGAGCCTTGATACAATGTCATGAACACTGCGCCTACTACCACGACAATCAAGACGACTATAAGCCAGCCGGTCATCTGGTCGCCGGATTTGTTTGCCAATACGTTCATGGTTTTTAGTCCTGCCATGCGAATTCTGTTTTGTAAAGTTGCCATCATAATAAATACCTCCATATCGTTTTTTTATCTTGGTTTCATGGGAAAGGGGAGCGATGCTCCCCCCCGGTGTTTTTGCCTTTCGGTTTTAAATACTGTTAACTCAAAAGGCCGGTAATTTTAGTGACGATATTGTTCCAGATAGTGGTGATTGAATCCTGATACAGCGTCATAAATACTGCACCCACAACTACCACGATCAGGACAACAATGAGCCAGCCGGTCATTTGGTCGCCGGACTTGCTTGCAAGAATCTTTCTTGTTTTTAGTCCCATCCTCTGCATTTTGTTTTTTAAAGTAGTCATCATAACAAATACCTCCATATCAGTTTTTTTGATTTTGCTTCAAAGGAAAAAGGGGAGAACGATTCTCCCCCTGTTGCCGTAGCCTTTTCGGCTGCAAGTATTGTTAGCTCAAAAGGCTGGTGATTTTGGTAACGATGCTGTTCCAGATGCTGGTGATGGAACCCTGGTACAGTGTCATGAATACAGCACCCACTACGACGACAACCAGCACGACAATGAGCCAGCCGGTCATCTGGTCGCCGGACTTGCTTTTAAGAAGTCCTCTGGCGCTTGAAAGAGTGTTGGCGATTCTTTTCTTCATGGAATTTTCCCTCCTTTCTCCGGTGATTTGGATTGCGGTTGTTTTGTTTTTCATGGGTCATACCTCCTGAAAATGTATTTTGAAAAAGGGTTGCCCCGTTTTCACATTAAAAAAGGCCCCCCATTGACCTGATTAGGTGGGAGCCGATGACGTAGAGCAGGGTGGCCAAGGTTACGGCCACCAATGGGATGGACGCTATTTTGATTTTTCCGGGCAGTTTGTTCAGTTTTTTCTTTAAGGCTTCCTTGGCTTTGACATCCATATCCCTAGCCAGGTAGGCCAGAGCCTCACCCTGATGCTCTCCACGATAAAGCCCGATAAGAGCGTTGACCAAAAAGGACACATCCGTAAGTCCGATGCGTTCATTAAAATTCCGCAGGGCGGTTTCAATATTCTTGGACTTCATCTCCATGACCAAAACCGAAACATCGTAGCGGAACACGTCACTTGCAACCATGAGGTAATCCTCGAATATCTGAATTAAATCTACCTGCACGACCATTTTTTGGCTACCTTCTCGGATATCGTCCAGCTTATACAGGATGGAACGGACAAAGCTCGGAAGCTCCGCTTCGATGAGTGCCTTTTTCGTTTTTAATTTATCTTTAAAGTCCGTCGTAAAATGGAAATAGACCACGATGGAAAAAATGAGAACGACGGGCGCGATGCTTTTGGCCCCAATTGCTAAAAGCGGAACCAGGAGCAGCAGGGTGAAGGACGCGCAGATGAGCGCCCTGGCTTGATATTCTCTGGGTGTGAGGTCAATCCCTCCGCGTCTTAGCGTGGATGCCAGCTTCGCTTCCTTTGCCGGGTCAAGTCTGATCCAGCGGGATACCGGCTTGACAAGGGGCATGACAAAGCGGTTTAAAAGTCTTTGGCCCGTTTTCTCCTTTTCCGTTTGCAGGTTTTTGATATTTTTCTTCATGCTCAGCTTCGGAATTTTAAGCAGTTGCCTGCAAATTAAAAATCCTGCCGCAATCAGCAGGACAAAAACGATGATCTGATAAAACAACTTGGAACCTCCTATCTGTTAACAGGTTTGGTAATCTTCATAACATAAAACGCCGTCGCTAGGGCGGCCAGCAGCATAATGACAATCAGTAGCTTGCCGATGGTGGTTTGGGTCAGAATGGAAAACCATTCGGCGTTGGAAAAGCGCATCATGGGAATGACGGAAAACATCAGCCCCGCCGTCATCAGGTAATCCCGCCATACTCTTACCATCATGCCATCGCTTTCTATCTGCATGGACTTTGCATCATTCATGGCTTTGATAACCGGGAACAGGGCGAATTTCAGCCGTCGGTCGTGGTAGCAGAGGATGAGCATTTTTGTCCACTCGGCAAAGTACCGGTTTTTGATCTTTGCCGCCAAACGGTACAATCCGTGCTCTACATTAGGGTTGATGAGCCGGATTTCCGAGACAAATTCGTCAAAGGGCGTCGGGTTTCTCAGGTGAACCGGAATGTACCGGTTTTTTTCTTCCACATAGGTTTCCACGGCTTTGATGATGTCGTCGCACCCTACATAGGCGTTGGTGATAATGGACATGGTGTTTTCCAGCCCCTCGATTTCCTCCCGAGCGGCTGTGGCGCTTTTTACGGTCAGATAGAAGAAGGGGGTGGGGGTCAGGCATACTGACATCACTGCCGCCAGATCGACACTGTTAAACAGCATATGCCCGGCCAGAAATCCGCCTGCCACTGACACGCCTGTCATAACAAAGTACTTCTTCTGAGTGCATCCGGTCTGCCGGAACAGGGTTTGAAACCGGATGGCAATCCGCTCGGTGATTTTCAGCTTTGTCCCTGCCAGGTAAAGGCGGCGCTTTTTCAATGGGTTCTGCTCCGCTGCAAAGGGATTCAGTCCCAACAGGAGGAAAAGCGATACGCTGATGAGAAGGAACACCAGGATAAGGGATAATTGAATACCCATTGCTAACCTCCTTCCGGCCTATACCCACTGCCCGCAAAACGGCGGATCTCTGTCAGTTCAACGCCATTAACCAGCAGTCGCTCGGCAAGAGCGGGAGAAATGTTTTCCATACACCGGTGGCTTCCCACGACCTTTGTAATCCTTCCGGCTTCATCCTTTTCATAATGGTCTACTACAAATTTAAAAAGGGTGTTGCCGATAACTTCGCCGTTTTTTACCCCGGTGGCTTCAAAGATTTCCATGTATTTACGGGATTTGTCGGGGAGCTGCATTTTGAAAAGCATGATCGGAAAGGCTTCCACGATGTTTTTCAGGAGCCTTTCCTCCGACAGGGACGTTCCAGCTTCCAGACACATGGTCAGGATTCTGTCATAAGCGGATCTGGCGCTGTTAGCGTGCAGCGTGCTGACGATGGTGTGCCCCGTCCGTCCAGCCTCCTGCACCGTGAGGGCTTCCTTGCCGCGCATTTCGGCGGGAACAAGTACGGTGGGATGAAGCCGCAGGGAGAGCTTCAACAAATCCAGCATGGTGATGGGGTTCGGTTCTTCTTTTGTGAGAAGGTGAATCACGTCGTTGACCATCACACAGTTATCATCAAACTGTGCCAGTGTCAATTCGCGGGTATCCTCAATAGTGATTATCCTTTTGTCTTTTGAGATGCAGCTCAAAATATATCCCATGTCGGAGGTTTTCCCGCTGCCGGTGGCTCCGGCAATGGCCACCGATACACCATTGTTGACGCAGAGAGTGAGTAAGTCCAGTTCCTCCGGCGTGGCCGTTTCCCAGCCGATGAGGTTTTCCCTTGTGATGTAGGAGGGCTTTTGCTTTCTGACCGAAGCGATAGCTCCCGCGTCAGAATCAACGCAGGGTTCAATGGCTCCCGACATGCGGATGCCTCGCGCAATAAAGCTGTCTCCGATGGGCTTTGAGCCGTCTAAGATAACACCTCCAAAACGGCTCATTTTCTTGGCGATGTTGGCGCAAGCCTCCGGACTGCCGAAGGTGTTTGACAGCCGCACCTTTTTGTCCTTATACAATACCCAGATGCCGTTATAGCCGTTGACGTTGATTTCCTCCACGTCACTGTCCTGCAGGTAGGGTGATAAAAGTCCCAAACCGGCCATATCGTCATAGGTCATATCCACCAGCTCGGAGATGTTTTGAATATCCTTTGCAACCATATGCTCGCTGTTCAGGTAGCGCATGATCAGGTCCTTAAGCTTGCCCTCGGCTTCCTCCGAATACAGCACCTGTGCCAGTTCCGCAGAGTGGTTTTTGGCGATGATCCGTTGCAGCTTATCCAGAATTTCGCCGTAGTCCTGAGCCTCCAGATTGCTTTCTCCACTGTCGGAGCGCCGCTTGTTGGCTTGATAAATCAGCTCATTAACAGAAAACCTGTTGTTCACGATGCTTCACCTCCGCAGATCTCCTTTGCTATTTGTTCCAGTACCTTGCCGTAGCGCCTGCAGGTCCTGTCTTGAAAGAAATAGATTGGCGTCCCGGCGTTTTCCAGTTCGCCCGCCTGTTTTATATAGGGCAGCTCATAGGCAAAAGAAAGACCCGTCATGCTGCGATAGGTCTTGTCGTCAAACTCGCCGTTAGGGAGTTGCAGGATATGGGTCTGTTTATCGGCAATATGCAGCTCCCGCACAAAATCCGAAACGCCTTCATGCCACATTTGCGCCGCTATGGACGGCTTATGCAGGGTATATATCCTTTCAGCCAGCCACAGTCCCACGCCGGATACCGGATTGGACACCTCTGTGGCTCCATCCACGATAAGAATGTGGAATACCAGAGCTGCGGCATTCATCATCCGTTCCACTTCACGGAGGGTCACGGCATCGCAGAGGAGCCCGGTATAGTGGGTGGGTACGGACAGGAAAAACAGATTTTTGCTTTCCCTAAATTCCGTAAACTTTTCTCCGATATTGGGATTATCCTCATTCAAAGCCTGAAACAACCCTTTTTGGGGAGGAATGCTCTGGCCGAAAAAGATTTGCAGATCTCCACAAGTCAAATTGGAGGATACGAGTCCCACAAGGCGGTTACGGGTGGAAAGAGCGCAGCCCAGATTCACCGCAAAGGTGGTTTTCCCGCTGTTGCTGCCGCCCCAGACGGAAATGATTTTACCGCTCATGGCTTGCACCTCTTTTCTCAAAGATTAGATGCAATTTTCCCGTATATTCGGCTTCGATGAGCTTTGCGGCCTGTGCTTCGGTGGCAACCAGGGTTACGGCCTTGGGGACAGGGTCGCCGGAGGATGACTGGCCTTCTTTCTGTTGCTCCCGAACCTGGTCCGTACTCTGTGTGCGGGCGTTTTCCACACTGTAAACCTCCAGTCCTTTCAATTCGGGATACAGGATTACCTGTGGAGAGGCGCTTTGACTGTCGGATGTCTTATTCAAAAACACGGCGACCGTTACAATGTCGCCGCTTTGCAGATGGGAGGAAAGCCCGGCGGCGATGCTTGGTACACTGATGGTGACAAGACGCTGATTGTTTTCAGCTATACGGTCCAGCTTTTCATCGGCAAGATATTCGCCGAGTTTTTTTGAGAAAAAATAGTCCCCCTTGGTAATGTCGGTTTGTACGATTTTCCCGACGATTGGGGTCTTGTCGTTGATGACACCTTCCGGCAGGCCAAGTTTTCCAACCTCCACCTGTACAAGGTGTCTATCCTCTATCCTGGTGCCTGACGGGATGTCCTGCGCCGCCCGCAGAACCATGACGGTTGCGTCCTTATTCTCGTAAAACCTTGGCAGAAGCACAAAGGAAACGGCTGCTGCCACAATGATGCAGAGGGCGCTCAGAAATATCCGGTTTTTTAATATCTTCAAACTGTTTTATGCCTCCTTCCGTTGTGATGAATTAAAAAGCTCCCTATGTTTTCGCAGAGAGCACCATTACGGGTCGAAAAAGAAAAGAGAGTGGTTTTCCTGCTTTTCGTTTTTCCTCCTTGCAGCAGGCTCATTACTTTCCTCCCTTACTGTTTTGTGGCCGATATGGATTCGCCGGATCAGGGTACGGAAGGTTTTGGGCTTCTTTTGTGTTGTTTGTTTCATAAAGGGCTCCTTTCTACATGAATTTCACAGTATTACCAGCCGAAAGGCAGAAATATTTCTTTTTCGGCTGGTAAAATTTTAGGGGAGGGGTGTGGGGAGGGGGAAACCGCAAGGCCGCTGCGCGACGCCTACAAGCAAAAGGACAGACTACCCCCCTGGTGTAAAATATTTGCCTGCTAATCATCAGGTATGACACATTTTTCTTTGCTGCATTTTCCGCTATGCTTGTCAAAGTACCGGCATTGCTTACATTCCTTATCACTCACTGGTTGTGCAGGAGGCTCATGCTCATGTTTCGGTTTTTCCTGCATCATGCGCTCATACGCGCGCAGCCGCCCTTCTGTAAAGTACATAGAAGCACCTCCTTTCAAAAAGGGCATAAAAAACGTCCTCATTCATGAGAACGAATTGCCATGCGTCACGGTCATATTCTGTTCTATCGTTCCTGTTCCCGCTGCCGCTTTTTGTACCAGCTTTCCAGAAGCTGGACGATCAAGTCCTCCTTTTGCTTTTCCGAAAAGTTCTTGGGGAAAAAACGGTCAATACGCTCACGCTGGATATTGAATTTTTCCTTTTGGTTGGGTTTTTCCTCGGTAAGAATGGAAAAGATAACATCCACACTTAACCTGCCGTCCTGACTGAGCTTTTTCATCCTCTGTGCCTGTGCCAAAGACGGGGTGCAGTCCTCCGACTGCATAGTGTTATATAGGTCTTGCTGTTCGTTTTCGGCTAAGTAGGAAAGCTCCACAGCGGGATTAAAGGCAATCTGTTTTTCGTCCGCCATTTCAAGAAGCGACGGTATGAGTTCAGTTAAGCGGATATATCTTGCGATTTGTCGGCTACTATCAGCAGATTGTTCGGCGATAATATCGTTTGAAGTCTTGCCCTCAAAATTATTGCCAACTTGGCAATAATTTTCTTTTGACGGTCTGCCTGCCTTTCTGTTCAATGCTTCCAGCTTCATCTTATATGCAAAAGCTTTTTCGCTTGGCAGAATGCTTTCCCGTTGCAGATTGCTGTCAACCATGATAATGGTCGCTTTATCGTCGTCCAGTTGGCGGACAATACAGGGCATTGTTTCTTTACCCGCAAGCTCGCTTGCCTTTTTGCGACGGTGTCCGGCAACCATTTCATAGCCACCATCCGGTTTCGGGCGCACAAGACCGGGAACTAAAACGCCGTACTGCTTAACGCTGTCCGCCATTTCCAACATGGCTTCATCTGCTTTCACCTTAAAGGGATGGTTGGGAAAATCACTGATTTCCGACAGGGGAATATCCAGCACCTTTTCTCGCTGACTATCTGCGCGGCTTTCCTCCGTGGAAAACAGTTCATCTACTGAGGTTAGCTTGATGCTGTCTCTTGCGCTGCTTTTCGCCAATGTCCTGCACCTCCTTTGTAAAGGCTTGATAGGCTTTGGCGGCTATTCCGTGCGGATCGAACGCATAGATGCTTTTTCCCTGCGCGCTTGTTTCAGCCGCCCGGATGGACAGAGGAATTTCCGTTTGAAAAACTCGCAGCTTGTCGCCGTAGTCCCGCCGCAGGATAAAGGAAATATCCTTTGCAAAGTTGGTGCGGTTATCCACCATTGTTAGCAGCACACCGTCAATGGTAAGTTTGGGATTAATCTGCCTTCTCACACGGGCAATAGTTTGCAAAAGCTGTGTCATTCCTTTAGCGGGCAGATAATGGGCCTGAACGGGAATAATTACGCTATCCGCAGCAGCAAGGGCATTGATGGTCATCATGCCGAGAGAGGGCATACAGTCGATCAGCACATAATCATACTTGTCTTTGACTGTGTTGATATATGTGCGCAGTACCGTTTCCCGGCTCATAGTGTTGACCAGTGATACCTCAATAGCAGACAGTTCAATGTTGCCAGGCATCAGGTCAACACCTTCCACATGATGAAGGATACCTTCGTCCGGCTTACTGAACTTTTCATCAATTATTTTATTCAGTACGATAGCCAGTGAAACAGGTAGATTATCCGGCTCTTGATAGCCCAATGAATCCGTCAGATTCCCCTGTGCATCTGCGTCCACCAGTAGGACTTTTTTACCCAGTGCCGCAAGACCGATCCCAAGATTGACCGTCGTCGTGGTTTTCCCAGTGCCGCCTTTCTGATTGGCAAGAGCGATTGTTTTAGACATTTTTAATTTCCTCCTTTCATATAAAAAAAGCCGTTTGCTCTATAACAGAACAAAGGCTTTATCTTCATTGTTGCAATTCCAACTCACGGTTGAACAAATAGCTAATGACACTCTTTTTCTGAAGTAGGTATGCATTGCGGCATCTGATATACTTTACCCTGCCGGACTTGCACCATGAAATTATTGTGCTTGTTGAATGTCCGGTGATTTGTTGTATTTGCAAGCTGGTCATCATATCCGGATAGTCTGCAAATTGCTGTTCAAGATAATTCTGATAATCCTTAACCTCTTTTATACTTTTCAGCTTGTAAACGTATTTATAGCTATCATAGCGTGGCTTGGCCTTATATTGTCTGATTTCGCTTGGTAAAAAAGGGTTGTTATAATGATTTGGCAGATAGTATTTTTCAGGATTTTTGTCCCTGTCTTCTAAAAAGAGAACAATATCTTTTATTGCAATTTTGTACCTGCGTGTCTTTTTCCCAGAATCAAAGCAAGGAATAATGCTATTCTCCAGATAATACCGCGCTGTATTTTTACTTATATGACATATCCTATAAAACTGATCTTTCGTTACAAATTCGGGATACCTATTAATAAGGAAGCTATAATCAGACATTAACAGCACCTCGCTTTGACATGAAAGTGTCGAAGAGCTGCTCATATTGCTTGGCTTGCTCTTTATGTATGGCTGATTTTCTCGTTATGCTTCGATAATACGGGCCGGTTAAAAAATCAAGGAATGAATCTTTCGTTATAAGCGTTCCTTTACCTCGGTGGAATGATTGTAGCCGCTTGTTTTTATAGCTTAAAGGTTTCAATTCATTGCGCAGTATCCAATTGTTTACTGCTGATTTTGAATATCCGGTAAAACGCATTACATCAGGGACCAGAAGCAGTTGAGGGAAGTCATGCAATTGCTTTTGATAATAACGGCGCAAACCTTCAATATATTCATTTTCTATTTCGTCAAAGCACATCTTTTCATATTGATATAGCAGAATGTCTGTAATCTTTATCCGTTGCCTTCTTCCTTCTGATGTGCTTACATATTCAAAGGGAATCATGCCTTTTTTCTGGATTGAATAGGCTGTTGATTTGCAAATACCTAAGATGGCACACATTTCTTTTTGTGTGACATATTCAGGATAACGATCAATTTCCGAAGAACTATATTCAATAAAATTCATTTGCTTCACTCACTTTCTTAAATTTGTCAACGGCAAGTGGTGAAAGCATATCTTTGTGTTAATAATGATAGAATTTTCGAGTTCTATCCGAGTTCTATCCAAAACGGGTTCGGATGCAATTTTTTCGTTGATTTTTCGGAGTGCTCAACATTCCTTGCAGACACGAAAAAAATCCCCGGAAACCTTGATTCTACAAGATTTTCGGGGGCTTTTATCTACATGGATTTACTGCTAACTTCCACTAAATTCTCATTTCATCGTTGCACTCGAAATCTGTTGTACGGTTTTTCCGTACCTAGGGTTCAAATCCCTATCTCTCCGCCAAATAAGGAAAGGCTTTCACCAATCTTGGTGAAAGCCTTTCCTTATTGTGGGCTAGTTCTTGCTCCCCCGGATGACCATGGACAAGACCTCGCCTATTTCCTGAAGCTTGTAGGGTTTTGCTATTACGCTGCAAAAGCCATAATTTTTATAGTCGGAAAGCAGCACGTCATTGGAGTAGCCGCTAGAAACAACTACTTTAACATCCGGATCAAATTTTATCAGTTCACGTACAGTCCTTTTGCCACCCATGCCACCGCGGATCGTCAGGTCGGTAATTACGACCCTAAAGGGTCTAACTGAACCAAACGCTGCTTTATACAGCCTAATCGCTTCATCGCCGTCCCTAGCGAACTCCACATCATAGCCGAGAAAAGTCAGCATCTCGCCAGCAGTTTGTCGCACACCCTCCTCATCATCCATAAGTAAAACTTTTCCCTCTCCTAAAAGAAGGGTATCTTCGACTACGTTTATATTTGTTGTAGCACTGGAGACTGGGAGATAAACAGTAAAGCTTGTCCCTTCCCCCTCCACAGTTTGTACGGAAATGTGCCCACCATGTTTTTTTACAATTGAGTAACAAATTGTCAACCCAAGGCCACTACCCTTTTCTTTGGTACTATAGTAGGGGTCAAATATTTTTGGCAGGTGTTGACTGGAAATTCCGGGCCCTTCATCTGCTATGGTCAGTGCCACGTATTTGCCGGGTGTGAGCTGTGATATATCATTTTTTCCGGTAGCGTCCACCGTCTCGGTGGAGATATTGATTCTTCCACCTGTCTGCATAGCCTGGTCTGCATTGATTAGTAAGTTGCTAATGACCTGGGTTATCTGTCCACTGTCTATTTCAACTGGCGGCAGGTCTTCTGTGAACGAAAATTCGCAGAGCGATTTGGACCCGCTGAGGGCAAAGGTACTAACTTCCTCAATGAAGCTTTGGATGGAGACAGCTTTTGTTAGCGGCATTCCACCTTTGGCAAAGGTCAGTAATTGCCCAGTCAAATTTCCTGTCTGACTAATAGCTTTTTCCATATTCTGAATATACCGTGAAGTCTTTTTGTTTTCTCCGGTGTGCATTTTCAACAGCGAGACATTACCGAGGATTACTGTAAGAAAATTGTTAAGATCATGGGCAATCCCACCTGCTAAAATACCGAGGGATTCAAGTTTATCAGCTTTTTGCAGCTCTTCTTCCAATAGTCTGCGTTTAGTAATATCACGCAGTAGCCAGCGCAACTCCTCTGTTTTTCCTCTGGAGGAGATAACTGGCACTACCGTTATGGAAGCGGGAAAAACTGTGCCCTTGCGTGAAAGTATTAATAGCTCCCAATCTCCGTTTTGTACACCGTCTCCTTTTTTTATTTGCGCCAACCGAGTACGGAAGGAAAAGCGTTCTTCATTGTGGACAAATAGTGCTAAAGGCTTCCCAATAACAAAAGGCTTGCTTACGTTAAAAAGATTGGTAGCAGCACTATTGACATCCAGTATTATGCCATCAGTATCTGTAACCAGATAGCCATCAGGTGCAAATTCAAACAGCTCCTGATAACGATGCCGCTCTTCTTCTAGTGCCAGGCGGCTGGATACCAGCTCCTTATTTTGCTCAAGCAGTTCAGCAGTAGCTGTCTGCAATTCCTGTAAAGCAGAACTGAGCTCTGCTATAAGTTTAGAGGTCAGTTCTTGGTACGGTAAATCACATTGCTGCAAGTTCTCCAGACGGTTAAAAGCTTTTTCAACTTGGTAAAATAGTTCTCTATTCAATGTTCTCTATCTCCTCCACAAATAGCATTATGAAATAGTATAAGAGCATTAATATATATATTACACTCAACCGTAAGTACACCTCTTTGTTTACTCGTATGCCACTACGGCCTTTAAGTAAATTAAACAGCCCTTCGATCTTGGCGTGACGTGATACTCAAGAGAAGCCCTTTACAAAGTCTGACAGTATGTATTTCTTAACATTCTATAAATACCATAATAATCCTTCTCTAATAAAAAAAATGCATAAGGCCTATTAGTATAATTTAATGTTAGAATTAAAAAAACCTCTTTACAGAGGCTTTTAATTTTATCTAATTTATGACACCGGCTCCCCATATATTGGTACCAATCTAGTCCAACCTTTTAGATATTTATCGTAATAATCTAACTCCGCACTAACTTCTTAAATTATCATTGGTGCTGGTTGTCCGAACCCCATGGATATGAGACATCAGTTGTGCTATAAGGTCATGGTATATCTTTTTGTAGATATATTTCATCGGTAATCTCATTAAGGCTGGTTGCAAATTTGATGTCTAGAGGGGGTTTACTAGGCATTATGATACGAAATCTACTGCCCTCTTCCTCCAGAAAGGCTATTTGTTTCTGAAAATTTTTCAGAAACCCGTCAAGACTATATCCCACTCCGATATTGGAGGCAATACCTTCACTCCTCAGTAGTAAATACTTTTTTTTTATTATTAGTAAAATAGCTTTTATGTATACATTGAGTGAAGTTATTTTTGGGCTTTATCGGCAGCAATTTCCCTATAACCTTGTTGTATTTCATCCTGTAACCTGTCCTTGTCCAGCGCTAGTTCCTTGTCTTGATTTATAATGCGTTGTTCCAAAACCGATTGGGTTTCGAGTAGTTTTGCCTCTAAAACTTTGGATTCAGTGATATCAATAAAAGTGACAACCACACCATCTATTTTGTCCTCTAAAGTGCGGTAAGGCAGAATGCGCGCATTAAACCAACGGCCATCTCCAGACATGATCTGTTTTTCTACAGTATTGAGCGTCTGTAGCACTCTGTTAACATCCTCAGCCAGTTTTGGATAAAAAAGATCAGAAGCGATATCGGTAATTGGCCTGCCTGTATCACTAGGAATTAGCTTAGAGACCATAGCCATTTGGCTGGTGAAGCGACGTACACACAAGGAGTTATCCAAAAATAAGGTGGCAATCTTTGTACTGTTCAGTAAATTTTTCATGTCGTTATTGACTAGCGAGAGTTCGTCAACCTTGACCTGCAATTCGTAATTTACCGTCTGCAGCTCTTCATTTAAGGACTGCATTTCTTCTTTGGTTGTGGTAAGTTCCTCATTTGTCGACTGGAGCTCTTCGTTGGTGGATTGCAATTCCTCATTGAAGGATTTGAGCTCTTCATGGGATGCCTGTATTTCTGTGCGGCTAAATTGCAGCTCCTGGCGAGCTTGCATCAGATCTCGCTCTAGTTCCATCTCCCGCAGGTTGCGGGGAGAACTCCTTTTGGTTGTGTTGGGAATTTTGGTGTCGGGAGGGGTGACCACGTCAGTAAAAACAATCATTACCATCCCCCGCAGTGCCTCCGGCTCTTTGAGCAGCTGGACAGTGATGTCCACCAGCTGCACACCAGCGTCATTTTTTACAAAGGCATTTTTAAAAGTAACCTCCTTTTTTTGGCGGAGCGCCTTTTGGAAGGTGTTACTTAGTTCATAATGTAGTCCCTCACGGGCCATGGCAAAAATATTCCAGTTTGCTTTACCGGAGGCCGGTTCTAGGTACTTACCCGTCCGCCCGGTAATATAGAGGATATCACCATTGCCGTTGACTAAAACAGTAGGTGGTGCGTAACATTGTAAAATTAGTTGATCCGCCAGCAACTGAATGTTTTGAACCGGTTCCGATGGCTGATATACAGCAAACTGAGCGGGGACAAAGGAGGCGGGAAATTCTATAGGCCCCATCCGATGTGGGGACTCGAGCCGCTGGTAGATCCGCGATTTGTTGTCTAGTGGTTCAAAAAGATCGGTAAAGCTCCCGACGGTCTCAGCGCTCCCTAGTATTAAAAAGCCGCCGGGATTAAGGCTATAGTGAAAAAGCGGTAAGAGCTTTTTCTGCAGTTCTGATGTCAGGTAGATAAGTAGGTTGCGGCAGCTTAAGATATCAAGCTTGGTAAAGGGTGGATCCATAATCATGTTTTGCGGGGCAAAGATTACCATATCCCGAATAGGCTTAGCAACCTGATAGCCCCGATCCACCTTGACGAAATACCGACTTAGGCGCTCTGGCGATATATCTGCCGCGATATTGGCCGGGAAAATCGCTTCTCGGGCTTTGTCAATAGCATCATTGTCTAGATCGGTGGCAAAAATCTGCAGTGAAAAGCTTTGGGCAGGCTTTAGCTTGTCCAGCACCTCATTGAAGACAATAGCTAAGGAATATGCCTCCTCGCCGGTGGCACAGGCGGATATCCAGGCCCGAAGGGTCTGACTGGGTGCCCGTTCGGCAAGGAGTGCCGGGATAACAGTATTTTTTAACAATTCCCACACCGCGGGATCGCGAAAAAAACTGGTAACGCCGATTAAAAGTTCCTTAAATAGCAATTCTAGTTCCTGAGGATTCTCTTGTAAAAAACTGATGTAGGTTGCAATCCTGTCAATTTGATGTATACCCATGCGTCGTTCAATCCGACGGTAAAAGGTGGTTTTTTTATAGGAAGAAAAGTCATGACCTGTCTGCGACCGCAGCAAAAGCACAATTTCATCGAAGGCGCTCTGGGTGTCTGTTGAGTTGAATTCAGTTCTATCGATAAGAGGCTTGTGCTGAAGATAGGAAACAATCTTTGACGGCAAAGCCTCCACTGGAGCTACAATGTCTGCTACGCCAGCCTCGAGGGCGTTACGGGGCATGCTGTCAAATTTAGCTGAGGATGGCTCCTGGACAAAGACCGCCCCTCCCTTTTCCTTGATAGCTCTGAGACCCTGTGTACCGTCAGTACCCATCCCAGCTAGGATGACGCCGATACTTCTCTCCTGCTGGTCATCAGCCAGGGACCGGAAAAAGAAATCTATGGGCATACGTAGACCCCGGGGGACCACGTAGTCAAAAAGGTGCATCATCCTTTGGCGTATAGACATATCCTTGTTCGGCGGAATAACATAGACATGGTTGGGCTGAACAAATGCGTTATCATTGACCTGGACAACATTCATAGCGGTAGCACGCTGGAGTAAATCTACCAGAATACCCTTACGGGTTGGATCCAGGTGCTGAACGACAATATAAGCCATACCGCTTTTCTCCGGAACGCTACTCAGGAAAGATACTAGAGCCTCCAAACTTCCTGCGGAAGCACCAATACCAACGATGGAAAAGGCCGTCTTTGTAGGATTGATTCTAGGAGCATTATACTCAGAATATTTAGGGCTTCCATTTTTGTACAAATATTTATCATCTTTCATTCAGGCTCCTCCATTCCTTGAGTTAATACATATTCTAATTTCTACATGATAGTGTTAATTCCTATTTTCTATTTAAAAATTTAGAAAGAATTAGAAACTTAATATTCTTATATTGGGTAAACGCATAAAATGTCGAAATTTGCGATTAAAAGGTTAGACGAGTTAGCATTTTAAGAAGGTTTTTAGATAAAAAAGGCGAAAATAGAAATTTATGGTCTCCCGATGATTTAAAATCCAATATAGAGGGAAATCCTCTAAAAACAGAAAATTAGAAACCTTGGAGTTTAAGGTGTTTAAGGGTCCAAGGTTTTGCTATAGACTGAAATTATTAATCTGGGGGGTAATGTACTTGCTTACAAATGATCTAATAGTACTAAACGAAGAACATTGTGTAGGATGCAACAAATGTATCAGTAAATGTCCAATTCCTGATGCAAATATTTCATATATCATTGAAGGAAAAAGCAAGACTAAGACTAATCCTGAAAAATGTATACGATGTGGTGAGTGTATTTCTGTCTGTGACCACAACGCTCGCGACTATAATGATGATACAGAAAGATTTTTTAATGATCTCAAACAAGGGAAGAAAATATCCGTTATAGCAGCACCCGCTATTAAAGTTAATTTTGAAGACTATAAAAAGCTATTTGGTTACCTGAAGAAAATAGGTGTAAATGCAATATATGATGTATCATTTGGCGCTGATCTTACGACTTGGGCATATCTCAAGGCAATAAAAGAAAATAATTTATCTTCAGTAATTGCTCAACCATGTCCAGCTATTGTAAATTACATCCAGAAGTATAAACCGGATTTAATTGAATATTTAGCACCCATTCATAGTCCAATGTTATGTACTGCAATATATATGAAAAAGTATGCTAAAATCTCTGATGATATTGCAGCCCTTTCTCCTTGTATTGCTAAGCATGATGAAATAAATGATAAAAATACAAATGGATATGTAAAATATAATGTAACATTTAAAAAGCTCCAGGATTATTTCAAGAATAATAGAATTGATATATCAAGCTATGCAGAATCAGAATTTGAGGACATGGGCTGCAGTTTGGGTTATTTATTTAGTCGACCAGGGGGATTAAAAGAAAATGTTGAAGTAAAAGTAAAAGATGCATGGGTACGCCAAATAGAGGGACAAAATCATGTTTATAAGTACTTGGATGAATATAGCTACAATATTAAAGCAAAAAAGGCTGTTCCGTTATTATTAGATATTTTAAACTGCCCTTATGGGTGTAATTTTGGAACAGCCACTTGTATTGACATGTCAATAGATGAAGTGGATTTTAAGTTTAATGAACTTAAGAAAGTTAAGGCAAAAGAAAAAGGGAAAAAACTAATAAAAAAGAAGATTGACTGGTTATATGGTACTTTTGATAAAACGTTGATACTTAATGATTTTGTAAGACAATATAGCAATAATCAGCTTATAGATAGTACAAAAGAACTTTCTGAGACTGATTATGATCAAGTATTTATTAAAATGCATAAGAATACTAAAGAGTCAAGAAAACTCAATTGTACTGCTTGTGGTTATGGAGAATGCAAGCAGATGACAAGAGCCATTTACAATGGACTAAATGTATTATCTAATTGCATTGATTATAATAGAAGTGAGATTGAGATTGAAAAACGGGAATTGACGGATAAGAATGAACTGATAAGTAGTTTAGATGAAGTCAATAAATTGACAGAGGAAAGATTGAAAGCTGCAGAAAAACTAAAGTTCCGAGTAAATGAAATTATTAATGCGGTGGATGAAGTCTCTAAAGGAAATGATGAATGTGCAACAGGTATTGAAAATATTGCGATAGAAGTTGCTGATATTATGAATACGTCCAATATCTTAAGAGAAAGTGTCAGTGAAATGAAAAATAGATTAGATAATTTCGCAAAAGCCTCAGAAGAAATTGTTTCTATATCTAGCCAAACTAACTTGCTATCACTCAACGCTTCCATAGAAGCGGCTAGGGCAGGTGCTGAAGGAAGGGGTTTTTCAGTAGTCGCGGAAGAGGTTAAGAAGCTATCGTATCAGTCAAAAGAAGTAGCTATTTCAACCCAATCAGATCAAAAAGTTATGCTAGAATTAATGGAAAATATTTTAGGAATTTCTAGCAATTTGGAAAAGAGAGTGAAAATAGTAAATGACAGTATCCATAATTCCTCAGCGGCTATTCAAGAGGTTACTGCACAAGGTGAAGAAATTGTAAGTGTTGCACATATGCTCATAGAAGAGTAGATATGAATATAAAGGGTCAGGTCCAGGTAGAAAATGCTTAGGACATGCACAAAAAAATCTCCGGGGATTGCTCCCTGGAGATTTTTGTATCTTTTTTAATAAGTAGCTCAGAATAAGATAATAAGGGACTGAACCCGATTTGCAGCTTGAAGTATGGTGGTCACGGACGGTAATTAACTGGTGTAAATAAATTTTTACCGTATTTTTTCTTGCCAAAAGCATGAATGATTGCCTGGCCTTCTCCTTCGGATATAAAGTTTACAAAGGCCTCAGCTGCTTTGAAGCGAATATTTGGGTATTTTTCAGGGCTAACTGCGATAGCACCATAAGGGTTAAAAAGTAATTTGTCACCCTGGACCACTACATGTAAACTGGAAGCTTTATTTTTAAAGCTCAAAAATGTAGCTTCATCAGTAAGGGTATATGCATTGATTTCTATTGCCATCATCAATGTATCGCCCATCCCTTGACCTGATTCTATATACCAGGATCCAGCTGGGGTCACCTCTGCTGCTTTCCAAATACTTAATTCTTTACTATGGGTTCCAGATTTGTCTGCGCGGGATATAAACTTACTGTTTGTATCCGCTAGCTTCTTTAATGCAGCTACAGCATCGGTCATTCCGGAAATACCTGCAGGGTCAGCTTTAGGTCCTACTATTAAAAACTGATTATACATTACATCTTTACGAACCTTACCCCAGCCTTCTGCCATAAACTGATCTTCAGCGGCAGGGGAGTGTACTAGCAAGGCATCGGCATCACCCTTCTTACCCATTTCCATTGCCTGACCACTGCCCACCGCGATAACTTTAACTTCAGTATTGTATTCCTTTTCAAAAGCAGGGATAAGTATATCCAGTAAGCCTGAATCCTGTGTGCTGGTGGTTGTAGCTAAAACAAGGGATTCTTCTACAGCAGGTGTTTCTTTTGAAGGGGATGGGTTCTTTGTACATGCATTTATGCTAATGACTGACAAGACTATAAGTAATAATAAAATAACTCTTGACAGTTTATTATTCATTCTATTTACTCCTATATTTTAGTTTAAATTTTAATAAACCATAGTTCCGTCTAAAAAGCCTTTAGTTCTTTCATCTTGGGGATTATTGAAAAAGTCCGGTGTATTATTTTTTTCAATAACTTTCCCGTCCAAAAGAAGCAGGGTTTCGTCAGACAGACGCTTGGCTTGAAAAAAATTGTGGGTTACTATAATCACGGTCATACCATATTCTCTTTGGGAAAAACGAATAATGTCTTCAATAATATTTACATTATTAGGATCAAGATTAGATGTTGGCTCATCTAAAAGAAGGAGTTTTGGCCGCAAAACCAGGGCCCGTGCAATGGCTACTCTTTGACTTTCTCCACCTGATAGCTTGTAGGCTGGACTTTTTGAAAAATGAGACAACCCGACAACACTAAGCATTTCTTCTGATAACTTTTTAATTTCGCCTGTAGATTTTCCTCTGAGTTTGAGACCGTACGCAACATTCTCCAGGACAGTTGCTCTAAACATATGGGGTTTCTGAAAGACCATACACATTTGTCTGACTATATCTAGCCGTCTACCAGCGGTATTTACTTCTTGACCTAAGAATTTTAAACTACCATGGTCCGGTCTTTCCAGTAGATTTAATAGCCTTAACAAGGTGCTTTTCCCTGCTCCATTAGGGCCTAAAACGGCATAAATTTTGTTTTTATTAATATTAAGCTTCTTAACGTTTACAATAGTTCTATCTCCGTATTTTTTAACCACGCCATCTAACTCATACAAGCACATTTTATGAACACCTCACGTTTTGGAAAATTGGTCATTATTCATTAGTACTAAAGTGCTTACAGCAAATGAGATAATTAGAAGTATAAGGCCTAGAGCAATGCCCATGGCAAAGTTGCCTTGCCTAGTTTCCATTACGATAGAGGTAGTTAAAACTCTTGTTGTATACCTGATATTTCCGCCAACAAGCATTACAGCTCCAACCTCTGCAAATGCTCGTCCAAACCCTGTCATGATGCTAGCGATTATATTTGTTCTTGCCTCTTTAATAACCGTAAAATATGCCTGCATTTGATTTGCACCTAAGGATAATGCATGGTCGTAGATAATTCCTTCTTTTCCTGCAATGGCGGCAACAACTAGCCCTGTGATAATGGGGGTTACTAAGAGAGTTTGAGCTATTATCATAATTGTTGGAGTAAAAAGGAGCTCTAAATTCCCTAGGGGTCCACTACGGGAAAATATAAGGTACACTATCAACCCAGCTAATACAGGAGGAAGTGCCATTAGCGTATAAACTATTCTCAAAATTAACCTCCTGCCTAGGAAGTCTTTCAAACCAATTATCGTACCAAGAGGAAGGGCAATAAGTGTACTAAATAAGGTTGCTGTTCCTGAAACAATAAGTGATAGTCGAACTATAGTCAAAATTTCCTCTTTATATTCGACTATGCTATGCCATATGTCCATACGCTACCTCCAAAATTATAAGCAAAATAAAAAGACTAAACATGGAAAAGGTTTAGTCTATGCTAAATAATAGCACGTATTAGCCCTCCTTTCCAATAGGGAGGCACAAAAGTTTCCTTTCGAACCCATTGACCTGACACCATATCCAAAGACTTAGGTAGTAGGCTCGGTGAGCAAATTATTGAATTGTACTTTTTTTATTCAACATAATAGTGTTAATTCCTTTTTTATATTGAGAAAAGTAATGACTGTTGGAGTAAAAATAAATATAATATAAATATATACATGATGGTATAATTTGGTATTAAAATAAACGGTAAAGTAAAAAGGGAATTTATTAGGATGGGGTGTTTTTATGCCGGCAGCCGATAAATTATTAGGAAATGGACCATATCCAGATAGCTTTAAGCAAAAAGTAGATGTGTTTCTTTCTTCTGAGTTTGCTATCTTAAAAACTAAAAGTCCTTTGTCTTTTATAAGTGGGAAGCATGTCCACGACAGCTTTGAATTTATTATCCCCTCCAATAGTATGGATAATCATAGATTAGAGGGTAAAGATTACTATATACCAGCGAATAGACTGTTCCCCATAAATTCAGGGCAATTTCACGGACCAGGAAAGCCAATGTATAATATTTCCCTCCTAGGGGTTAATATAGCCAGAGATATTATAAACGAAGCTGTATATCAATTTTTGGGCGAAGCGAAGTATACTTTAAATATGAGAGTAATTATGTTGATAATAACTTCGTGAATTTATTAAATTCATGTATCGAGGAATTTACAAATAAACAGGCAGGTTATGAGTTTATTTTAGAAAGTCTACGGAGACAAATAATAATATATTTATTACGTAATATAAAGCATGACCTGACTCCTTCAAGAGCTAGTGATGTCAAAAAACATGTTTATGTGTTTTCTTTAATATCAAAAGTAAATGCTACACCTATAGGGAGCTTAACCAATGGCGATGGGACTTACGAAATAAAAGATCTCCTTCCAGGCATCTATAAGCTGGAATTTGCTCCGGAAAAACTAATAACAGGGGAAAGCCTCTCCGAATGGCATGATGATAAGGGAACCTGGCGGGAAGCAGAACAAATAGTTGTAACACCAGGAAATGTGAGTATTTGTAATGCAGTATTGGAGTGAAGAGCCGTAACTTGGATTGGATAAAAACAAAAGCCATCATGGGTCACCATGATGGCTTTTGATGTGCGCTGAAAACGGTTATTGTTGAGACTTCCGGTTGACGCTCATTATAATATGGGGGGAAAGTAAAAAAATTGTCATATTTTTATGCAATAGAAGGATTTATTGCATAAATAGCAAAAAGATATAAATAATGCAAAATTATAACAAATATATTTTATATGCAAGAAAATCCGGCATATTTTTTAGATCGGAGGGCAGGGATAGTGAATAATAAGCTAATCATTGGATTAACTTTTGCTTTCTTGTTTATTTTGTGTTTTACTCCTGCTTTAGTACATGGTACAGAGGACACTGAAGTTAGTGTTCTTGACGCACCGGAAATTAGTTTAATAAGTGGGGGAGAGCCTTATTTGCCAGGTAGCTGGACAAATAAAGAAGTGCTGGTTAGCTTAAGTGTTGGAGCTGATAGTTTACCGGGTTTAACTTGTCAATATAAAATTATCAGTGAAGGCGATTGGATAAGCAATGATAGGGTCTGGATTAACAAAGAAGGAACTACTAATTTGTATTACAGGACAATAGATGAGGCAGAAAACGCCTCAGAGGAAAAAATGGTGGAAATTAAGTTAGATACTTCATCCCCCGAGCCCTTTTCCATAGAAGTTGTTATGGGTACAACACAGGCAACTGTTTCAGGAAGTACAACTGATGATTTATCAGGGCTATTGCCGGCACCTTATAAATTTTATTATTACCCCGCTGGTTGGACCACTTACAAAGTAGAGAGTTCACATACCTTTACAGGTTTAAATCCAAACACTTTATATAATACGTTTCAAATGATGGCCGTGGACAATCTATTTTACTCAACAAAATCAAATTCCCTTTCTAAATATACTTTAGCAGAGGTGCCAAGTATAAATTTAATATCAGCTACTGATGATGCAATAAGTGGAACTATTGTAAGTAATGGAAACCCAAGCGGTACAGATTACTATCTGCAATATTCAAGCGATAATAGTTTCTCAACAGAAATTGAGACATTAGGATGGTCAACTAGTACAGACTTTACTGTTGCGCATATAGATTCAAGTAAAAGATATTACTTTAGAGTAAAAGCCCGAAATAAATCTGGGGTAGAAACAAGCTGGTCAAGTAAAGCTACTATACCGGTAGAACCTACAGAGCTACAGCTTTCAGCAGATTCAGAAACTGCTATTACTTTTTCCTGGAGCAACAATAATAACACAGAGGATACATTTTATTATCCCCAGTATAGAAAAGTGGGAGCAACTGAATGGCTTAATGCAGTAAGTGATACAATGGAAACTTATATCCAGGTGATAGGTTTAGATTCCAATACGGATTATGAATTAAGAGTAAAAGCAGGGAATGGGGATATTATTACAACTGATTATTCAACCACAATCACGGGCTATACCTTAGCTTATAATCCTTTAGGCTTAGAGACTGCAGATAAGGATAATACCTCTTTAACATTTAATATAAATAATAATCACGAGAATGAAACAGCACCAGAACTTAAAATTATAATATTACTTAAGGATGGGGAGTGGCCTCACGATATTAAAGGTTTTTCGGAGTTTAACTCAGTACTAGAAAACAGAAACATTTCAGGTCTAGATTTAGGAACAGAATATGAAGGATGGGTAATAACCCGTAATGGGGATGAGGTAGAAAACCCTGCTGTTAAAATGCTAGATAGCATTTATACTAATAGATTACCGGAAGTCAGCTTAAGCGGGGAAAGTGGACAACGATACGTTGTGGGAGTGGGTCAAATTAATATAAGCTGGGATTCTTCTGATGCAGATGGTGATGACTTAATTCACACTATTCAAGTAGGCACCACCAGTGGCCTAGCGGATAAGTTTAATAGTATACCTAGTGGTGGAGAAGAAGCAAAAAGTGAAACTATAGATATTAAAAGCAGTGTAGACTGGCCAGTGGGAACATATTATTGGCGCGTAATTGTTAATGATGGTCATGAGAATGTTTTATCTGAAGAGAGAAGCTTTGAAATAATTAAAAGGTCTAGAAACACAGGAAATAGTAGTAGCTTTCAGGAGCAGTCGGCCCAAAAAATGAACAGCAGTAAAATATATAAAATTGCAGATAATGAATATACACTTGAACAAATACTGGAAGTTATTGATCCTACCAAAGAATTTAGGGTGAAGATAGATGGGAATTTCGAGGAAAACCAAGTAGAAATAGAGGCGGAATTGCTAGAGATATTACGGGAGCAAGATATCACTATCATACTTGTAACTAATAAAATAAGATTAAGTCTACCTACAGCTGCTATTCCACTAAGAGAAGTAGGGAGTACTAACATAATAATTAGTATTAAAGAAGAGGCAGCTAACAACGAAAATATAGTGGGGACCTATTACTCCGTGATACCTAGAGCAAACCTTTTTACCATTGGGATTCAAAGAAAAACAGAAACAGGAACCCAGCAAATATGGAACTTGAAAAAGGATATTGTTGTACAGATAAATTTAAATCATAATATGCTAAATTTTTTAGGAAATCAGAAAAAACTAAACATCTATAAGCTTAATAAAAGTAGTAATGTTTGGGAATATGTGCGAAATAGAGTTGACTTATTAAATAAAAATATTTCTTTTTCTACAAGCACCATAGGAACCTTTAGAATCATGGAGCATAATAAAACTTTTGCTGATATAAAAGGGCACTGGTCACAAGCTGATGTAGAATTAATGGCAAGCAAGTATTTTGTTAAAGAGGTGATAGATAATCAGTTTAATCCCGATGATTACATATCCCGTGCTGAATTTTTTTCAATATTAGATCATGTTATGGATATAACTGTAGAGGCAGATTTCCTATCAGGCATTAGCATAAGTGATGTGGAATATGGACCAAATGACCCAATAACTAGAGAACTAGTGGCAGCGATGTTAGTAAGGATTTTAGAATTAAGAGGCCAAGCGGTAAAGTTAAAAGCTAACGAGCCCGAGAAACTTCTAGAATACTTTAGTGATAAAAATAATATTAGCAGTTGGGTTCGAGAGGATATTGTAAAGGCTATTAAGCTAGGCATCATTATAGGTACGGATGTAAACATGCTAAATCCGCAAGCTTATGCAAGCAGAGCTCAGTGTGCTGTAATGATATGGCGTTTTATAGAGATCTTAAATTTAATATAATCTATAAAATTTAAGATTAAGATTAGAGATTTCGCTTTACTGGAAGCTTAGCCCTTATCTTAGTAAATCTTTTTAATTAAGTGTTTATCCGTGTGCCCCGGAGGGGCCCGTGGTTAAAGAAAAGACTTTGTATTTACAATCATATAAATGAGCTAAGAAGTATACCCAGGCCAAAGAATAATCCAAAATGAGTATTGGTATCTGCCGTTAGTTTCATGGCGGGCATCATCTCGATAGGATGCTTTTTACCTTTAAAGTTTATTACCGCCTGGTATGCTTTAGGAATACTTATAAAGGCTAATAAAGACAACAAAGGTAAATAATCTACTATTACCAAAAAAATAATCCAAAGATAGCTAAAGATAAACATACCAGCGAGAACTTTAATAGCCATTTCTTTTCCTACTAATATGGCTAGAGTTTTTCGCCCTTTTTCTTTATCTTGATCTAAGTCCCTTATATTATTAGCCATTAAGATAGCGCCAATCAAAATGGCGATTGGTACCGAGACTAGGAAGCTTTGAATAGTAATATATCCAGTGTGGATGTAAAAGGAAATAAGAATTATTACAACACCCATAAATAACCCTGCAAAAAATTCGCCAAAAGGTGTATAGGCAATAGGATAAGGACCACCTGTATAGAGGTACCCCACAGCCATAGACACTACGCCTATCACTGCAATCCACCAGGTTGTCTTAATACAGATGTATGCGCCTAGAAGGGCGGAGATGAAGTATAAAAGCAGGGCTAAGAAAAGCACTGTTTGGGGACTTACGCCTTCCCTGACTATAGCACCACCTATACCTACCGAGTCCTTTGTATCTAAACCTCTACGGTAATCATAATACTCGTTAAATATATTTGTAGCGATTTGGATTAGCATAGAGGCGGTCATCATTGCTATTAAAAGGGGATAATTTAAAGAAACATCCTGTAAGGAAAGGGCTGAACCTACAAACACAGGAATAAAAGAAGCAGTTAAGGTATGGGGGCGAGTAAGCCTCCACCATATTTTCCAGTGGGTTTTCATAATCATTACTCCTTTCAATAGGTCAGGGGACACACCTCGTTTTGGGATTCATCTTAGGCCGAGGAATGTCCCCAACGAATGTCAGGGGACACACCGCCTACAGGAGGCAGGATGCAGGAGACAAGATGCAGGAAAAAAATAATGCCTCTTGCTTCTTGCTTTATGTTTCTTGATTGAGGAATGTCCCCAACGAATGTCAGGGGACACACGGAATTCTTAGGGCACTGAAAAAAGCCAAACAAAATGGCAAAGCTTTAAGGGTGTCATCCTGAGCGACAGCGAAGGATCTTGCATAGCGAATAAGCTGAAGATCCTTCGCTGTCGCTCAGGATGACATAGCAACATGCAGTTGCTTTCATAGAAATGAAAGGAATCTGAACTTTTTCATTAAATCTCGTGATGTCCCTAACAAAATAAGTTTAATGAAAACATTTGGAAGTGTCAATTTAATTGCTAAAGTAGTGATAATGTGATATTTTTTTA
Organism: Peptococcaceae bacterium BICA1-8; assembly: GCA_000802045.1. Taxonomy (GTDB): domain Bacteria; phylum Bacillota; class Peptococcia; order Peptococcales; family BICA1-8; genus BICA1-8. The sequence continues at coordinate 50,058 of JUEF01000019.1, forward strand.
TTTGAATTCAAATTTAAGTTAGGAGTTGATTTAGGTGAAGAATTATTTTAGGATCATTGCGCTTATTTTATTATTTTTATTAATTATAACGGGTTGTAATCTTGGAAAAAAGACTGACGAAGCTGAAAAGGTTCTGAAAATTGGTATTCTGCTCATTGATGATTCTTTACCATTTTTTGTTGCGGAACAAGAAAGTCTCTTTGAGAAAAACAATGTACAGGTGGAATTAATACCCTTTAGTAGTGCTCGAGATAAGGATGTAGCTTTAGAAACTGGAGAAATTGATGGGGTCCTAACAGATATTGTCGTAGCAGCCCTTTTAAAAAAAGGTGGTACTGAGGTCAAAATCACAGCCTTCGCTTTAGGAGCCACCCCCGAGGAAGGGAGATTTGTTCTTCTCGCTTCTCCACAGAGCAATATTTCCAGACCAGAAGATTTAAAAAATGTACCTATTGCAATATCCAATAATACAATTATTCATTATCTGGCAGAAAAGATGCCGCTAGAGGCAGGGTTAAACAAGGAGGACATAAAAACTCAAAGCATTCCAGATTTAAAGCTTCGCTTAGAGGCACTTATTGAGGGCAAGGATGTTCCGGCGGCTATTTTACCTGACCCCTTAGCGACACTAGCCGAGCGGATGGGTGCAAAGGCTTTAATTGATGATACTAAGCTTTCTTCAAATATGTCTCAATCAGTGATAATTTTTCGAGAGGAAGTCATAAAAAACAATAAGGACAAGGTTCTTTCTTTACTACAAGCCTTTGAGGCTGCGGGGAAAGAGATAAATAAAAACCCGGATAAATATAAAGAACTACGCATGGAAAAAACCAGGGTGCCTGAACCCTTAAGGGAAAGCTATCCTTCACCTACCTATTCACCTTTAGCAGTCCCCGACACTCAGATGGTAGAGAACATTATGCAGTGGATGGTAGATAAGAAGCTATTAGACAAACCATATAACTATGAAGAAATGGTGGATAAATCATTTACTAACTAGGCAAAGAGGTATTTTGAATGATAGAGGTAAAGGAAGTTTCATTAAGCTATAAAGCCATAAATAATGGTCAAGTATTAGAGGCTCTCCATAAAATAAACTTAACTATAACCAAAGGTGAGCGGTGTGTTTTATTGGGACCCTCTGGTTCTGGTAAGACCTCGCTCTTATACCTCTTGGCTGGCTTACTCAAACCTTCCAGGGGCGAAATCTTAATGGATAATATAGTTATTTCCGGTCCACAAGAAAAGGTAGCTTTGATGCTCCAAGATTATGGTCTATTTCCCTGGAAAACGGTCATGGCTAATGCTGAATTAGGGCTAGAAGTCAGAAAAGCACCTCAAAAAGAAAGAAAAGAAAAGGTTAGCAATCTTTTAGAACAGCTAGGGATAAAGGAGTATGCCTTAAAATATCCCTTTGAGCTTTCCGGGGGACAGAGGCAGCGAGTCGCTATCGCTCGGGCTTTAGCCCTTGAACCGGAAATATTGTTAATGGATGAGCCCTTTAGTGCCCTTGATTCCCTGACAAGAGAACAGATGCAAAAATTAATTTTGCATATCTGGCAGGAAAGGCAGTTTACCTTTGTCCTAGTGACTCACAGTATAGAAGAAGCTGTTTTTTTGGGAGAAAAAATAGTGATTCTTTCTGAGGGGCCTGGGAAAATATTGGAGATTGTTGAAAATAAAAACCCGGCTGAAAAAGCATTTCGAGATACATTAAAATTTTACAACCAATGTACCTTGATTCGTAGTTTGATTGAGGGCCAAAGACCATGAAAAGATTAAAGGTTTTTTTAAGCTATTTACGGGCTGCTTTATTCTTGATTATTATATGGCATATTGCAAGTTTATTGGCAGATAAACCATTTTTGCCCCTGCCTTTAAAAGCAATCAGTGAGTTCTTTAATCTATTTAGTCAAGGTATTATTACCAGTCATTTCTTTATAAGTGCTTTTCGGGTATTAGTAAGTATTATTATTGCCTTTGTGCTGGCAGTACCGTTAGGAATGCTTCTAGGGAGAAATAAGAAGGTTGACGCTTTTTTTGCACCGGTTATTTATATTCTATATCCTCTTCCTAAAGTGGTTTTCCTGCCCATTCTTGTAGTATTTTTAGGCTTAGGTAATGCTCCTAAGATTGTCTTAATTACCTTAGTAATTTTCTTTCAGCTTTTAGTAACAGTAAGAGATGCGTCCAGGGCTGTTCCTTATCAAAGCTTACAGGTAATGCGCTCCCTTAATGCTTCAAACTGGCAAACCTATCAACATTTAATATGGCCCTATTGTTTACCCCATGTTTTTACTTCACTACGTATTGCCCTAGGAACCGCAATAGCAGTATTATTTCTAGCTGAGACTTTTGCTTCAAAGAATGGACTGGGCTATTTTATCCTCGATGCCATGGAGAAAAGGGAATTTGGTGAAATGTATGCGGCAATAATTGCCATGGGTTTATTAGGACTTCTTCTCTACGAAACAGTAGATTTTGTGGAAAGGAAGCTGGTGAAATGGCAATAAAATATAAATATTTTATGAAGGATTTTCTCTAATAAATAGTGAATTATAACTAAAAGTTGGTCATTTTGGAGTGGAGGGGTATCCGTGACTAATCTTACTGATAGGGAACTACTAGAACTTATTGCTCAGCAGGTGCAAAAGACTGATATTAGAATCGGTAGGCTTGAACAGAAAGTTGATAACCTTGAGAAGAGATTTGATAGGCTTGAAGAGAAAGGTGACAAGCTTGAACAGAGATTTGATGGGCTTGAAGAGAAATTTGTCAAGCTTGAACAGAAAGTTGAACTGATTGGAGAAAAGGTAGAAAAAAATCACCAAATGCTCACTACAGTAGTCGAAGAGTTTAAAACTTTTAAAGAGATAGCTAATGAGCATGAGTTTTCCATCCGTCAATTAAAGCGTAAAATAGGTTTATAACCATATAAAATAAAACTCCGTAGAATCGGAGTTTTATTTTATATGGTTTTCCCAATATATCTACCTTAAGTCTAAAAATCCTTCCGTCTTATATGGCGGCTATTACTTTTGGGTATCAGACTCAATTTTTTCTCGTTAAATAATTTTTCAATACCTGTTTGCGGGATATGTTCATATTCTTTGCAGAAAAGGCATTCTTTACACTCAGAGGAATCGTATACTGGTTCAGTATAAGCGCAGGTAATCCCTTCATAATTTCTTAAGATTACTTTGTCTTCTGATTGGGAAATTAGGTATTGGGGTCCTACCGGGATCTTACCCCCACCGCCAGGTGCATCTACTACATATGTTGGTACCGCATAGCCAGAGGTATGACCCCTGAGAAGCTCAATAATTTGTATCCCTTTACTGACCTTGGTTCTAAAGTGTTCGATACCGGAGGATAAGTCGCATTGATAGAGATAGTATGGCCTGACCCGCATTTTTACTAATTCATGAACTAGTTTTTTGATTATATAGGGGCAGTCATTAACCCCCTTTAAAAGTACAGTCTGATTACCTAAGGGGACCCCTGCATCGGCTAGCCTGCTGCAGGCTTCTTTTGCTTCCGGCGTTATTTCATAGGGGTGATTAAAATGGGTATTTAGCCAAACTGGGTGATGGTCTTTTAAAATACTGCATAAGTCTTTAGTTATCCGTTGGGGAAGAACAACGGGTGTTCTTGAGCCAAAGCGAATAATTTCTACATGTTCTATTGCGCGGAGGCTACCCAAAATATACTCAATTGTTTCATCATTAACTAGAAGGCTGTCCCCGCCTGAGATTAAGACATCTCGTATCTGGGGGGTTTTCTTAATATAATTAATGGCTTTCTGCAGTTTCTTTTTAGGCAAGGTTTTATCCGTGGTACCTGCCATTCGTCTTCTGGTACAGTGGCGGCAGTACATAGAGCACTGATCAGTAATAAGAAATAATACTCGGTCCGGATATCTATGGGTTATCCCCTCAACAGGGGAATCCATTTGTTCATGCAGGGGATCCTCCATATCACATTTAGATTGTTCAATTTCGAAAGCTAGAGGTACGGCTTGCTTTCTTATCGGTCCTTCGTGATTATCGGTTTCAATTAAGGTAGCATAATAAGGAGTTATTGCCATTCTTAAATTTTCCAGGCAGTTTTTAATACCCTCCTCTTCTTCATTAGTTAAATCAATTACCTGCTTTAGCTGCTTTAAAGTAGTAATCCTGTTGGTAAGCTGCCAGATCCAATCAGTCCATAGTGTTTCAGGAATATCCTTCCAAATAGAAATATCCTTATAATTCCTTTGCATATAATCATTCCTTTATAAAATATTCAAAGGTAGTTTGCCTAAATATGCGTGCTATTAAACATGCATAATCCACACATATGATATAATTAGGGAAAAATGAAATAATAACTATCAGGGGGAAGGGAAGTACAAATGAAAAGACCAGTAACAAGGGTAGCGGCTATCCATGACCTTTCCGGCTTTGGCAGGTCCTCTTTGGCTGTGGTTATTCCCATATTATCAACCATGGGCGTTCAAGCCTGTCCCTTGCCTACAGCTGTTTTATCTACACATACCGGGGAATTTGAGGACTACAGTTTTGTGGATTTGACTGATTCTATGGAGGATTTCATAGGTCATTGGCAGAGGTTGAAAATAGAGTTTGACTGTATTTACAGTGGTTTCTTAGGCTCTTCAAGGCAGATTAAAATTATATCGAAATTTATTGATGATTTTTCTTTTAGTAACCCATTGGTAGTGATTGACCCAGTGATGGGTGATGGTGGTCAATTATACAGCACGATGGATATGCAGATGGTGGAGGAAATGAGGAAGTTAATAAAAAAGGCAGATATAATTACGCCCAACTTTACAGAGGCAGCAATGCTCTTAGGTGAGAATTATGATCTTGAAATAAATGAAGAGGTAATTAAAACTTGGCTGGTGGGACTTTCAGAGATGGGACCTAAAACAGTAGTTATCACAAGTGTTCCTGAGCCCAAGGCTAGTAAAAATACTAGTGTAATCGCTTATAATCGTGAGGATGGACATTTTTGGAAGGTAAGCTGTGTATATATTCCAGCTCAATATCCGGGCACTGGGGACGCTTTCACAAGTGTTATAGTAGGTAGTCTTCTTCAAGGGGACAGCCTTCCTATAGCTCTAGATAGAGGAGTTCAGTTTATAACTGCCGCAATCCGTGCTAGTTACGGAAGTAATTATCCGGTGCGGGAAGGTGTACTTTTAGAGCGGGTTTTGGCAAATCTTAATATGCCGGTATTGAGTAGTACTTACGAGATTATGGATTGAGGTTATATATTTCTTTGATCTCTTTTACGACTTCAGCACTTCTATTTGATACCTGGGGTATAGAATAACCGATATAGATAGGTGATGTTATGAAGCGGGGCATGATTTTAGCGATAATTTCATTGTCAAATTCATAAAAGAACAGATTATAGCTGTCACAGTTTTTATTAAAGCTATTTAAAACGTAGTGAACAATTATTTGGATAAAATCAGCCATTTGTTCTACCTTTGTTAAATCACTAAGGATGATATTAAATTCAAAAAAACCTACTCGTGGTTTAGTAGAAATATTAAGCTCTACTTGATTTTTTTTTGAAATAACTATGCCCTCGAGATAATCTTTTTGAAAATTATCACGGTAATTTATTTTTTTGAGGCCAACAATCTGCATGTGGGGGTGAAAAATGGTTCCGCCAGATTTGGGTCCGTGATTTTTGAAAAAGATAACAGATTTATATTCTCCACTCTTCTCCATCTCTAGCCACTTGTTGATACCGAAAGAGATGACATTATATAAATGCTCCTTAGGGTAAGTAGAAAGGTCTCCCTCACAGCATTCTGTTTCAATTAATACGGTTTGGAAAGTATCTTGTAAAACGGGATACTTATTTTTGACAAGGATAATAGGCCCCTTTTCCGCCAAAATATCCTTTAGATTTTGGCGGTCACAAAAAGGGCATTGGGTATTTTTATTGAATATACTTTCAGGCTTTTGTTGCCCAATACCGGTATTAAAATGAAGATGGAAAGAGGACATTTTTAAGCACCCCAAATATTTTTAGATAATTAAGTTTCCTTTATAATTTTACCTGCAAAAGAAAATAAATGCTATAAAGATAATTTAATTTTTATTCGTATTGAACATAGTAAAAAAACTTGCTATATTGATATTAAACAGACAAGCTAGATGATACTAGAAAGGAGTTTTGGTTATGGGAAAAGAGAAAGAAAAACCTAAAAAGGAAGAAAAGAAAAAGCCAAATACTGAAAAGACCAAAAAGGAAAAAAAATCCTATTAATAACTTTTTACTATAAAGATGTACTGTGGGGCCATAAAGGCTCCACTTTTTTTATAAATATGAGCATCTAACTCAAGAAAGGAGATCATATTTTAAAAGAGAATAGTATATATATCAAATTTTATAAAGCAAAAATCTGGGGGAAAATATGAGGAAAATAACTTTTATATTTACTATTCTGATTCTTACGCTATTATTAAGTAATTCTATTTCAGCCCAAGGGTTAACAAAAAATTACCATTTCCAGGATATAAACTTTTCGCTGCCCATAGAATATCAGGAAGAAAAAACTAAATACCAGGATATAAGTTCTTCTTTTATTGGTCCTAATACAACTCTAAAAGTATTTATTGAGACGTTAACAAATAATGTTACTGCCCAATCCTATATCAACTACGGAAACAGGCAGCTGAATTTAGGTAAAGCCGGCTTTAAAATTGTTGAAGAAAATACCTTGAAAATAAATAATTATAATGTCATAGATATTGCATATTATCGCCCATTAATTTCAACACTGAATAATGACCAAAATTTTTATCGGGAAATTCATGTAGTTGATCTAAAAGGACAAAGGGTAATTACCTTTTGGGCTAAAACTGTAGGAGCAAACTACTCAAAATTGAAAAAAGAACTTTATGAAACAGTAAAAAGCATTTCTAAAGCAAGCTTTCAAAAAAACGATGGTTTTTCTTCCTTTACAATTAAGAGTCAGCCTATAAAATATGAGGGAGAAAAGCTAAAAATTGAGATTCCGGTAAATAAACTGCTTTGGGGTAGGTTTTTTCCTGGGGTTCCCTTTGATGCCGGGTTATATCAGCAAATGTTAGGAAGCGAACAGTACTTAGAGCATAAATTTGAATTTATTATGACCTATAAGATGTTCCCGGTAGATGAACCATTCCCTTTAACTGCTGTACAAAGGGTATATGATGAGGGCAGGGTACTTATGCTCACCCTCCAGCCTTTTACTCCTGATTTAAACTGGATTGCTATTCCGGAAATTGCCGCTGGCAAATATGATGCAAAAATAAAAGAATGGGCACAAGGTTTAAAGAGTCTAAATGAGCCGGTTTTTGTTCGTCCCCTTAATGAAATGAATGGTGATTGGGATCCCTGGTGTGCTTGGTTTTTTGGCAAGGATACCGATCTATATATAAAGGCATGGAGGCATATGGTTGATCTTTTCCGGGAAGTTGGCGCAGATAATGTTTTCTTCGTCTGGAATCCCCATGATAGATCATATCCTGATTTTCAATGGAATAACTCCCATTTATACTACCCTGGCGATGAGTATGTGGATTGGGTAGGCTTGACGGGTTATAACAATGGGACAAGCCACCCTGGTGATGTCTGGAAGGAGTTTGATGAAATTTATCAACCCCTATATATCGATTATTTAAAGCGTTATCATAATAAACCTTTTATGATAACCGAGTTTAGCAGTAATGAAATAGGTGGCGACAAGGCGGCCTGGATTTCCAAAGGCATGGTTTCCCTTGCTCAGAAATATCCAAATATAAAAATTGCTACGTGGTTTGATGCCCGGGATAAACTTTGGCAGTATGAAATAAAGTCTTCCGAAGCTTCCCTAGAGAGCTTTAAGGACGGCTTGAGAAATGAGGCTTTTATAAAAGGGGCAGTGAGGGGGAAATAATAAGGTTAAGGTTAAGGCTGAGGTTGAGATAAATAATCTCAATCTAGCGAAGCGGAATCTTAATCTAACGAAACGAATGTGGAGTGTAATCTTGACTTTCTCTCTAGTCCGTGTTAAAATATTTTTTGTTTCACCTTTGTGTTTGACTAGAATGAAGGCTATTTGGAAAACATTTATTATAGTCAAGAAAAGGGTTTTATGTTATTATTGAATATGTGCTTAAAAAGCAGGCTAACATGGAGAGATGACCGAGGGGCCGAAGGTGCACGACTGGAAATCGTGTGTACGGGTAATCCCTGTACCGAGGGTTCAAATCCCTCTCTCTCCGCCATT
>JUEF01000020.1 GCA_000802045.1 Peptococcaceae bacterium BICA1-8
TAGGTGTTAGGCTGGTGGCTAACCTTTGCCTAATCCGGACTCTCACCGGCAAGAACTGCCAAGCTTAGCTTGGCGCACCAATTCTAAATTCTAAATTCTAAATTCTACATTTCCATTTCTAAATTTCATTTTCATTTCTCACTCTCAATTCTCAATTAAACTAAAGTCTCCACACCAAAATGTTTTAGATGTTGAGCTACCCTATTTAACGGTAATCCAACTACATTAAAATAACATCCGGAAATCCCTTCAACTAAAAGGCACCCTAAACCCTGTATGCCATATGCACCTGCTTTATCCATTGGTTCACCACTGGCTATATATGCTTGAATTTCCTTTAGTGTCAGTTTTCTAAACTTGACTTTCGTTATTTCTACATCAGTAATAATCTTCTGAGAGAAAGCATCAACTAAAGCAAACCCGGTCATAACCTCATGAACTGACCCAGAAAGGAACTCTAGCATTTTCAATGCATCCTCAGGGCTTTGGGGCTTTCCTAAAATCTTCTCCTCTTTAACAACAATTGTATCAGCTCCTAAGACTAAGCCAGCCTCCATTCTTTTAGCAACATCCTTAGCCTTTTCTAAAGCCAAATATTGAACCCACTTTGGGGGTTCATTTGCTTTCACACTATTTTCATCTATATCACTAGCCTCTACAGTGAAAGCAACTCCAATTTGTCGAAGAAGCTCTGCACGACGAGGCGAAGCAGATGCTAAAACTATATTCACCGCTAAAAGACCTCCCATTTAGAACTATCTAATATCTAACCTCTAGTAGGGTGTGTACCCTTGTATGATTGGGGACATTCCTGTCTAGCAGAATATCATAAGCTCAGCAGGTGTGTCCCCTTTCTCTACAACCGGAAATAAACAAAAATGGCAATTAAAAAGCCAATTATGCTTGCAACATTAATCTGAATTATCAGGCCAAAGGTTATAGTTAGCACTACTAAATTTATGGTAGTAGGTTCTAGCCCGATAGGTTGGAAACTAGTTTTTAGTAAAGGCAGATATTGACCCAAGGTTTGTCCTAAAAGACTGCCAATTAAACCACCTATTACTAATAATATAACCAAAATCCATGGGCTTTTAAAACTATTCCTCAATAAAAACCCTCCCTAATGATTAATAAAATTATGACGCTTCTTAATTTTATCACCCAGGCTAGACATGTACAAGAAACATCATTATTGTAATTGTTGGAATCTACATTTTTCGACATGAATATCTCTTATGTCCCATTAATCTCTTCGTAAGAAAATACAAAAACCTGTCCGTATATTTACCCTGAATGAATCATAGCAATTATACACTAATTTACTGAGTCGCACACAATTAATTTGCGCCTAAAATAGTGACTAGTTACTGGTGACAGGTGATTAGTATTAAGTCGATGGTCCATTGTCTATCGCCCATTAGCCTGATCCACCGTGTTCATCCGTGTGCCCCGGAGGGGCACGTGATTAAAATAGTTTTTGACCAAAATAAAAAACCAGCTTTTTACGCTGGCCTCAGTTTTTATCCTTATGGAGTTCAAGGTTAAATGTTAGTATTTCTAAATTAACAGCTAAGTCTACGTTTCTCAGCTCTAATTCAAGGGGTACTGAAATAACTACGGGGGCAAAATTCAAAATAGCCTTAATGCCACTTTCAGCCATAGCATCAGCAACATCCTGAGCATATGGTGCAGGAACCGCGATAATACCAATATCTACCTTGTTATCTCTAACTACTTCTTTTAATTTATTTATAGGACTTATAGGAATACCGTTTACTGCTAACCCTACTTTGTTCAAATCATTATCAAAAATACCAGTAATTTCAAATCCTCTTTCCTTAAATCCTTTATATTGTGTCAAAGCAGAGCCTAAATTACCAGCGCCTACTATAATAACCTTCCAGTTTCTATTTAGCCCAAGTATTCTAACGATATGCTGATTTAAATCTTTTACATTATATCCAACACCACGAGTACCGAATTCCCCGAAATAGGCTAAATCCTTTCTAACTTGTGCAGGACTTCCCCCTACCCCTTCTGCAATTTCTCCGGATGAAATACTTGATACGCCTTTCTGATCAAGTTGAGTTAGATATCGAGAGTATACAGAAAGTCGAATAATTGTTGCTTCTGGTATTTTTAGGGTCTTCAAACACATCCCCTCCTTCGTATGTAGTATTATAACATAAAACCGGAATATATCGACATCATTTTTTTTCATTAATTAATTTAATTCGGATTTAACTTTTCGTTAGTCTTAGTAATTAAATTATGGTAAGCAGCTATCAATTCTAGCAATTGTCTTTGACTGTTGACAACTGCCCCATTACTTTTGGAACCATTAATAATTTTTAACCCTACTTCATAGGCCTGGGTCTTGTCTTTTAATTGCAAGAGCTCAATTTGGTAACTGAAGCTTTCTTGTCTTTTTAAAACCTTATCAACCTCACTAATTCCTTCATTAAGTTCTTCTTGTACCTTTTCTATCATATTTTCCCAAATATCAGGTTTAAATACAGCTACATTAGGTGACTGGAACATTTTCATCGAATGGTTAAGAATTATGTCAAACTTCCCCAAGAGAGGCGCAAAATAATTAATCATAAATTCATCTTCTCCTGGGAATTTTAAAGCCCGATCATTAATAAGCCCTTTTCCAATAAATACTTCAAAACCTTGACCTTTAAGTTGAGCTTCTAAATCCTTACCGGAAGCCGCTTCACTAAAACATCCTACCCAAATCTTATAAGGAGGTTCTACCGTTACAAATGGCCTTAAGCCTAAGCTGCCCAATTTCTCAATACAAGCCTGAGCAGAGCTAGCTTCCTGGTAAATACCAGCCTGAATCGTATAAAAATCTATAGGCTCCAACCGCAGAACTTTTCTTTTTAAAACAGTCGGAGTCTGAGGATTGACTTCTCTTAATTCAAGCACAGAAGGGTTGTCCTCTACCACAAGATTATAAATGTAGAACCCTCCTAAAAGCTGCCCAAATAGCATGGATATAACCAAAGCAGCAGCAGCCGCTATTGTTAAAATAAAAAATCTCCTCATTTTTTTCCCCCACTTTAATTCTGTCAAAATAGAGAAAGAGCACCGCCGCCCCTCCTCTAAATTTTATGTTAGGGGATAGTTATTTAGAACATATTCACGGCTTTCACCAAGCAAATACAAAGAGCCCGTAATACAAATTAAATCTCTTTCTTTAGCTATTTTAAAGGCTAGATCTATGGCTCTTTGATTATCTTCCTCAACTAATATTTCCTTATTAAATTCATTTAAGAGCAATATAAGGTCATCCCATTCACCTGCTCTGTTATTAGGGGGCTTAGTTACAATAAAAATATCACCTAATGGCCCTAAATAATTCATTATATCCCTTTTGTCTTTATCAGCAAGTACACCCAAAACAAAAACTAAACGATCATAATTGAAGTACTTGGGAATTGCCTGGGACAAAGCTCTAGCCCCTGCTGGGTTATGGGCACCGTCAAATAGTACTGGGACTTTTAGCTTTAAATATTCCAGACGCCCAGGCCACCTAGCCGTCTTTAGACCTTTATGAACATGTAAAGAATTTATAGCCCAACCCAAAGATTGCAAAACCTCAATAGTGAATACAGCTGTAACTGCATTTTCCATCTGATGATCCCCAAGTAAGGAAAGTTCTAAAGCCTCATACTTATTATTAGGGGTCACCAGGTTAAACCTTTGTTCCAGAGCACTAAAACTTGTCTGCTGAAACCCACATTCTTTCGCTTGGTAAACTTGTGCTCCTAAACTTTTAGCATTTCCAACAATTAATTCTTCGACTCCTTGGTCCTGGATGGAACTCACAACAGGAATTCCCTTTTTTATAATCCCCGCTTTTTCCCTGGCTATATCAAGAACAGTAGGGCCGAGATAGTTAACATGATCTGAACTAATACTTGTTAAAACAGAAACCTCTGGTACCACTACATTTGTAGAATCCAGCCGCCCTCCCATACCAACTTCAATAACTGCTATGTCCACTTCCTGGGAGGCAAAATAATTCATAGCTAAAGCAGTCAATATTTCAAATTCTGTTGGGTTTTCTCCAGTAGCCGCTAATACCTGGGGGACTATTTCCTTAATCTTTTCCATCTCCCAGGCAAAATCTGATTGGGGAATATCTGCGCCATTAATTCGAATTCTTTCAGTATAACTGTGCAGGTGGGGAGAGGTATAAACCCCTACTTTTAGACCCGCTGCCTGTAAAATAGCTGCAATTATTGCAGTTGTTGAACCCTTACCATTTGTTCCCGCTACATGAACAGTTTTTATTTTCAGGTGAGGGTCCCCCAAAATATTAAGAAGCTTAACGATTCTTTCCATGCCTAAATTAATTCCGAAACTACATAAGTCATGGAGATATGCCAGTGCTTGTTGATAGTTCATCCCGACACCTTCCTTTTTTTTAGTGGCTATATTGACTCAAGCATGACGTCTACTAGGATAATTCATGAGGTCGGCATGACAACTAAAATGTAAATCTGCATGTCAGCATGACGGCTCAAGGATTCAAACTGCTAGTCGGCATTATTTAAAAAAATATGCTGACCAAAAATATTACCTGTAAGACGTCGCGCCAACCCAAAACTCTACTTGTAAGCCGTAATGCAGACCATAAAGTTCAACTCTGGAGACGTCATGCCCGACGTACTACTCTGACCTAAAAGTATCAATCCTTGTCAACAAAGCCTCTTTATTTGATTGATAATTGGCTAGTTTTTCTTTTTCTCCGTCTACTACATCAATGGGTGCTTTAGCTAAAAAGCCTTCATTATTCAGCTTTTTGTCTAATCTATCAATTTCTTGAGTAACCTTCGCTAATTCCTTTTCTAAGCGGACTATTTCTTTTTCGATATCCACCAACCCTTTTAAAGACAGGAATATTTCGATTCCCTGGATAACAGCTGTAACTGCTTGCTCGGGCTTTTCATCTAATGATAATACTAAGGTCAAATCACTTACCGTAGCTAAGGAATTAATATAGGCTTGACCCTTTCTGATCATCTCTAGAGCATCCTTCTTATTAGCGACTATTATCACTTCTGCTTTCTTACCTAAGGGTACATTCATCTCACTTCGCAAATTTCTGATTGCTCTAATTATATCCATAGTCAAAGTCATTTCTGCTTCCACTTTTTTATCAATTAATTCTTCTTGAGCTTGCGGCCAGTCAGTTAACATTACACTTGTTCCCTCATGGGGTAAATGCTGCCATATTTCTTCTGTTATAAAAGGCATAAAGGGATGTAAAAGCTCCAAAGTCCCTCTTAGCACTTCAGCCAATACCTTTTGGGACGTTCTTTTGCTCTCCAAATCCTCTTTACCATAGAGTCTGGGTTTAGCTAGCTCAATATACCAATCACAAAACTCATTCCAAATAAAATCATATAACTCCCGACCAGCTTCACCTAATTCATATTTATCTAGAAGACGGGTAACCTCTTTAATAGTTGAGTTATATCTGCTCAATATCCATTGATCAGCCATATTGTAATCACCATAAGTAGTATCTTCCTGATAATCATCCAGATTCATTAATGCAAAACGGGCGGCGTTCCATATTTTATTGGCAAAATTCCGCGCAGCATCAAGTCTTTCAAACTGGAACCGCAGGTCATTACCTGGTGTATTACCTGTTATTAGCATAAACCTTAAGGTATCAGCACCATACTCTTCAATTATCTCAAGGGGGTCAACACCATTACCCAGAGATTTACTCATTTTGCGGCCTTGAGCATCAAGAATTAACCCATGGATAAAAACCTCCCTAAAAGGAATTTCTTCCATAGCTTCAAGTGCTGAAAAAATCATTCTTGCTACCCAGAAGAAAATAATATCCCTACCGGTTACTAAAACACTTGTTGGGTAATAGCGGGCTAAATCTTTAGTTTCCTGCGGCCAGCCTAAGGTTGAGAAAGGCCACAAACCAGAACTAAACCAGGTATCAAGCACATCTGGGTCCTGTTCAAGTTTATGAGAATTACAGCTTCCACAGGATTTGGGTTCTTCTTTACTACATATTACTTCCCCACACTCCTGACAGTACCAGACGGGAATCCTATGCCCCCACCACAGCTGCCTAGAAATGCACCAATCCCTAATGTTTTCCATCCAATCTAGATAGACTTTGGTAAATCTCTCAGGAACAAACTTTACCTGTCCTTCTTTTGCAACTTTAATGGCTGGCTCTGCTAGAGGCTTCATTTTCACAAACCATTGCTTAGAAACCATAGGCTCTATTATGGTATCACAACGGTAACAATGTCCTAAGGCATGACCATGCTCTTCAATCTTAACTAAAGAGCCTTGACTCTCCAAGTCTTTGACGATTTGTTTACGGCACTCATAACGCTCCAGCCCTTGATAAGGGCCAGCATTCTCATTCATAACAGCATGCTTATCCATAACAGCTATTTCTGGCAAATCATGTCTCCTAGCCATTTCAAAATCGTTAGGATCATGGGCTGGTGTTATTTTTACTGCCCCTGTGCCAAATTTGCTGTCAACATAGCTGTCCGCAATAACCGGTATAACTCTATTGAGTATCGGCAGCACTAAATAACTGCCTATTAAATGAGCATATCTTTTGTCCTCGGGGTGAACTGCAACTGCTGTGTCTCCGAGCATAGTCTCTGGTCGGGTAGTAGCAACTTCAATATAATCAGCACCATCCTCAGTAGGATACCGCAAATGATAAAGCTTCCCCTGTGCATCAGCATGCTCAACTTCAATATCAGAAATAGTTGTCTGGCATTTAGGGCACCAGTTTATGATGTAGTTACCCTGGTAAATCAAGCCTTTTTCATACAACCGGACAAAAACTTCCTTTACAGCCTCCGAACACCCGCTATCCAAAGTGAATCGTTCCCGATCCCAATCACAAGAAGTACCAAGCTTTCGCAATTGTTCAGTAATCCTATTGCCATACTGCTCCTTCCAGTCCCAAGCCCGCTCCAGGAATTTTTCCCTGCCTAGTTCATGCTTAGTAGTACCTTCCTTTGTCAGCTGTTCCTCAACTTTTGCCTGAGTAGCAATTCCAGCATGATCTGTGCCAGGTAACCATAATGTATTATAGCCCTGCATCCTGCGCCAACGGGTCAAAATGTCCTGTAAAGTATTATCTAAAGCATGTCCTAAATGAAGAGACCCCGTTACATTAGGCGGTGGCATGACTATTGAAAAATGAGGTTTGTCCTTTTCTACGTCAGCATGAAAATACTTATTTTGTTCCCAATGAGTATACCACTTTTCCTCAACCTGCTTAGGTTCATATACTTTTGATAGATTGTTCTTTTCTTCCATAATAAATAATCTCCTTTCTTAATTCGCAAAGACGGAAAAAGCATTTAATCTAACCACGGGCCCCTTCAGGCACACGGATTAACACGGTAATAGTCCAGCGGAACGGTGAGGGCACCGTTCCCTACTATTCACTTGCCCAGTGTCGAGTAGACATATCTAAATCTCATCCAACGTAAGAGACTTATTATGCCCCTCACAGAACCGGACTTGAGGTTTTCCCTCATCCGGCTCTTCATCAATACTCACTTACACATTTCTATCAAGGATATAAATATTATGTTTGATTTCAGGTTTGGGGAGAGGAAATCGCTTCAGGTATTGCGTAAATTGTTCATAGTTCATGCTCTTTTTCTGACTGC
>JUEF01000021.1 GCA_000802045.1 Peptococcaceae bacterium BICA1-8
ACCAGTCACTAGTCACTAGTCACTAGTCACTCGACCCCTAAATCTGCCCCACTAGATACCCATAAACCTTCGCCACCAGCATCGTCACTTCCGCAGCCTTAGGCTCTTTACCCTTATCAGCAAAATATGGCTTTAACTCCTCCGTCATTATTCCCTTTTCAACTAAAACTTCCTTGGCCTCATCAAAGCCTTCGGCACCAAGCCCCAAGCCCTTTACGGTATTAAGAAGTATCTCTTCATTATTAGGGGTTTCCGATACCTCAATATATTGTTCTGGTGCCTTATTAGCCTTTTCTAAGGTCTTGTTAATCAGATTTTGATACCTCCACTTACCCATAGGCTCCTCTAGACGATAGTCATTACTATAGCCGCCATCAAGTAGCCCCAAGCTCCGGATTACCTTGACACCTTCATATGCCCAATGGTCCATAGCAGGCTCTTTTATATTAAAAGGCTTAAGATATGCCCCTTGAGCAATAAGCTTATCTTGAACTGTTTTAACAGCCTCTTCCGATTTAGTCATCGCTTTAAAGGAAATTTCGTTATTAATAGAATACGCTGCGGCTACACCGGCAGCTTCCCCTGCACTCATCCCAATAGGAATAACTCGAGCACTCCCGGCAGCAAGGGATTTATAGGAAGCACTACGGCCTACAACTAAAAGATTTTCAATCTCCAAAGGAACAATACTTCTAAAAGGTATACTGTATCTATCAGGGTTACCGATGATAGTACCCCAGCGCTGTTTAACAGTAGGCTGGACATCTACCGGATAGCTACCGATAGCAATCCTATCCCAGTGGTCCTTATTTTCTAAAACATCATCTATTGTCAATTGATACTCACCGATTATATGTCTGCTTTCTCTAATATAAAGCTGCTCAGCTGTTCCTACCACTTCGGCCTTCTCAAAGCCGACAAACTTTTCCCGTACATAGGGCATGATATATTCCAGCTCTTTTTTTGCCCGCTCGATACCCGCTTTCTTACTTTCCGGATCTAATGCATCTACACCAAAGATAACTAGGGCATTTATTAAGACATTACCGTTATCCTGCTTAGCAGCATTAAAACCCCTTAGACGCATAAGCTCATCTTTCGGCTCATAGCTGTAGCCTTCCTCAGTATAGCCCCAGGCTGATTTATTAGTAGCACCGGTGTGGTCATTGCCATCACCTTTTAGATATTTGACAACTTGATTCCAGTCCACATTAGTCAGCTCAAAAACCAAGGTTACACCCATCTGCCGATCCTTTTCCCCGATATCCTCACCGGCAAAGGTATATGGTACACCACTGGCAGCAGCAAGGTCTGCATCAGTTGTGGCATCAACTAGCCTTTTAGCATAGTACTCTTTAACTTGACCTTCTTCTTTAACCTTAACACCGATAAGCTTATTACCATCCTTAATTGGCTCAACAAACTCAGTATTGAGCTTTAAAACGATGGAACGCTGCTTGTCCACCATATCTTGAAAAACTCGTATCGCCTCATCTACATCATAAGCAGTACCACCCACCCGATCATGAAACTCCTTAAATATCCCCTGGGTCAAGAGAGTACCATCCCGCCCGTGGTTCATATCGATAAAGTTAAGCTTACCAAGGGTCATCAAGCCCCCTAAAGCATGGTCATCTTCAATCAGAAGTACTGTAAGACCATTACGGGACGCAGATACCGCCGCCGCAATACCCTCCGGCTCTCCACCAACTACGATTAAATCAAATTGATTATCTGTTGGGGGGGGAGGACCGGGGTCTACTTGTTTTTGGGGAGTGCAGCCTAGTACAAGTGAAAAAATTATTAACAATATAAATATTTTTCCCAATACACTCTTTCTCAACAGCGAATCATCCTTTCTGCATTATCTAGTCAATTCTCTTAAACCAAGTTACCCCAACTTTCTGGAATAACTCTGACAATTAATCTTTAAAAAAATTCGCACACCATAATAAATAGTCTAGTTAATTTCTAGACTATTTTCAATAATATCCTTTTCTTAATAATTCGTTGTGATTGTATATACCAATTAGTTGAATTTCCGTAAATTTTCTTTTCCATTGAAATAATACCCTATAATCATTGTCAATATTAAACTTCCAAATACTATTATCTGACTTAAGGGGTTCAGTTTTGTAATTATGTCCAAATGGATCATAAACCCATTGACTAAACCGCTTTTTAAACTTTTCTTGTACAAAGGTAGGCTTTTTTTTATAGGTCCTTTTAAAACCACTAGACCTTTCAACTTTAGTTATATTATGCTTATTCATCTAAATCTTTAAAAAAATCTTCTAAATTATTAAAGCTTTTACTACTACCAGTTATAAATTCTTTTCTAGCATTATATACATCGACATCTATATCATTCATAGGTCTAGCGCCCAATCTGGTAAGAACAAGTGGAAAGGTTCTATGCTTTGGCAAAGGAGTTCTTCTAAGCCCACAAACTGATATAGGGTTTAATTTTTCTTCAGTTTTAGAAAAGGTTAGCCTCCCTCTCAGTCTTGCTCGTGAATTATGGGTTTTCATTAACTTGCCCCCCTTTCTAATTATATTCTACCAGACATAATAAAAATAATGCAAGACAAAGCTTTTAAATAGCAAGATATATTCTTTAAGCTTTTAAGACTACAACCCTACTTATACCCGTCAATCTTGCTATTTGACGGGTAGACAATCCCTCTTTCTTAAGTAACCTCAAATATTTACTCTTTGTGTCTTTTTCTAATGTTTGCAGATCAATACAGTGGGTCACATTACACACTTTTTTATTAATCTCTATTGCATCATTATCCGCTAGTTTTTTCCTTCCTTCTATATCCAGACAGCCTTCATTCGAGAAAATTTCATGAAAAGATTTAAAGTTATCAATTGCTTTTGTTCTTTCTTTTCCGAAAAACCCCAATACAAAATCAATATCTATAATTTCATCTGTAATATGACCTTTCCATCTTTCTCTATGTTTTCTAGCATTTCTTGGTTTTTAAGTTTCTCTATGTGAATAACGTCAAGCTTATATATTATATCGAGTTGATCCAATTGATCCCTAAGCAAATTTAATTCTATACAGGTCATATCTTGGCTAGAAATTGCTATATCAATATCTGAAGTTTTTTTATAATCTCCTCGGGCCCTGGAACCAAATATAATTGCTCTATCTACCTTATATTCTTTTATAGCACCTATAATAGAACTGATTATTTTGTCATCTAAGCCAAACTGCATGGTTATTTCTCCTCATTCTCAAGTTTTTGTATTAACTTTTCAAATTCTTTTACGTAAATTTCCTTTATATTTTTATATATAATATAGGCGGTTTCTTGATTATATGTGTACACTGTGAGATTTCTATCCTTTAGCATACTAATATAATTTTCTCCTTCTTCAATTAGTCCGATGGAGAAGGCTTCTTTTATTACATCTCGGGGTGCTTTTACATCAACTATTCCTTTATACTCTAAATACAATTTCATTACCTTCCATGAAAATTCATAACAAAACTCAAATCTTTTTATAACTCCATCAATAATAATATCATTGCCTATATTTAATTCTAAGCTTTCCTGTAATTTAATCAAAGCCCTTTGGAAATCTTGTATTCTTTGAATTAACCTTTCTTTCTCCATTTTTATCACCCCACTCCCTTTTATACAATTATTACAGCCCAAAAGAGCTATTGCAAAATGTTTATTACCATATTATGGTTTAATTATAACTTTTACCGGTTCTCTTCCCAGCAAGTCTTCAACTTGCACTTCCCGTATTTGATTAACTGTAACATTTTCTTCAATAAGGTCATATATGCCAGGTAGCGAGAACCACTATCAGTAAAATATGTTTCCTTCATATTTCTCCACAATCAACCAGCACAACTTCTATAAATTTATGTATTGAAAAATCAGGATTTGGAAAATAGACTGATGAGCCAATAAACATTTTATCATCATCAATTTTATACTCTCTAATATCATCAGCTCTTTTGATGGCACTTTTTACATCATCTAAATTGATTTGTTCTAGAATTTTATTGATTGCACTTTCACTCTTTATGTCCTCACTAGATCCTAGCCCATAAATTCTTCTTACATCTACAACATAAGCATCATTTTTAGAAACAGACCTATTATAATCTTCTTTATGAAGGATTAGCCATAAATCAAAATTCACGTTACTGTATGCGTGATATATGCTTTTCCCGCTTTTTCGTTTAGTTGGCTTATTATTATTTTTTAACTGGTCACAAATTTGAATATTTTTTTTAAATTCGACATCATTGAAATCATAGTCAAAAAGTGCTGCGTTATCATACTCTTCGTAGGTCTTTTTAAGCCTATACGGTTTTCCGACTAATGTTGAATTTTACTACTAGCTCAGGGAACTTTTTAAGAAGGAAAGCAACATGTTTTAGATATAATTCTTCCTGCTGCCCTTCACAGACACACAAATAAGTTTTTCGATAGTAAGCCATCTACTCTTCCTCCTTGCTATTATCAGTTATAAGCAATTTGGTGAAGTCAATAAACGGCAATGCTCCATATTTCCCTTTAAAATAATTGATCAAATAATTGTGGTCATTACGAACATCTACTGAACCAAAATCAGCCAAAGAGTAAATAGCACTTACAAAGGTATCTTTATCCTTTTCAACGAATCTAATCTGGTCTCTACGGAAGATCTTGTTATTTAAATAAATAGGATTATGGGTTGTAAAAATAAGTTGTGCTCCGTTTGTATTCACTGTTTGATCATTAAATAGAGCGAGAATACCCTTAATGAGTTCCGGATGGATAGCTGCATCAAATTCATCAAGTACAAATACACCTCCAGAAGCAAATATGGTTTCAAATGGAATAGCAAAATCGAGAAGCTTCAAAGTCCCTCTAGACTCCATCAGTTCTGCAGGAATCATTGCACTTTGGTTTTTGTTTTTATATATTGAGACAAGCTCCATATCAGCTGAATCTTTATCTTCTGTTTTAGTAGATTTAAATGCAATACTCTGCGGTCCAAAATCAGCATTTTTCACAAAACCATCTAAGATTTTATTCCACATTAAGAAATCCTTTTTGGGCTTATCTTCAAGAGAGAACGTTAGGTTGGTCTTTTTTAAAGTAAAGTCGCTAACAACAATCAGCTTGTTTTTAAAAAAGTCAAGAACTGCCTCAGCTAATTCATTGCTAATTGTACTTTTAAACGCTCTTGAAAGAAAAAGTTCCGCATCATCAAGATTGGTATTGATTTTCTTTTCAAATTCGCCTAAAAGGTTTTCATTAAACTGAATCACTTCCAAAGCTTTTTTATCCTTCATGATTGATACTTTATCTTTATCACGTTCAAACAGTTTAACTTTCTCAGACACACCAATGACAACTGATAAGTTTTCAGAAACAATTCTTCTTGAACCCTTCTTAAATAGTGTACATAAAACTTCAAATCCGTATATTAAATGATAGCCTTTGTTTGTAAATTCAATTTCAAAGAGCATTGGTTTTGCATCACCATTATGCGCAAACGGATACAATTCAAGATTATTCAATTCTGGAACATTGAATTCTAAAGAACCGGATAAAATAATCTTTTCCATAACCGCAAGAGACATGATAATATTTGATTTACCGCTTGCGTTAGCCCCATAGACAACCGTGGAAGGAATTACACGAATACCATCCTCTCGGATTAAATTTTCATTTAACGTTCGCTGTGTTCCTGCTTTCATTGAAAGGGATATTTTATCTTTAAAAGAACGAAAGTTCGAAAATGTATAATTTATAAGCATAAGATAACCTCCTAATTTTGCAGTATTATTGTTTTATATTATAACCAAAAAACCATAATTTTACAATATGTTTTGAGGTTTTTTCTCAAATCAAACCATTTAAATGTTCCACATTCAACCATGGTTTTCATTGCAAAGAAAAAGCCCTGCGCATTTATTGCACAAGACTGCATCTTAAAAATCCCCTACTCAACTATATCTTAATTCCATAGTATCATAAAAAATTGACATTTCATCTAAAACTTGATAACTTTAGTGCCTGTCACCATTCACTCTTTCTGCTTTCTGATACTCCTAAAAATATATCATTCATCGTTAATCCTGAAACAATCCCCTCTACGGACACCATTTCGATTCTATCTTCAAATATATGAATGAGGATGCTCCCACTAAAACTGTAATCCCTATGAACAACCGCATTAATCAAAGTCTCTCTAATTGCAAAATAAGGGTAATTAGGCACCTCTATTCTGCTCAGCCCTTCAAAGCTTCTTTTAAAAACTAATTATCCCTATTTATCGATTAATATACAATCAAAACCTTGTGCGATTGTTCGGTGAAGTTCGATACTATTCGATATTATTTACCCTTAAGTTATACTAACGCAACCAGAAAATCTCCATCTACACTTTAAGCTTTTAAGACTATAACCCTACTTATACCCGTCAATCTTGCTATTTGACG
>JUEF01000022.1 GCA_000802045.1 Peptococcaceae bacterium BICA1-8
GTTGTATTACGAACTAATAACAAACATATAACTTTCTACTTTTTTATTAGCAAATTCTCCAAAGCTAAATTAAGTGTAGGAAATAAAAATTCAAATCCTTCCTCCAATAAAACTTTAGGTATGACCCGTTGACCTTCAAGAACGAGTTTACTTTTTTGCCCAAGTGCCAACTTCATAACAAATGAAGGTGCAGGAAACCAATGTGGCCTTTTTAATACAGACCCAATTGTTTTACCGAAATCTTTCATCCTTAAAGGTGATGGTGATGTGACATTTACAGGTCCATACAAACTATCATTTTCAATAACAAATGCTATAGATCGTATAGCATCAAATACATGAACCCAAGAGACCCACTGTTCCCCTGAACCAACTGTTCCACCAAGGTATACTTTATACGGAAGTGCCATTAGAGGAAAAGCACCGCCTTCATTACCAAGTACAACGCCAAATCTCATAAAAGCAGTACGCACCCCATACTTCTCCACTTTATTTGCTTTATTTTCCCAGTCTTTTACAGTATTGCCTAGGAAATCATTTGATGTTTCTAAAGAGTCTTCTGTATAAACAGTTTCTAATGATGTTGGATAAATACCGATAGCACTTGCATTAATAAATGCAGACGGTTTTTGAGGCAATATGGAGATTATTCTTAATAACTCGTCTGTAGCTGCCATCCGACTATAATATATTTCTTTTTGGTGTTTAGCATTCCATCTACCATCATTTATCGAAACACCTGCTAAGTTAATAAATACATCAACCTTTCCTAACTCCTTTTCTGGAGCAGCACCTTCTTTGAGCCAATTCACATATGATACGACCTTCGATGGAATCTTTTCTTTTCTAGTTAATATAACAACTTCATGCCCTTCCTCAACAAGGTTGTCAGTCAATGGCTTTCCAATAAACCCTGAACCACCAGCTATTACGATTTTCATTTTTTCACCCCAGTCGAAAAATTAACACTTTTATATTAATTTAAATATATTGTACCATATTATTCCATAATGAATAAAATTAAGGTTGAAATTATTAATTAACACTATACTCGATGCCATTTTTTCAGTTATTTTGCAGCTGCACATTTTTTTACATTATGTTCATTATCAAAGCCTAGAGGCATTGATAATGAACACTTTAGTTGAAGTGCGAACCTAAATTTTTTGGTTTACTAATTGTTATTTCGTATTTTCCGTCTTTAGTGAGGGAATAGTTAACAAGGAAGTAATAAATAAAATCTCTGAAAGGAGATAACTACGAGATGAAGGATAGATTTTATAACGGATTTATCTCAGGTATTCTTGGAGGACTTGTTTCCTTTGTAATTAATTTTGGGAGTAGCGCATTGGGACTTAATACATTAGTATGGGCAGACTTTATGGGATTATTCATTTTAGGTGGAAGACCAAATAATACCCTCGAGACGGCCTTCTTTATAGGTGCCCAATTCGTATTTCTAGGTCTTCTTGGCACAGTATTCTCTCTAATAATACCCTTTATAACCAGTAAGCACCACCTATTTAAAGGAGCATTGTTCGGTGCATCCGTATGGTATTTACTATTCTCTCTTCCTTATCTTTTCCAACTCCCTGAACTTAAAGAAGTTCCCCTAAAGACAGTTGTTTCTAATCTAATTGCAGCATCCTTATGGGGTATTACAATGGCCTATATTCTTAAGCGAATAGACAGTAAGGAAGTACATTCTTAAATTCCGTTATTATCAATTTTTATTAGCGTTATCTTATCACAATGGGTTAAGACACATTTTTTACAGTATTGTTCATCATCAAACCCCTAGAAGTATTCTTCTAGGGGTTTGATGATGAACAATACTTTAGTTGAAATGCGAAGTAAGGGCGGAGTAGTCCCCCCCTATTTTTTTAAATAAGAATAATTTTTCTTAAATAATCTAAGGATTTATTCATATTGCACTGTGTATCGGTGGGAAAGATAATCTTCACCTGTTTTGATGAAGTTTACATCATATCGGAAACACCGTGCGAATTAAAATCATATAACACGCTGTACCAAAAAGGATACTAAGAAAAGTGTTCTTCCTTGTAACTTGAGCGAATATGACAATAGCAACCGAAAATAGTTCCACGAGCCCAAACGGGAAAGCGGTCAGGTCAATGTTTCTCAAACAGTAAATCACTAGAATAATCATAATAGATGCAGGTAATACGGTACCTAGATAATGAACAGTTGTGGGAAGTTCTTTCTTTCCACCAAACAATAGGTATGGTATAGCACGAGCAAGCCCTGTTACTAGTGCAACTACAATAATTGTTGCAACAGAATAGCCAAAATTAATTGTCATACGTTATTCCTTTCATTTGCATATTTATAGTATCTTTCATAATAATCAGTACAATCAAACTGACTGATAATGCAGGAAGCAAAAAGCTATCTGCCCCCAATAAGATATAAAGCACAATGGCACTAGCAAAACCTGCAATAGCAGGGATGTGAGAGCCAAACTGACGCCATTGATTGACACAAACAACAACAAAAAATGCAGTAGCGGAAAATTCAATCCCGGTTAAATCAAAAGGTAACATTTGACCTAGCAATGCTCCCATTGTGCAACTGAAAATCCATAATAAATGGCATAGTAAAGCAATATAAAAGTCCGTTTTTTGTTCATCCACATCATCAGGATATTTGATAGAGCATAGGACCGAATAGGTTTCATCGGTTAGTGTTAAAACCATGTAGGGATACTTCCAGCCCATCTTGCGAAATTTATCAATAAATCCGAGGCCATAGAAAATGTGTCTTGCATTAATGAAGAATGTCATAAGTGCTACCATATGCAAAGGTACGCCAGAGGTCATTAGCGAAGCCATAACAATCTGCATAGAGCCTGCATAGATGAAAATACCGGATAGAAAAGCCCATAAAGCAGAATACCCTGCTTCGTGTATCAGAATGCCAAATGCAATGCCGACAAAAAGATATGAAAATAACAAAGGTATTATTTGCTTAATAGCAAAACGAAATGTTTTCATAGTGTGTATCCCTCCTTTCATGGAAACATTCATTACATGATTTATGTTAGCATATGAAAATACGCCACACAATTATTATAATGTGTGGCGTACAATTTTCTCTTGATTAGTGTAAGGAATACAACAGTTGCTGCAAAATCTTTAAGCCTTTTTCTAACTCTTCTACGGTTTCCGGCGCACAGATGGATAGACGAACTGCTTTTTCAGGAATACTGTTGCCAACGGTAAATCGCTCAGCAGCAAATACTTGAACACCCTTTTCTAAAGCCATTGTTTCAAAATCTGTTCCTAATATATTGGGAGGTAGCTTCAGCCAACGAAAAATGCAAGTGTTCTCACCGTGGCAATCATATTTTGATAAATAGTAATTGACTAGATAATTTCTATAAATGGTGTTCTTGCGGTGACTTTCAATTATGGTATCTATTTGATTTGAAACAATCATGCGGGCAGCTAATTCTGCCATCAATGGGGAAACAGAAATATTCATGTTATAGAGTGCATTAGAAAGTTGTTTCTTATATTGTTTTGGAACCGATACATAAGCCAATCGAAGGCTAGGAGCAATTGTTTTCGACAGGCTAGCAATATAGATCGTCTGCTCTGGAGCAAATGAGGCCACAACTTGTACTGGCTTTTCACACATTAGATGGTAAGTAGCGTCCTCTATGATAAAAATATTGAACTCTCTTGCAATTCGGGCTAATTCTTTTCTGCGTTCAAGTGTTATTCTATGAGTGGTCGGGTTTTGGTAATCCGGTATCAAATAAATGCCTTTCAGATTTTCATTTTTGCAGGCATAAATAAGGGCGTCCCCGTCCATTTCTCCGTCTTTGTGTTTAATAGGCACCAATTGAATACCCATCATACCAGCCGTAGTTTTTAAGCCAGAATAAGTATGTGGATCAGTACCAATCTTATCGCCATGCTGGCATAGACCAAACAGAATAGCTGTAATTGCATTTTGCCCACCATTCGCAAATAAAATGGTTTCAACATCTGTAATATAGCCGCCTTTTCGCATAAGTTTTACAGCCGCATCTTTATGCCAAATCAAATCGCCCGGTCTACTATAACTGAACCATTTTTCAAGTTCAGGTTCGTTAACCATGTTTTTTAATTGTAACATGAGTGGCTCATAAGAGGATGGCTCTGGAATAGTAGCTCCCATCTCGATTAAATTCTTTGGCCTGCCATCGCCAAGCAGATAAGCATTGGATAATGCGTCAAAGGAAACGAATGTGCCGCTGCCTACTGTTGCACTTAATAATCCTTTTAGTAGGCACACTTTGAAAGCCTTTGAAACCGTGCTTACATTTATATCCAAGAAGTCAGCTAATTCTCTATAGGGTGGTAATTTAGTTCCCGGAAGTATTGAGCCGTTTATAATATCCTGTTCCAAATGGTTTGCTAAAGAAAGATATAGCGGTTTAACGGTTCGGTCAATGACAGGTTTCCAAGTCATTGGATAGTTTTCAAATGAATTTACTGGCATATTAGCACATCCTTCCCTGTCACACAATTATACGATTGTATGGCAGATATGGCAAGAATGTCTCTATAAAAAATATATAATCTTACTACACATTTTTCATTATCATATATTACGGTTATGACGCAATATTTACAATACTTTTCATTATCAAAGCCTAGGGCGCTTAATACTTTTCTTTAATGAACAATTTGTTGTACTGTGTGCTATTTACCTAAATATTTTAACAATGCTCCTGCCTAAAAGTATTTGAGAAAAAACTAATTCTCTCTATCTACTTTTTATAAGCAAATTCTCCAAAGCTAAGTCGAGTTTAGAAAACATGAATTCAAATCCTTCCTCCAATAACACTTTAGGTACAACCTGTTGACCTTCAAGAACAAGTTTGCTTTTTTGCCCAAGTACTAATTTCATAACAAATGAAGGTACAGGAAACCAATGTGGCCTTTTTAATACAGACCCAATTGTTTTACCGAAATCTTTCATCTTTATAGGTGATGGTGATGTGACATTAACAGGTCCATACAAACTATCATTTTCAATAACAAATGCTATAGATCGTATAGCATCAAATACATGAACCCAAGAGACCCACTGTTCCCCTGAACCAACTGTTCCACCAAGGTATACTTTATACGGAAGTGCCATTAGAGGAAAAGCACCGCCTTCATTACCAAGTACAACGCCAAATCTCATAAAA
>JUEF01000023.1 GCA_000802045.1 Peptococcaceae bacterium BICA1-8
AGATCCTTCGCTATCGCTCAGGATGACAGAAATAAAGTGGTGCGCGTGCAATGCGTGAATAATTACGAGCGGAGCGAAGTAATCCTGCCTGTGTCAGACGCACTAGAATGACCACATAGTATTTGTCAGACGCAAAATCTTCACCCAGTAGTATTGTCAAAACCCAATATCTAAACCCATAATTAATCTAGCCACTAGCCACTAGCCACTAGCCACTAGCCACTAGCCACTAGCCACTAGCCACTAGCCACTAGCCACTGTACACGAAACCAAGAGATTGACCCCAAAATAAATCACTCGCCCACTTTCATGTCACCCTTTATTCTATTCCTGCATATCCTGTAGGTAGCAAATATACTGTAAAGGGGAGCTGTGCTATGAGGCACCAATTACCGCCATGTGCTAGTGGAGTATATTGGGAGATAGCAAGGGGTGATACACTTTATAATATTTCTCAAGAAATTAATGTAAGCTTAGCGGATCTTTTGAAAGCTAATCCTAATATTGAACCAGAAGCGCTTAGAGTGGGCCAAAATATTTGTATTCCTGAAGGAGCAAATCCTTTACCGAATTTAAAGAAAGTTCCAGATTGCCCAAACGGCATATATTGGGAGATTGCCCCCGGGGATACCCTCTATAAAATTGCCCTTCAAAATAATACAACGGTAGGAAGGATTATTGCTGCTAACCCTGGCATTAACCCCAATAATTTAGTGATTGGTCAATTTATTTGCCTTCCCCAATAGACTTTAATAACAAAAACAAAAGGAAACCTAACCTGAAAACCTGCTTAGTCAGGTTTTCCTTAAATGGGCAAGCTACGTCGGGATAAAATATATATACTAGATAAGAAGGATTTTGAATTTCTTTGGAAAATTAATATACAAAGAAATTTTTTAAGTCTTTCTACTAGTCACTAGTCACAAGTCACTAGTAACTTTAAAAGTGAGGTGAAAACAATGTGGAAGGGTCGTAAAATAATAATGCGACAGCCTCAGGTAAAAGATGCACCCATATTGCAAAAATGGTATATGGATAAGGAGTTCAGACAGTTATATGATGCCTATTCCAGTATTTCTCTAGATAGTATTTTGCAGGAGATACAGGAAACCAGCAACTTAGATGATCCCAAGGCAGCTAGAGTTAATTTTATTGTCCTGCAAAAGAGGGATGAATTGCCTATCGGTGTAGCTGGCATTAGGAATATTGATCGGCAAAATGGAAATGCAGAAATAGTCTTAGGTATAGGAGAGAAAGAAAAACGGTTAGCTGGTTATGGTATTGATATGATGATAGTTCTTTTGGACATCGTTTTTTATCAATTAGGCTTTGAAAAATGCTACCTGCATGTCCATGATAATAACGACCTAGGTCTCAATTCAGCTCTTAATTTTGGGTTTAAGGCTGAAGGAAGGCTGCGGAAACACTCCCTTGTTGAAGGAAAATATGTTGATTTGTGGATTTTAGCTATTCTTAAAGATGAATACGAAGAGCTGCCTATTGTACCAAAATGGAAAGAAAAAAAGTGAAAACCGCCAATATGGGCGGTTTTTTTGTGCATTAAAGTAACAAATTTGACTGGGAAAAAATGCATAATGTGTTGTATAACAATGTATACAATATATTTGCTGTGTATACATTATTTCTAATTGAAAACCATTGTCAAACTAAAAAAAACCTTTATAATTGGGTAGTACAAAGATAAATATTTCTATGTGTTATAAAACAGTGAGCCCGATGAAGGGAATATAAAAAACCAAAGGGGGTTAAATTAAATGTTAAAGGAAGGTCAAATACGGATTCCGGCAGGCTGTGCCATCAGTGGAATTATGAATAAAAAGGGTGAATTAACTTCCGGTCAGGACATAATTAAGTCTATAGCTGTTATGCATGATAGATCTAACGGCTTAGGCGGCGGTTTTGCAGCTTATGGCATTTACCCCGAATTTAAAAACCATTATGCTCTTCATTTATTTTATGATGATAAAAAGGTTAAACAGGAAACGGAATTTCTTTTAAATAAATTCTTTAGTATTGAACAGGCTGAGCCTATTCCTACTAGAAACATAAGTGCTATAAAGAATGTACCGTTGATTTGGCGGTATTTTGCAAAGCCCAAGGTTAAAGAAATGGCATTATATGAATCGGAGTCTGAGTATGTTGTTGATTTTATTATGCGTATCAACAGTGAGGTGGAAGGAGCTTATGTTTTTTCCAGTGGGAAAAACATGGGTACTTTCAAAGGAGTAGGATTTCCCGAGGATATCGGTGAATTTTTCCGCCTAGATGAATATAAAGGATACTCGTGGACTGCTCACGGGCGGTTCCCAACAAATACACCGGGCTGGTGGGGTGGAGCCCATCCCTTTAGCTTATTGGATTCGACCATTGTTCATAACGGCGAGATATCATCCTATGATGCAAACAGGCGTTTTCTGGAAATGTACGGATATAAATGCACCCTCCAGACAGACACTGAGGCTATTACCTATATTTTTGACTTACTGTTAAGAAAATTTGGTCTACCCTTAGAAAGTGCTGTCAACATTGTTGCTGCTCCTTTCTGGTCGAAAATCTCCCGGATGAATTCGGAACAGCAGAAGCTATTTAAGGCTTTAAGAGTTGTCTATAGCAGTTTATTAATAAATGGTCCTTTCTCTATCATTTTAGGAAGCACCAATGGCTTTATGGCTTTAAATGATCGGCTGAAGCTTCGTTCTCTAATAGCTGCCCAAAAGGGCGACAATATGTACATTGCTAGTGAGGAATCAGCTATCAGAGAAATTTGCAAAAATCCAGACAAGTCTTGGGCACCTAAAGGTGGAGAACCTGTCATCTGTCTCTTAGATGGTAAAGAAAGTCTCTATGAATTTGATCAAGTTGACGAAAATGAATTTGTACGTCATTCAGTGGCTCTATAGAAAGGGATGTTAAAATATGAGCATAAATTACCTTACACCAGCATTTCTGATTGAAAGAGATAAAGATCGCTGTATAGATTGCCAGGTTTGTGTGCGTCAGTGTGCCAATGAAGCCCATCGGTGGGATGAAGAGGAGCAAAGAGTATTTTCCGAAGATGCTAATTGTGTCAACTGTCATCGTTGTGTGGTAATGTGTCCCACCAGAGCCTTGCACATAAAAAAATTCCCGTTGGAATTTAGAAATAATGCCAACTGGACCCAGGATGCTATGAGGGCTATCTATCTGCAGGCTGAAACAGGGGGAGTACTCTTAACTGGTATGGGTAATGATCGGCCCTATCCTATTTACTGGGACCATATGCTGTTAAATGCCAGCCAGGTGACTAATCCTTCCATAGATCCCCTAAGGGAGCCAATGGAGCTAAAAACTTATTTGGGTAGAAAACCGGATTTCTTAAAAATTAAAAAGGGTAAACTTTTAGAGGATATTCCACCTCAGCTAGAGCTGGATGTGCCTATAATGTTTTCAGCTATGTCCTTTGGCTCAATTAGCCTAAATGCCCATAAGTCCCTGGCAGCAGCTGCCAAAAAGGTAGGTACTTATTGGAACACAGGCGAGGGTGGTCTGCATAAGGATCTTGTAGAGCACGGCAGCCACACCATAGTTCAGGTTGCTTCAGGTCGATTTGGTGTAGATGCTGATTATTTAAAAACAGCAGCAGCTATTGAGATAAAAATTGGCCAAGGAGCCAAGCCCGGTATAGGGGGTCATTTACCGGGGGAAAAGGTGGGGGAAGAGGTTTCCCAAACCAGAATGATCCCATTAGGTACTGATGCCATATCTCCCGCACCTCATCATGATATTTATTCTATTGAAGATTTGCGGCAGCTTATCTATTCTTTAAAAGAAGCAACAGAATACCAAAAACCTGTCATCGTGAAGATTGCTGCTGTCCATAATGTTGCGGCCATAGCCTCCGGTATAGTTCGGGCCGGTGCCGATGTGGTAGCAATCGACGGTTTTCGAGGGGGCACCGGTGCTGCGCCGCTAAGAACAAGGGACAGTGTTGGTATTCCTATTGAATTTGCCTTGGCTGCGGTTGATACCCGTCTCCGAGAGGAAGGTATCCGAAATCAGGTATCCTTAGTAGTTGGCGGCTCCATCAGAAATAGCTCCGATATAGTTAAGGCAATTGCTCTGGGAGCTGACGCCGTGTATATTGCTACAAGCGCGTTAATTTCCATGGGCTGTCATATGTGCCAGAAATGTTATACAGGTAAATGCAACTGGGGAATAGCAACCCAGGACCCCCAGCTTACCAAACGGCTTAACCCTGAAATTGGTGCAGAGAGAGCAGCCAATCTCCTTAAGGCTTGGGCCCATGAGATCGAGGAGATGCTAGGCGGTATGGGTATTAATGCTTTGGAATCTTTACGGGGTAACCGCCTGATGCTTAGGGGTATTGGCTTAACAGACCGTGAACTGAATATTTTGGGTATTAAAGCGGCGGGAGAATAGGAGGGAACAATATGAAGCGTGTTTATGCCCGGGAAGAATATTGTGTGGGCTGTAAGCTGTGTGAAATTTACTGTATAGCAGCCCACTCTAAATATAAAAATGACCTTGTTAAGACCTTCAAAAAGGAAGCAAAGCCACCGATAAGTCGGATTCTGGTGGAGGAAAGCAGACCTGTTTCCTTTGCTTTGCAGTGCAGGCATTGTGAGGATGCACCCTGTACTAAAGCCTGTATTGTAGGAGCTATGCACAAGGATCCCGAAACAGGAATCGTAACAAATGCGGAAGACCGCTGTGTTGGCTGTTGGACCTGTGTTCTAGTTTGTCCCTTTGGAGCAATCACAAGGGATGAGCGGGGCCATAAGGTGGCTTCCAAATGTGACTTATGCAGTGATAACGGCCAGATACCGGCATGTGTAGAGCACTGTCCAAATAGGGCTTTGGTGTATTCCGAGTATGAATCTAATAATGGAAAGAAGTAGGAGGTGGGGCAATGCATTATGTGATTATTGGAAACTCAGCAGCAGCGGTAGGAGCAGTGGAGGGTATTCGTCGGGTAGATAAACATAATCCCATAACACTTATTTCCGATGAGCCTTACCATACTTATTCCCGCCCCCTTATTTCCTATTTATTAGCAGGTAAGGTCACGGAGGAAAAAATGCTGTACCGGGGGCAGGATTTTTATGAGAAAAATAATGTTACCACTTTACTAGGGCAAAAAGCGATAGCTATAGATACAGATAGTAAAGCGGTTAAATTAGAAAATAATAAAGTAATCATTTATGATAAACTTTTGATCGCTACTGGAGGTACACCCTTTATTCCTCCTATGGACGGTTTAGAAAAGAAAAATGTCTTTACCTTTATAAAAATGGCTGATGTGAAGGCTATTTCTGATGTGGTTGTAGCTGGGAATAAAGCTGTTATCATTGGCGCAGGTCTTATTGGGCTTAAGGCAGCAGAAGGATTAGCCAGCCTGGGTGTTGATGTCACTATAGTGGAATTAGCGAATAGAGTATTATCTGCTATTTTGGATGAAGAGGGCGCTGATATCGTACAGAAGAATCTAGAAAAAAGAGGTATCAAATTTGAGCTAAATACCTCGGTAAAAGCTATTACCGGGGGAGAAGAAGCCCAGGGAGTTACCTTAAGCAATGGGAAAGCTCTTCCTGCTGACCTGGTAGTAGTCGCGGTAGGGGTTCGGCCAAATACTGAGGTAGTAGAAAGCTCTAAAATTACGGTTAATAGAGGCATAGTCATTGATGAAAAGTGCCAGACCTCTATTGAGAATGTTTATGCTGCTGGAGATGTTGCAGAGGGTTATGATCTGATATTTGCTCAAAATAGAGTACTGCCTATTCTACCCAACGCCTATTGCCAAGGGGAAACTGCCGGGTTAAATATGGCAGGATCTGAAAGCATCTTCTCCGGCGGTTTTGCTATGAATTCCATAGGTTTTTATGGACTTCCCATGATTACAGCGGGGATAGTAAAGCCTGAAGGTGACGGCTATGAGGTTTTAGTAAAAATGGTCCCAGAGCAGAATTTATATAAGAAAATTATTTTAAAAGATAATATCGTGGTAGGCTTTATTTACCTGAATGAAGTAGATCGGGCGGGAATAATTACGGGCTTAATCAGGGAAAAGACTAATGTGTCTGATTTTAAGCAGGAGCTCTTAAAGGATAGCTTTGGCTATATTGATCTTCCCCAAAAATTAAGAAGATCTAAGCTTTTGAAGGGGGATAGTGCGTCATGTCAGTAACTATTGATACTAAAGATATATACTTTAAAGAGCTCAATCAGCAGATAAGAGACGTACTGAAAACAGGCGTAGAAGAAATAATTCTTAATAATGTAAACGGACAGCGCTACATTGGGGATGGAATAACCGGGACCCAGAGCATCATAATTAACGGTACCCCCGGTAATGATATGGCAGCGTATATGGATGGGTTGAAATTAGTAATTAACGGAAATGGTCAGGATGCTATAGGTAATACAATGAACGACGGTACAATAGTAATCCATGGTAATGCCGGGGATACATTGGGCTATGCCATGCGGGGCGGAGAAATTTATGTTCATGGTAGTGTAGGGTACCGGGTAGGTATCCACATGAAAGGGTATCAAGAAAAAAATCCTGTCATAGTAGTCGGGGGAAAAGCAGGAGATTTCTTTGCTGAGTATATGGCTGGAGGTATTCAAATAGTCTTAGGCTTAGATTTATCGCCAGAGGAAAGCATCGTGGGTGATTACTGCGGCACAGGTATGCACGGCGGAGTTATCTATCTCCGGGGTACAGTAGAAGACTACCAGCTTGGCAAAGAGGTAAAAGTACTTCCCGTTGATCAAGAAGATCTGGAGCTTCTAGGAAGGTATGTCCACAACTATGCTGAGTATTTTTCCGAGGATTATGAGGCTATCATTAGTAAAGAATTTATCAAGCTCATTCCGTTTAATACCCGGCCTTATGGCAATTTATATGCGAAGTACTAAACGTTCTAAAATTTTGGGATAAGTTTATCAGTTAGTGGGCGAGTGGGCGAGTCATTTTTTATTTGAGTCAATCTTTTGGGTTTCGTGCTCAGTGACAAGTGTCCAGTGCCCGGTAAAACGAAAGCATTTTGTCATTCTGAACGGTAGTGAAGAATCTTAAGATCCTTCGAATCTTGGTTAATTGTTATAGGTCTTATGTATTTTGTAATAAATTGGATAAAAATATCTCTTGACGAGAGGTATATTTAAGGATATATTATTAAATTATACAACTAAATAAAGTAATTGAACCATTATCAAGAGCGGTGGAGGGACTGGCCCTATGAAGCCCGGCAACAGCTAGTTGGAAAACTAGAAATGTGCCAAATCCTGCAGGAAGAAATTCCTGAGAGATAAGGGGGTGTTAAGAGTTTATTTATGTAAACTAAACCGCTTCTTATTTCTAAAAATAAGAGCGGTTTTTTGTGTTTCGTAGGGGCGCGCATTGCGCGTCTGCCCCTAATGGCCAATAACCGCGGACGCGCACCTGGGCGTCCCCAAAAAAAGGAGGAAATAACAAATGAAAAAACAATGGAATTTTGCTACTAAAGCAGTACAGGGAGGTTATGAACCCAAGGCAGGTGAACCAAGAGTTCTGCCAATTTATCAGTCAACTACCTATAAATATGATGATGCAGATCATGTAGCCAGACTATTCAATTTAGAAGAGGCTGGTCATATTTATACCAGAATCAGTAACCCAACGGTAGCGGGCTTTGAGGAAAAAGTAAATCTTTTAGAAGGCGGTGTAGGTGCTGTAGCTACTGCGTCTGGTCAAGCTGCTATTATGCTGGCGGTATTAAATATCTGCCAGGCAGGTCAACATCTTGTGGCTTCCTCAACTCTTTATGGAGGCACTTATACACTTTTCTCCACAACCCTTAAAAAACTAGGGATTGAGGTTACCTTTATTGATCCTAACTCTACCGAGGAGGAAATCGAGAACTGTTTTCAACCTAACACTCGGGCTCTTTATGGGGAAACAATAGGAAATCCCGGGCTTAACGTTTTGGATTTTGAAAAGTTTTCAAATGTAGCTAAAAAAATGAGTGTGCCTTTAATTATTGACAATACCTTTGCTACCCCATATCTCTGTCGCCCCTTTGAACATGGCGTAAACATTATAGTTCATTCAGCAACTAAGTATATAGATGGTCATGCTACCAGTGTTGGTGGTATAGTGGTTGATGGCGGTAATTTTAACTGGGATAATGGAAAATACCCAGAAATCACCGAGCCAGATCCCAGCTATCATGGTCTAAGGTATCTGGAAACCTTTAAGGAAGCGGCTTATATTACAAAGCTCAGAGTTACTCTCTTACGGGATATGGGTCCTAGCATGAGCCCCTTTAATGCATTTTTATCTAATCAGGGCTTGCAGACTCTGCATTTGCGGATGAAAAAGCACAGTGAAAATGCGTTGGAGTTAGCCCAATACCTTGAGGGGCATGAGAAAGTAGCCTGGGTCAAATACCCCGGTTTAAAGGGAAACCCCAGCTACCAATTAGCTCAAAAGTATCTGCCCTTAGGTGCCAGCGGTATTATAGCCTTTGGTGTAAAAGGCGGGGCAGAGGCGGGGAAGACCTTCATTAATAATGTTGAGTTAGCTAGTCTTGTAGTTCATGTAGCTGATATTAGAACTTATGTATTACACCCTGCCAGTATGACCCATCGTCAGTTAACAGAAGAACAGCAGTTAGCCGCCGGAGTAGCCCCTGATTTAGTTCGGGTTTCAGTAGGTATTGAAGATATTGAGGATATTAAGGCTGACTTTAACCAAGCTTTAGGTAAAGTTAACCCATAAGGAGAGGATGAGCATAATGCCGGTAGTTATTCCCCAAGGTTTACCAGCGACAGAGATTTTATTAAATGAGAATATCTTTGTCATGAATGAAAACAGGGCAAGTCAACAGGACATCCGCCCTTTAAAGATAGCTATTTTAAATTTAATGCCCACTAAGGTTGTAACAGAAACCCAGCTGCTAAGATTATTGAGTAATACACCAATACAAATAGAAGTTGAGCTTTTATGTACCAAATCATATCAGCCCAAAAATACGCCAGAGGAGCATCTTGTCAGCTTTTATAAAACCTTTGCTGATATAAAGGATAAAAAATTTGACGGAATGATAATTACCGGTGCCCCTATTGAACACTTGGAATATGAAGAGGTGGAGTACTGGGAAGAGTTAAAGGAGATTATGGAATATACCAAGCATAATGTGTTTTCCACCCTCCATGTCTGTTGGGGTGCCCAAGCAGCATTGTACTATCATTATGGTATTCCTAAGCATCCTTTGCCTGAAAAAATGTTTGGCGTATTTAAACACAACACTAGTAATAAAAAGTGTATGCTCTTAAGAGGCTTTGACGATGAATTTTATGCACCCCATTCCCGGCATACAACCATCTACAAAGAAGACATTGAAAAAATAAAGGAGCTAAAAATACTCTCCGAATCAGAAGAGGCCGGGGTGTATCTCGCAGCTACCAGAAGCGGCAAGTATGTCTTTGTCACTGGTCACTCAGAATATGACCCATTAACCCTTAAATCCGAGTATGATCGAGATAAAAGTAAAGGCTTAGATATCAATGTGCCGTATAACTACTATCCCAATGATGATCCGACCCAGGAGCCCTTAGTAAAATGGCGGAGTCATTCCAATCTTTTGTTTTCCAATTGGCTCAATTATTTTGTGTATCAGGAGACTCCTTATGATCTTAATGAACTATAATTATGGGGTAATGGGCTTTTGAAAAGCAGCACATAGCTGCGTTAGTTTTAAACCCGAGGTCCTCGAAGTATTCTTATACGACTGCGGCCTCGGGTATAAAACCTGCCTTGCTCTGCACCACTTTTGAAAAGCCCAGGCTTTATGAGCCTCGCTGTGTCATCCTGAGGGAGGAACGACCGAAGGATCTTAA
>JUEF01000024.1 GCA_000802045.1 Peptococcaceae bacterium BICA1-8
GTAATGGTACGTTCTTTTTTATCTACATAAACAGTTTTAGTAACATAAAGAGAGGCTGAATTTTTTGAACGTGATACTTTCAATCGCACAAGAGACACCTCCTAGCTCCTTATATTATAACACATCACGTAATATCACGCAATATGATAATGTAAATTTTGACAAAAAAATGAGCCTATTTCAAGGCTCTCAGCGATTTTTACATTATGCAACTGTCAAAGACCCGGGGATTTAGGTGCAGTTTCCCTTGAACAATTAGTTGATAATATTGTTCTTGAAATTAAACAAAAAAAATAATTTGACACATTATATGATAGATGCTAGAATAAATAGCGACAATTAAAGTTAGATGCAAGAAGAAGCTATCCGCTTCTCACCTTATGGCTGTGATGCTTATAGGGTTATGACCAAGAAATGTAACGAAAGTTATATATTATGGGTTTTTTTAAGCGGATGGGTTTCCATCCGCTTTTTATTTTTGGAGGTGACAAATTATTAGCAAAGATTTAAGGATTAATGAAGAGATTAGGACGAAGGAAATTAGGCTGGTTGATGAAAATAGTGAACAATTAGGAATCATGTCTCCTAAGGATGCACTAAAAATTGCTTTAGAAAGAAGCCTTGATTTAGTTGAGGTAGCACCTAATGCTATTCCTCCAGTGTGCAGAATTATGGATTATGGAAAATTCAAATATGAGTCAAGCAAAAAAGAACGGGAAGCAAGGAAAAACCAAAAGATTATTAATATTAAAGAAGTTAAACTGCGTCCTAATATTGAAGATCATGATTTTAATACTAAAAAACGAAATGCCATAAGATTTTTGGAAAATGGTGATAAGGTAAAAGTTACAATTATGTTTAGAGGAAGGGAAATTACACATCCTGAGCTAGGCAAGCAGCTTTGTGATCGTTTGGCTGATGAAATAAAGGATTTAGCTAAGATCGAAAAAGAAGCAAAAGTTGAAGGTAGAAACATGATTATGATTTTGACACCTATTATTTCTTAGATACAGCTTGAAAGGGGGATTTTTCTAATGCCAAAGATGAAAACTCATAGAGGTGCCGCTAAACGTTTTAAGAAGACTGCGACTGGAAAAGTTAAGAGATATCATGCTTTTACAAGTCACATTTTAGAAAAAAAGTCTTCTAAGAGAAAACGCAATTTACGTAAGTCGGCCATTATGTTTAAAGGCGATGCTAAAAGAGTTCTTAAATTAATTCCGTATAAGTAAACAGTTTTGAATCGAGGAGGCAATTAATCATGGCAAGAGTTAAGAGAGGCGTAACTGCACGCCATAGACATAAAAAAATAATAAAACTAGCAAAAGGTTACCGTGGTGCCCGCTCTAAAATTTTTAGAGTAGCCAATCAAGCGGTAATGAAAGCTTTAGCATATTCATATGCCCATCGTAAATTGCGCAAACGGGATTTTCGCAAACTATGGATTGCCCGTATTAATGCTGCTGCAAGACTAAATGGACTCTCATATAACCGTTTTATTAATGGTTTGAAAAAATCCGGTATTGAAATTAATCGTAAAATGTTAGCTGAATTGGCAGTAAACGATGCAGTAGCATTTAGTGAGTTAGTTAATCTAGCTAAAAATAGTTAATACTACAAAAGCAGGCCAGTGGCCTGCTTTTGTCATCAGACTAGATTGGAGGGGGGGAGTTTTACTTAGTGGAAATAATTAATTCAGAACAAAACAAATGGATTAAGAAGTTAAAAGCATTAAACAAAAGAAAATACCGACAAGAATATCAACAGTTTATTATTGAAGGCAGCAGAATGTGTAAGGACGCTATATTGCTTAATGCAGATATTGAAGTATTGTTAGTTAGCGAAACTGATTTTAAGCTTCCAAACATTCAAGAGGTGTTAACCCTTTTTTCTGGAAAAATACTTTTAGTTGAAAGAAAATTACTTGAAAATCATTTAGCTACTGTCAATCCCCAGGGTATAGCTGCTATAATAAGCATGCCTAAATGGGACATGTTTAGCTCAATTAATCGAGGTACAACATTTCTTATTCTAGATGGTATTCAAGACCCTGGTAACTTGGGTACAATTATCAGGACATCTTTAGGAGCGGGAGTCGATGCTGTATTTTGTTTAAAGGGTACTGTAGATATATATAATGATAAAACCTTAAGATCAACAATGGGGGCTGTTTTCAAAATACCTGTTTACTATCCGGAAGATACAAAATTACTATTAGATAAATTGCGGGAAAATGATATTAAGCTAATACTTGCTGAGGTTGAAGCTTCTACATACTATTTTCAGGTTAATTATCCTGAAAAAATTGCTTTAGTTCTAGGAAGTGAAGCTTTTGGCTTGCAACAAATTATGCAAGGTGATAGTTCAGTAAAAATACCGCTAAAGCCTGGCGCTGAATCATTAAATGTAGCTGTAGCTGGATCAATAATTATATATGAGATTATCCGTCAACGCTTGCTTTCAGTTGTAAAGCAGGTATGATTTATGTTATAATTTCGCTATAGAAATTGAAAGGTAGGTAATTTTAATGATTTGTTGTGACTTATTATGGCGCTTATTTGAAACAACTGGTTCAATTAATGTTTACCTACTTTATCGCAAATTAATAATACAGTAATTGCAATGATGGGGAGCTGTTGTGAATTATTGTTGCCCAGGGAGACAAAGCCTGAGACTGGAAGCTTTGTTGTAACGATAATTTACTTTACGTAAGTGCAGGTTCGCCCCTTAGCTGTTAAACTGAAAAAAGTGGAAAATCATGTTTAGTTATAGTTTAAGTTATTAGTGTGTAAAAAAATCAAGTACTAGCCACTAGCAACTAACAACTAGCCACTATCCATATAATTAAAATTTCACTTTAAGTAGGTTTAAACGGAACTCACCGTTATTGAGTATAAGAGAATCCTATCTGTTAGGATTAATTTGGGTGGTACCGCGGATAACTTCCGTCCCTTACCGGGGATGGGAGTTTATTTTTTTACATTCATTTTAAGGAGGTTATGAAGTGAAAGAACAACTTGGAAAGATTAAACTAGAAGCTAAAAAAGCTTTAGACCATGCCAAAAATATGGAAGAGTTAAATGATTTAAAAGTGAAATATTTAGGAAAAAAAGGTGAATTAACTCAAGTTTTAAGAGGAATGGGCCAACTCTCGGCGGAAGAGAGGCCAATTATTGGACAATTAGCAAACGAAGTACGGGATGAACTAAATGCAACCCTTGAAGAACAGATGAATTTAATCAAAAAAACTGAGCAGAAACAGAAATTAAACTTGGAAACTATAGATACAACTTTGCCTGGTAAAAGTTTTTCTAGAGGCACCAAACACCCTCTTACTCAGGTAATCGAAGAGGCTAAACAGATTTTCATGGGTCTAGGTTTTCAAATAGCAGAAGGACCGGAAATAGAAACAGATTACTATAACTTTGAAGCTTTAAATTTGCCTAAAGATCATCCTGCCCGGGATATGCAGGATACATTCTATATAACACCAGAGGTTGTTTTGAGAACCCATACTTCCCCAGTTCAAGTCAGAAGTATGGAGAAATTAAATCCAGAGGTACCAGTAAAAATAATTTGTCCTGGCAAGGTATACCGGAAAGATGATGATGCAACACATTCACCAATGTTTCACCAAATCGAAGGATTGGTTATTGATAAAGGAATACGGATGAGCGACTT
Source organism: Peptococcaceae bacterium BICA1-8 (assembly GCA_000802045.1). Classification (GTDB taxonomy): domain Bacteria; phylum Bacillota; class Peptococcia; order Peptococcales; family BICA1-8; genus BICA1-8. The sequence goes on from JUEF01000024.1 coordinate 3,682, forward strand.
AAAAGGGGTCTTATTAGTTTTTGCCCAACAGATGTTCGGAGCTGATAGAAAAATTCGTTTCCGTCCCAGTTACTTTCCTTTTACTGAACCTAGTGCAGAAGTAGATGTCTCTTGTGGCATTTGTGACGGGGATGGATGCAAATCCTGTTCCTATACGGGTTGGTTAGAAATCCTTGGTTCTGGTATGGTGCATCCTAATGTATTGAAATATGGGGGATATGATCCAACAGAAGTAACCGGTTTTGCTTTTGGTATGGGTGTAGAGCGGATTGCCATGCTAAAATACGGCATTACAGATATGAGACTTTTATTTGAAAATGATATCAGATTTTTACAACAGTTTTAGGAGGTATTAAATAATGAAAGTATCTTTTAAGTGGCTGCAGGAATACGTTGATATAGATATAACGCCGGAAGAACTTGCAGATAGATTAACAAATGCTGGAGTAACCGTAGAGTATATTGAACACTTAAATAAAGGTGTTGCGGGTGTTGTAGTGGGAGAAGTGTTAGAAGTAGTAAAACATCCAAATGCAGAAAAACTTTCTTTATGTCAAGTTACTACTGACGGAGATAACCATTTTCAGGTAGTATGTGGTGCTCCTAATGTAAGAACAGGACAGAAAATTCCTTTTGCTTTAGTTGGAGCGGAACTACCAGGTGGTTTAAAAATAAAGCAGGCAAAATTACGGGGTACCGAATCTCAAGGTATGATTTGTTCAGCTCAAGAATTAGGAATAAACGAAGAAGGTTTAACATCTGACCAAAAAGAGGGTATTTTGGATTTAGACCCAACTGCACCATTAGGAATGGATATCATAGAGTATCTAAGCCTTGATGATTGTGTTTTGGAATTTGATCTAACACCAAATAGATCTGATTGTTTAAGTGTGATGAATATTGCTAGGGAAGTAGCAGCCCTTTTGGGAAAAGAAGTTAAATTACCAGAGATTAAATTTAGCGATATTGAGAAAAAAATAGAGGATCTAGCTGAGGTAGAAATAAAAGACTCTAATTTATGCCGGCGTTATGTGGCTAAAATTGTAGAAGGAGTACAAATCAAACCCTCACCACAATGGTTAAAGCATAAATTAATATGTGCTGGAATGAGACCAATAAATAATGTAGTAGATATCACTAACTATGTATTAATGGAAATGGGACAGCCTCTTCACGCCTTTGATTATAATTATTTAAGTGCTGGTAAAATAATAGTACGTAAGGCAGAAAAAGGAGAAAAAATAACAACCTTAGATGAGAATGAAAGGGAATTAACAGAGGATATGCTCTTAATCACAGATTCACAAAAAGCTGTAGGTATTGCAGGTGTGATGGGTGGATTGAACTCTGAAGTTACCCACGATACAACAACAGTTCTCATTGAATCTGCATATTTCAATCCTTCTAATATTCGAAGGACTTCTACTTCTTTAGGTCTGCGCTCAGAGGCTTCACTACGCTTTGAAAAGGGGATTAATATTGAGACAGTAGTGGATGCTGCTAATAGGACAGCTCAATTACTAGCCGAACTGGCAGATGGTAAAGTATTAAAAGGGATTATTGATAATTACCCTAATCCTATTGAGAGAACTAAAATAAAATTAGAACTAACAAAAGTTAATGAAGTACTAGGTACAAATATTAACGATGAACAAATAAAAGAAATATTAAGCTCTTTAAATATCAACATAATTGAAGAAAACGGTTCGGTAATTACCTTGGAGATTCCTCCGTATAGACCTGATATTACTATTGCGGAAGACCTTATTGAGGAGGTTGCCCGGCTAGCGGGATATGATAATATACCTACTACTTTACCCTTTGGTGCCAGCAGCAAAGGACAAAAGACGCTAGAACAAAAGCTTAGGGATAAAATTATTGATACTATAACAGCACGGGGTTTAACAGAGGTAATAAGCTTTAGTTTTATTAATAAAACTAATTTTGATAAGCTACTAATTTCTGAGGGGGATATAAGACGCCAAGCTATACCAGTTTTAAACCCTCTTTCGGAAGAACAAGGCTATATGCGTACTACTCTTTTTCCGGGGTTATTAGACATATTACGTCGGAATATTAATAGAAGAAGTGAAAATTTAGGAATCTTTGAACTCGGAAAGATTTATTTACCACAGGGTTTTCCAGAAAAGTCCATTTTGCCCCAGGAAAAATGGACTCTGGGAATTGCATTAAGGGGTGAATTGGTTTCTAATTGGCAAGATAAAGCTCAACCAGTTGATTTTTATTATTTAAAAGGAATTGTTGAAGATATGCTTGAGCAGCTAAAAATAACTGATATTTTGTTCAAACCTTGTCAAGATAGCCCCTTATATCATCCCGGAAGATCAGCATATGTATATGTTTCAGGTGAAATGTTGGGGATTATAGGTGAAGTGCATCCACAAGTAGCAGATAATTATGACCTAGCAGCAAGAAATTATGCTGCTGAATTAGATGTTGAATTATTAATAAAACTAGGCCATGGTCCAATTAAATTTAAACAGTTACCCAGATATCCGGCTGTTCATAGAGATTTGGCTTTAGTAGTAAAAGAGGAAGTTACCGCTTCCCAATTAATGGAGGTAATTTGGGCAGAAGGTGGAGATCTGCTTTCAGATGTTACTATATTCGACTTATATAAAGGAAACCAAATTGCCTTGGATTATAAAAGCTTAGCCTTTGCTCTAACCTTCCAAGCTGAAAACAGGACCTTAACTGATATTGAAATTAATGATATACACGAAAAAATCCAAAAAGCTCTGGCCGAAAAGTTTCAAGCTAGTCTACGATCCTAATTTTATGATAAAAGCCTGCACTGCAGGCTTTTATTATGTCAACTAATATGAAAATCAACTCTGATTTTTCATATTTAGTGAGGAGGAATTTTTTGTATTTTCACGAACAATAGGAATAAGGATATGGAGGAGGGGTTATCTTGCAAAATAATTCACAGAAAAAAAGGGTGCAGGTTGAGATTTTTGGCGACAATTATTTCGTGAAAGGACATGCTGATAGCAAACATATTTTAAAATTAGCTGATTATGTAGATAAAAAGATGAATATGATAGCCTCTAAAAATTCCCAGTTATCTATTAAACAAATTGCAGTTCTGGCTTCTTTAAACATTGCCGATGAATTGCATAAGCTACAGGAGGACTATAATAAGCTACTCCAAATTTTAGAGGAAAGCAAAGAAACATAAATTATGGAGAGGATTCCTAGCAGCAATAGTCCGGATAAAATATAAATTTTGAGAAAAAATATAATAGCACTGTTCCAACCTTGGAGGCTATAATGTGAACTCTATTTCTTTTATTCCTGGTATGAGACAAGAAGATTTAGCTAGTATTATTAGGCATTTCAATATAGTAGATATTTATGAACTGAAAAAATTAGCCCGTGAAAAAAAAATACGTAAGCTAAAAGGTTTTAATAGTAAAACAGAAATGGCACTTTTAAGAGGAATTAAACTGCTTGAAAGTAAACCTGGTTCTATGCCAATAGGTATTGCTTTTGATTTTGCAGCAATATTAATAAATCAACTAAAAGCCTGGCCACAAATTTGCCAGGTTTTACTTGTTGGGGAATTGAGAAGAGGTGTAGAAGAGGTCCGGTCTATAGAATTATTAGTAGATGCTAACATTGAAGAAACAATAGAAGTTATAAATCAAATATCCTTAGTATTTATTGATTCAATAGAAGATGCTAAGATCAAACTTGGTACCCCGTTAGGTATACCGCTGTTACTCCATTTCTCTTCTACTAAATCCTGGGGGAACAATAGTATACTTACTACAGGCTCCTCAAAGCATTTGCAGGCCTTATCCAGTATTAATGAAGGATTACCAGTATTTCCTGAAGAAAATGAGGTTTATAAATATCTAGGGCTGCCTTGGATACCACCAGAAATAAGAGAAACAGGTTTTGAAATTCAAATTGCCCAAGAAAATTTACTACCAAAACTAATTGATTTAAAAGATATAAAAGGAGACTTGCATTTGCACAGCAAATGGAGTGACGGCTCCAACACTATAGAGGAAATTATTAATAAAGGGATAAAATTAGGATATGATTATATCACCATTACTGATCATTCCCAATCCTTGGAGATAGCAGGGGGACTAAAATCACAAGACCTTCTCCAACAAATCGTGGAAATTAACAATCTGCAATTAAGGTTTCCCCAAATACAAATACTAAAAGGGGCTGAAGTAGACATACTGCCTGACGGTTCCTTGGATTTTACCGATGATATTTTAAAGAAGCTGGATATAGTTATCGCTTCAGTTCACAGTCATTTTCATATGAAGGAAATTGAAATGACAAGAAGAATAACAACTGCTCTAAAACATCCCTTAGTTAAAATATTAGCTCATCCTACAGGGAGAGTATTGGGTAAAAGACCAGGTTATAATGTAGATATTAAGGAGATTATTAAAACAGCTGCTAGCAATAATAAAATTTTAGAGGTTAATGCCTCTCCCGACCGATTAGATCTAAGGGACGAACACCTACAATATGCTAAAACACAGAGCGTTAAAATAGCTATCAATACAGATGCACATCACATTGATAGAATGCATGATATGTATTTTGGAGTGCAAACGGCAAAACGGGGTTGGCAAACAAATGAAGATATAGTAAACTCCTGGTGTTATGAAAAACTAAAGCAATATTTGTTAAATATATGAGGGGGTCTGATGATGAAGCTAAAAGAAATATATGAATTAGTTGTTAATATGGGTAAAGAAGCCGATCCGCGGGGGAATAGACTAGAACAAGTATTAAAAAGTAAATCAAAAGAGTTTAATGATTTAAAAGAAGAAGATAAAAAATATTTTGATCAAGATAAGTTATTTAATCCTTACGCGGATACGAGAATCCTATATGGTAAGGAAGAAAGCGTTGTTAAAACAGTATTAGCGGGTATTGATGTGGAAACAGCAGAAATTTTATTGGCTGATAGATTAACTGAAAAAGGAACTAAAATCGATCTAGTGCTTAGTCATCATCCTGAAGGAAAGGCTTTAGCCGGATTACATGAAGTAATGGAGCTGCAAGAGGAGATACTATATGATTTAGGTGTTCCAATAAATGTGGCTCAAGGAATCTTAGCTTCAAGAATTAGTGAAGTACAGAGGGGTCTAATGCCTCTTAACCATAATAGGGGAGTAGATACCGCAAAAATCTTAGATATACCTCTAATGTGTGCCCATACACCTGCAGATAATCAAGTTCAATATTTTTTAGAAAAGCTATTTTTGGATAAAGATCCTGAGTATTTAGGCGATATAATTAAATTATTAAAAGAAATACCTGAATATGAAGAAGCCATTTACCTGGGAGCAGGTCCTAAAATAATTGGAGGTACGGAAAAAAGAAAGACAGGAAAGGTTATTGTTGATATGACAGGAGGAACAAGCGGCTCAGAAAATACCTATGAAAAACTTTCTGCAGCTGGTATCGGTACCATTGTTGGCATGCACATGGGTGAAAAACATAGAAAAGCAGCTGAGAAGAACCATATCAATGTAATAATAGCCGGTCATATAGCAAGTGATTCTTTGGGAATGAACTTAATTCTTGATAAATTAGAGGATAAGGGACTAAATATTATACCGTGCTCAGGGATAATAAGAGTAAAAAGAAGATAATTATTGGAGGAAGTTCTATGCAAAAAATTGAATTATTGGCACCGGCGGGAAAAATAGAAGCTTTCAGGGCTGCGGTTGAAAATGGAGCTGATGCTGTTTATTTGGGCGGAAGCATGTTTAGTGCCCGGCAAAATGCCACTAATTTTACTTATGAAGAATTAAAAGAAGCTATTAATTTCGCTCATGGACGGAGGGTTAAAGTCTATGTAGCTGTAAATACACTTGTTGCTAATGAGGAAATTGACAAATTCATTACATATCTTTATCAATTAGCAGAGGTTCAGGTGGATGCTATTATTGTCCAAGACCTAGGAATTGCCGATATAATTCGCAAATCTTTACCGCAAATGGAACTGCATGCCAGTACACAAATGACAATCCATAATTCTCCTGGGGTCAAATTTCTTGAAGATATGGGGTTTAGTAGAGGTGTTTTAGCCCGGGAGGTTTCTTTTGAGAATATTAAATTGATAAAACAAAATTCTTCATTAGGCCTAGAAACCTTTGTTCATGGAGCATTATGTATTGCCTATTCGGGACAATGTTTAATGAGCAGCATGATAGGTGGTCGTAGTGGTAACCGGGGCAGATGTGCGCAACCCTGTCGAATGAAATATGAGTTAGTCGACCAAAAAGGTGATCTATTAGTAAAACCGGAAACTATCGGGGAGCATTTGCTTAGTCCTCGAGACCTAAAAATGATTCAACATATACCTGAATTAATTGATGCAGGAATAGTTTCTTTAAAAATTGAAGGCAGAATGAAAAGGCCGGAATATGTTGCAACGGTTGTTAGGAATTACCGAGAAGCTATTGATAGGTACTATCAAAACCCTGGAGATTTTCAGATTGCCAAAGCTTGGGGCAAAGAGTTGGAACAAATATTTAATCGGGATTTTACTACAGGATATTATTTTGGCAATCAGGGTAAAGAATTGATGAGTTTCAAAAGGCCTAATAACAGAGGTTTGCTTTTGGGACGAATTACCAAAGTAGAAAATGGATTGATTTTCATTCACCTTGTGGAGCCATTAGCCGTCGGCGATGGTTATGAGGTCTGGGTTACTAAAGGTGGGCGCATAGCAGGAGAACTAAAAGAGATTTATCATAATAACAAGAAAATTTTAAAAGCAGATGCCGGTCAAGAAATTGAGATTAAGGTTACAGGAAAACCCAGAGTGGGAGACCGGGTATTTAAAACCCACGATATTGATCTAATACAAAGGGCTAGAGAGAGTTATTTGTCCCCAAAAGTTAGTCGTAAGATTGGTTTGCAGCTAGAAGTTTCCTTTGAGGAAGGGAAAAAGATGTTGGTAAAAGTTTGTGATGCTGAGGGCTATGACCTGCAGCTTTCAGGTGATTTTACTATTGAAAAAGCAAAAAAACACCCTTTAAATTATGATACCCTTTGGCAGCAGTTTGCTCGATTGGGAAACACTCCTTTTGAATTAAATCAATTAGATGCAAAAATTAAGGGAGATTTAATAGTGCCAGTTAGTGAACTAAATCAAATGAAAAGGAATATAGTTGAAGGCTTAATAAATATGCGTCAGGTAGAACTGACCAAGAAGGTACCAAATAAAGCAGTTTATTTAGATAAAGTCAAAGAGCTTCAGCATAATATTCCTCAATCAGAAAAGCTAAAAACCAAGACCCGACTTTCAGTTTTAGTAGGAAATTTAGAAGGTGTAAAAGCAGCTGTTTATTCTGGAGCAAATCAAGTATATTTTAATTGGGAAGGATTAAAAAATAAACCGGAGTTTACCTGGGAAAGTATTAAGGAAGGTATAAAGCTGTGTGAAGAGTATAATATAAATGCCGTGTTACGATTGCCAAGATTGATATCCGAAACGGAATTAAACAAGTTAAAAGAGGATTTAGTGAAGCTAAAGACTTTTAACTTCCATGGGTTTCTTGTAGGTAATTTAGGAATATTAAATTTGGCAGTCAATTTGGGCCTTGAAAAAATTTATGCTGATTATACTTTAAATATCTTCAATGATTATACAATCCAGAAATTACTTGAGATGAAAATATCTCAAGCTACTTTATCGCCCGAACTTACCTTGGAGCAGATAAATAATTTCTCCCATTTAGGAAATTTGCCTTTGGAGCTTATTGTACACGGTAACTTTCCTTTGATGGTTAGCGAATATTGTGCCATCGGTAGTATAATAGGAAATAAAACTAGCGGAAACTCCTGTCAAGGAGCCTGTGTAGGAAAAGATTTTGGATTAAAGGATAGAATGAACTTTATTTTTCCGTTAGAGATGGACACAAACTGTCGCATGTTAGTATATAATGCCAAACCATTAAATTTATATAAGGATATCAAAGGCATTCTATCTTCTGGCGTTAATATTATTCGTATCGAAGGACGCAAAGAAAATGCTGAATGGGTAGGACTTGTTACTCAAACATATCGCCAGGCAATAGATGATTGGTTTGAATATAGACGGGATTATCAACCCATGGAACAGGTCGTTAATTCTTTAGAAAAGCTGGAACCGGGAGGTTTTACTACCGGACATTATTTTAGAGGAGTCCTTTAACGCATAAACGTGTAACGTCTAAGACTCCCATTTGTCGACTAACAAACTTATCCCACAATTAAACAAAAATAAAACCTCTATACAAATTGACTAAAAGACGAATAGACGAATAGACGAGCAGACGAAACGACGAATAAAGTAGGGTGAAGGAAATGAATGAATTTACACTTAAAAAACTGGAATTTGATAAAATTAAGACTAAATTAATTAATGAATGTAGTTCAGGACTAGGGAAGGAAGTTGCTCAAACGATAGAGCCCATAACCGATCTTGAACTGATTCAAGTATGGCAGCAGGAAACTACAGAGGGGGTATTAATTAGGAGGTTTGAACCCCAGATTCCTCTAGGTGGAATTGTTGATATTCGACTTCAGATAAGGAAAGCGGAAATTGGAGGGATATTAGAGGCGGAAGAGTTTTTAAAGGTTTTCGATATATTAAGTGCGAGCAGAAAGCTAAAAAAGTTTTTCGTAAATAATAAAAAACAGTATTCTTGCCCCAGGATGGAATTGTTAGGGGGACGACTAAATATAATAAAGGATTTAGAGGATGAAATTGAAAAAGTAATATCCCCCGAAGGTGAGGTTAGAGACACTGCTTCTTCTACGCTTTTAACTTTAAGACGGAAGATAGTTACTCTACAAAATAGAATTAAAGAGAAACTTGATAATTTTGTTAAGTCTGAACATAGCAATAAGTTTTTACAGGATTCAATAATTACAATTAGGGGAGATCGTTATGTTGTTCCTGTTAAACAAGAATGCCGTAATCAGGTCCCTGGGATAATCCACGACCAATCGGGAAGTGGTGCTACTTTGTTTATTGAACCTATGGCAATAGTTGAATTAAACAATGATTTACGTAAGACTCATTCTGAAGAACGGGATGAAATATTAAGAATTTTATCTGAGCTTAGTGCTAAAATGGCCCAATATACAGAAGATCTAAAGATTAACTTGGATATTTTATCTAAAATTGATTTTATTTTTGCTAAAGCCCGGCTAAGTGAAAAGCTAGATTGTACTGAGCCTAAGATAGTTTTGGAAAGAAAAATAACTATAAATAGGGGAAGGCATCCTTTAATTCTGCCAAATGAAGTAGTACCTTTGACTATTTCTTTGGGTGAAGATTTCGGTTTATTAGTTATTACAGGACCAAATACTGGCGGAAAAACAGTGACTTTAAAAACTGTAGGATTGTTTGTATTAATAGCCCAGAGCGGTTTGCATATTCCCGCCGATATAGGCAGTTCAATCGGTATTTTTAAAAAAGTTTTTGCCGATATAGGGGATGAACAGAGTATTGAACAGTCTTTAAGTACATTTTCCTCCCATATGACAAATATAGTAAAGATATTAGAGGAAGCTGATGATTTTACTTTAATTTTATTAGATGAATTGGGGGCAGGTACAGATCCTTCTGAAGGGGCTGCTTTGGCCATCTCTATTTTAGAGTATCTAAAAGCAAAAAATGCTAGGTTAATTGCAACAACTCACTACAGTGAGCTAAAAACATATGCTTTTAATGAACCCATGGTACAAAATGCCAGTGTAGAATTTGATATAAAAACCTTAAGACCCACTTATAAATTATTAATTGGAGTACCTGGAAAAAGTAATGCTTTTGAGATTGCCAGTAGATTGGGATTAAAGGATGAAATAGTTCTGAAAGCAAGAAGCTTAATAAGTCAAGACGAAAAAGATGTTGCTGACCTAATAGAATCACTTGAATCAAATCGTTTAACTAGTGAGTTAAGCAAACAGCAGGCTGAAAACAAACTAAAACTAATCGAAGAAAAACTAGTTTCTATTAAACAACAGGAAACTAAGATTAATGCTTCTTCGGAAAAAATCATTAGAAAAGCGGAGGAAGAGGCACTTCAAATAGTGAAAAACGCTAGGAAAGAAAGCGAAAATATTATTAAAGAAATACGGCAGCTTGCCAAAGAAGAAATTATTAAAGCAGAGTATAAAGCATTAGAATTAAAAAAAGAATTAGAAAATAAAGAGGATAAGTTGACCTCGAAAATATTAAAAGGGCCTAAAGTTATTGGACAGAAACCAAAAAATCTTAAAATTGGGCAAGAGGTATTTATTCCTAAATTAAATCAGGCAGGGACTGTTATTACAGAACCAAATAATAATGAGGAGTTACAGGTTCAAGCAGGAATTTTAAAAATTATAGTAAAACTTGACGAAGTCCAGATAGTGGAAAGAAAAAAAGAAATAACCCAAAGGGGTATAGGAAAGATTGTTTCTAATAAAAGTGAGAGCATGAAAAATGAATTTGATTTTAGGGGAACAAATGTTGAAGAAGCAATTCCTCTTGTTGATAAGTATTTAGATGATGCATATTTAACTGGATTGAGCCAGGTTTATCTAATTCATGGCAAAGGCACAGGGGTTTTACGTAACTCTATTCGGGAGATGCTAAAAAGACACCCCCATGTAAAAGCTATGCGTACAGGTGGATTTGATGAGGGTGGTACTGGAGTTACGGTAGTAGAACTCAAAAAGTGAATAATGGCTGTTGAAAAGCGGCGTCTAACTGTTATACTTGCTTTTGAACAGCCTCTTTTAGTTTTTACCCTTACACTTTTTCACTTTTCCATTAAAAAAGCCCCCGGCAAGCAATTGCCGGGGGCTTTTTTAATCATTTCCGTTGGACATTTTTATATTGATCATTACTTCATTAGATGTAGGACTTTGTCTATTCAATTGGACATCATGACCGATGACTCTGTAATAATAGGTCTTACCAACTTCAATATCTTTATCAACATAGGTGGGGGAATATATCATTTCATTCTGGGAAATTTGATTGCTTGCTCCTGGTTGGAAACCAGTTTGTTCAGATCGAAATAGATAATAATTAAAATCACCGTCAGGATGGGGTGGTGACCATGCTAAGTCAATTTGTAATTCACCATTTACTGCTTTAGCTTGAGCATTAAGCTTTGGTGGTTTCATAGCTCGATCTGTTTGGTTTTCTCCTGGTATAGCAACTTGGTTTGATGCAGGACTTTGTATATTACTAAGTTTGTCTACTGCTATTACCCTGTAATAATAGGTCTGACCTGGTTTTATAGTATCATCTGTAAAACTACTAAGATCAAATTCCTCATTAACTGCAATACGGTTATTAGCATTTGGAATAAAGCCAGGTTCAGTTGAACGATAAATGTTAAAAAATGTGTTTTCATTGGTTTGAGCCCAATTCCATGTAAGATTTGCAGCTTTAATAATTCTGCTATCTTTATGCATAATAGCTTCGCCATTTAGTCTAATTGACGAGGCTGATGAGCTGTGTAGTGTACAATACTGACTGGGCAGTTCTAAATGTGCATCTTCGGGTACTACATTATTAAATCTATCTGTTGGTAATCCTTCAGCACTCCATGGCTGGGGACGTTTAAGAAATATTTTTGTAACTGGAGGTGATGGACAGCTGGGTGTATATAACTGTCCTGTTTCTGGATCAATTTGAGCCCGTACCCAGATGTTCGAGACTTCATTTGGAATAAAGTTTTTATTAAATATTTCGCTAGTAATAAATTCTTGAGGTGTTAATTCATTTGGCAATAAGCCTGATTTATAGTCTACTGTTACATTTGTAATATTTGCAGGTCGAGAAAATTGACTTGGCGGTAAATCTTTGTGGGCGATTTCCATTACTTCCTTCCAAATTGGTCCAGCGTCATTTCCACCACCAATAACATTGCTCATTTGCTTTGGTTCATCATATCCTAACCACACGACACTAACTAAATCAGGAGTATATCCAACAAACCAGGCATCCTTATTATCGGAAGTAGTGCCAGTTTTTCCGGCAACCGCGCGGTCAGGAAGTTTCGCTTTTGTTCCTGTACCTGCTTGAACAACTGTTTCCAACATACTTGACATTTGATAGGCTGTTTCCTCACTCATTACAACTCTTTTTTTAGTTTTATTCTCCCAAATTACATTTCCGTTTTTATCTTCAATTTTTGTAATGGCGTATGGTTCAACGTAAACACCTTTATTTGCAAATGTTCCATAGGCAGCAGTTAGCTCTAAGGGAGTAATGCCCTTAGTTAGACCGCCTAAAGCAAGGGATAATCCCATATCATTTTGTTTACCACTAGGAACCAAGGATGTAATTCCCAGATTTTCAGCAAAACGGTAGCCTTCTGGTACACCGATTTGTTTTAACATTTTTACCGCAACAGTATTAATAGACCATTGAATTCCTGTCCTCATCGAAATCAGACCACGATATCTATTGTTATAGTTTTTCGGAGCCCAGATACCTTCGTAGGTCTGATATGCTACTGGATAGTCATCTAATACAGTAGCTGGAGAATAGCCTTTTTCTAGAGCTGGTCCATAAACTACTATTGGTTTAATAGCAGAGCCTGGCTGTCGTACAGCTTGAGTAGCTCGGTTGAAGTTTCTTTTACCTTCTTGGTTTCTTCCTCCCATAAGACCTTTTATCTCGCCTGTGTGAGGGTCCAAAACGACCATTGCCGATTGGATTATCAGGTCTTTTTGATTACTGGTTGGAAATTTTTCTGGGTTAGCATAAATTTCTTCCATTTTGTTTTGTGTAGTCTGTTCTAATGTCGTATAAATTTTATAACCCTCAGTGTATAGTCTCCTAGTATTATTACCATCCCTTAAATCCAACTTATCAATTGCCTGTTCTACAACATAATCAACAAAAGATTGGTACTTATATTCTATTGTATTTAATGTTTTATCTGTAATAGTAATTGGTGTATTTTTTAAGTCATTTGCTTCCTCTTGAGTTAATTTACCGAAATCAACCATCGCATTTAATACAATAGCTCTTCGCGTTTCAGCTGCTTCAGGATGTGATATTGGGGAATGCCTAGATGGATTCTGTATTACACCTGCCAACATTGCACTTTCCTCAATATTTACATCTTTCGCAGATTTTCCAAAATAGGTTTGGGCAGCGGCTTCTATGCCATATGCCCCATGACCAAAGTACACTTTATTTAAATAAAATTCTAGTATCTCATTCTTTGAATAATCATTTTCAATCTTTATTGCAATAACTGCTTCTTGTATTTTTCTTTTATAGGATTTCTCATTTCTATCAAGCATAGATAAGCCAACTAGCTGTTGGGTTAGAGTACTTCCTCCTTGAACAACTCGGCCGCTTTTTAGATTTGCTATGAATGCACCAGCAATTCTATATGGATCAACACCGTTATGTTTTTCAAAACGTTGGTCTTCAATAGCTAATAGGGCATTTTTTATGTGGGGAGAAATCTGATCAAGTTTTACAGGTATCCGGTTTTCTTCCCCATGGAGAGAGTCAATTTTATTACCTTTGTTATCAAATACATCAGACGTAATTGCGTATTGTTCAAAACCATCATCCTCTATATTTGGCATATTTTTAATTGCGCCAGCTATGAATCCGATACCTGCTCCGCCAATTATAAAAGTAAAAAGAAGTACAACTAATAATACTATCCTATATATATTTACTTTTTGTTTTTTTTCTTTCTTTCTTGTCATAGGTTTACCTCCTTTGTCCTGCTTGCAATATTATAGCATATTCATAAATACTATTAAAACATAAAACTCTATACGGAATGCAATATAAAAACAGGTGAGATTTCCTTTCTTTGTAATTGTTTTAGAATAATTATAATAATTCGCATGAGAGCTCTAAAAATTGTCGTTCACTTTAGATAATCTTAACATATATTAGACATGTAAGGAGGTGTGAGCCTTGTTGAAAAAAATGGGAGGCAGAAGGTTCGGAATAAAAGTAAGCAATTCCTTTATTGTAATATCAATTGTTATTTTGGTTTTATTTCTTATTATATATATGATTGAAAGTAATTTAAAACCAACCGTCACTAGAATGGCGGAGTCTAAAGTAAATTTAATGGCTAATGAGATAATAAACAAAACTATCTATGAAGAGATTTTGAAAAATACAAAATATACAGATCTAATTGAAATACATAAGGATTCAGATAACAAAATCACTATGATTCAAGCTAATAGTATTGAAATTAGCAGATTAATGACTGCGACAAATTTAAAAATCAAAGAATCCCTAAATGATTTACGTGAAGAAATATTAGTAATTCCGTTGGGTCAAGCATTGGGCAGTTATTTATTTGCTGCACATGGCCCTAAGATAAAGGTTAGGATCTTACCAGTTGGAGAAATTGAGGTTAAGTTACATCAAGACTTTCATGAATCAGGCATAAATCAAACACGACATATACTATATTTGGATGTCAGGACATCATTGACGGTAGTTATTCCATTAGCTACTGAGAAGATAACAGTAGCGACCAAAACTCCTATAGCAGAAACAATTATAATTGGACCTGTCCCTAGTACAATGGTAAGACTAGACGGTTTAGATACTTTACTTAAAGGAACTATATATGGACAATAAATTTCTTAACTTCTTTAGCGCTCCTCGATAGCTTAATGGTAGAGCACTTGGCTGAACATAAACTTAACGGCCTCAAATACAGTGAAGCCTTTTTTCTTGTCCTCTAATAGAAAATAGAGGTATGTAAAAATATGTAAGGAGATTAAACTTGCACTCTGCAGAATAGAAAATAGATAAAAAAGATGTTGCATTGATGAAACAAATGTGATATATTATTAAAGCGTCCTCGATGAGGCGCATAAATGGAGCTAGGTTAGCAGATAATAACCGAGGTCCCATAAAAAGTCTCCAGGCCACCTACCAGAAACTGGTTGTTGACCGAGGGAGCGAAAACATGGTACAATAAGTTTTGTCGCCGCGAGAGAGTGGCGGTGAGCGAAAGAAAAAAGTTCTTTGAAAATTAAACAGTTGTAAAACATGCGTTTGGCTCAAAAGTCAAGACGACTTTAAAGTCAAAAAACAATTAAGTAAAATGAGCTAATCAAGCTTACAATAAATATTATTGGAGAGTTTGATCCTGGCTCAGGACGAAC
>JUEF01000025.1 GCA_000802045.1 Peptococcaceae bacterium BICA1-8
AAAAAAACCTAACGAAATGGAATGTAGTGAAATCTTAATCTAACGAAGTGGAATCTTAATCTCATGAATGGAGGGTTAAAGGAATGTATTGTGAGGAATGTCAAAAACGACCGGCAAATGTCCACATAACTAACATTGTAAATGGGCATAAAGTAGAAAAACATTTATGTGAGCAGTGTGCAAAAAAACAGCAGAACCCAATAGGGTTTACGTTTTTCCCCGATTCTCCTTTTTCTAATTTTTTGAGCAGTATGCTTGATGTAGATTCTTTTACATCCTTTGATAAGAAAGATAATGAAATAAAGTGCGAAAAATGCGCCATGACCTACAGTCAGTTTGCTAAGGGAGGCCGCTTGGGGTGTGATAATTGTTATGAGCTGTATGGCAGTAAGCTCGAATATTTATTAAAAAGAATTCACGGTAATGTTCGACATACAGGCAAAATACCTAAACGGGCTGGTAAAGCCATAAGATTTAGACAGGAGCTAAATACAGCTAGAGTAGAGCTACAGAAGGCGGTTTTAAATGAAGAATTTGAACGGGCAGCAAAGCTGAGAGATGAGATAAAAGAACTGGAAAAGGGAAAAAGTAGTGAGGGGGGCTTTTCGAATGATTAGAAATCTAATTGAAGAACCCCACACTATTTGGACCCAAGGTCAAGGTCAATTTCCGGAAATAGTATTGAGCTCAAGGGTGCGCTTAGCTAGAAACCTAGCTCAATTTCCTTTTCCCTTAAAACAAACAGAGGCTACGGCAAAGGCTGTTCTAGAGCATTTAGAGAAAACAGTAGCCAATGATAACCTGCTAAGAATGTATAAGTTTAATGAATTGCCTGAATTAGATAGGCAGGTTTTGGTAGAAAAGCATATTATAAGCCCAGATCATGCCCAGAAGCCTGAGTATAAAGGATTAATAATCAACAAGGAAGGCTCACTAAGTATTATGGTGAATGAGGAAGATCACCTGCGCATTCAGTGCTTTGCTTCAGGTTTACAGCTAGATGATTTGTGGAATACTGCGGATAAAATAGATGATGAAATGGAAGAAAAGCTAACATATGCCTATGATGAACAGTTTGGCTATTTAACTTGCTGCCCCACTAACCTCGGCACGGGGATGAGAGTGTCGGTAATGATGCACCTTCCTGGTTTAGTTCTTACTGGTCAAGCAAACAGGATACTTACTCAGCTTTCACAGTTGGGTATTGCAGTGAGAGGCCTATTTGGAGAAGGTACAGAAGCGCTAGGCAATCTTTTTCAAGTATCAAATCAGATTACTCTCGGCCAAAATGAGGAGGAAATATTATCAAATATTAATGGCGTTGCAAAAAAAATTGTTACTCAAGAGCAGGCGGCACGAGACTATTTAGTACAGAATGCAGGTTTGCAGATTGAGGATAAAGCGCGAAGAGCGTATGGAATATTAACAAATGCGAAAATAATCTCATCTCAGGAGGCGTTGCATTTAATTTCTGATTTAAGGCTGGGAAATGCAGTAGGTATGATTGATAGTATGGAATTTAAACTTATTAATGAGCTTTATCTCTTATGTCAGCCTGCTTATCTGCAAGTGTTAGCAAAAAGGCAGATGGATTCTCAGGCTCGGGATATTAAAAGAGCCGAAATTTTTAAAGAAAAGCTAGCTTAATTTTTGGAGGTGTAACTATGTTTGAAAGATTTACTGAAAAAGCACAAAAAGTTTTATATTTTGCTCAAGAGGAAGCGAGGAATTTAAAACACCCGGCAATCGGTACAGAACATATACTTTTAGGTTTACTACGAGAAGGAGAAGGTGTAGGCGGTAAGGCTCTTACAGCCTTAGGAATAGATTTAGATCAAGTCAAGGAAACAATCAGCAAATTAGTTAATGTTGGTCAGGAAGATGTGGAACAGAGTGAACTAGGCTTTACGCCTAGGTCTAAGAAGGTTATAGGCTTGGCTCAGGATGAAGCGGTAAAGTGGGGAGTAAACTATGTTGGTACTGAACATATTTTGCTTGGACTGATTCGTGAAGGGGAAGGTGTAGCTGCCCAGGTTCTTTTAGATCTAGGTGCAAATCCCGATAAAATGCGAAAACAGGTATTAGCATTATTAGGAGGAGTTCCCCACAACGATTCTGGTGGAGCTGGTCGTAAACAAGGGACAAAGGGAGGGGCGGTGCAGTCTAAGACACCAACTCTTGACGAATTTGGCCGGGACTTAACGAATATGGTCAGAGACAACAAGATTGACCCTGTTATAGGTCGTGAGAAAGAAATCGAAAGAGTAATTCAGGTTTTAAGCCGGCGAACTAAAAACAATCCTGTTCTAATTGGTGAACCCGGTGTTGGTAAAACAGCTATTGCTGAAGGCTTAGCTATTAGGATAATAGATGGCAATATTCCAGAGAGTTTAAAAGATAAACGAGTTGTTGCTTTAGATATGGGTTCACTGGTGGCTGGTTCAAAATATCGTGGTGAATTTGAAGAACGATTGAAAAAGGTAATGGATGAAATACGCCAAGTTGGTAATGTTATTTTATTTATTGATGAAATGCATACCTTAATTGGTGCAGGTGCAGCGGAAGGAGCTATAGATGCAGCAAATATTTTAAAACCAGCTTTAGCCAGGGGTGAGTTGCAGACTATTGGGGCTACAACCTTGGATGAATACCGCAAGCACGTGGAAAAAGATCCAGCCTTAGAAAGAAGGTTCCAGCCTATTAAGGTTGATGAACCTAATGTTGAGGAAGCTGTAAAAATCCTTTTAGGCTTAAGAGATAGGTATGAGGCCCATCATAGTGTAAAAATTACCGATGAAGCTATTAAAGCGGCAGTTAGCCTCTCGGATAGGTATATTTCAGATAGATTTTTGCCAGATAAGGCTATTGATCTGATTGATGAAGCATCATCTAAGGTTCATCTTCAAGTACAGACCGCCCCTCCTGATCTTAAAGAGTTAGAGGAAGAAATAGAAAGGCTAAGTAAAGAAAAAGAAGCATCTGTTATGGCTCAAGAATATGAAAAAGCAGCTGAATTTAGAGATCAGGAACAGAAAAAACGCACAGAATTAGAAGATAAACGAGAGCTTTGGAAAAATGGAAACCTGAATAAAACTCAGACGGTAACGGCTGAAGATATAGCAAATATAGTATCGAGTTGGACGGGAGTTCCTGTAAGTAAGCTTGCGCAGGAAGAAACAGAAAAGCTCTTAAAAATGGAAGAAATACTTCATCAAAGGCTAATAGGTCAGGAGGATGCTATCAAAGCGGTTGCTAAAGCTGTGAGGAGAGCTCGGTCAGGGCTTAAGAGTCCAAAAAGGCCAATTGGTTCTTTTATTTTCCTTGGTCCTACGGGAGTAGGCAAAACAGAGTTAGCTAGAGCTTTAGCTGAAGCTTTATTTGGTGATGAGGATTCATTAGTAAGAATTGATATGTCGGAGTATATGGAAAAGCATGCTGTATCTCGATTAGTCGGTGCACCTCCTGGATATGTTGGATATGATGAAGGGGGACAGTTGACAGAGGCAGTTCGGAGGAAACCATATTCGGTGATTCTCCTAGATGAAATTGAAAAGGCCCATCCCGAAGTATTTAATATATTACTTCAGGTTTTGGAGGACGGACGCCTTACAGATAGTAAAGGCAGGACCGTTGATTTTAGAAATACAGTTTTAATCATGACCTCTAATGTCGGGGCTAGTCATTTGAAGCAAACAGGTCCATTAGGCTTTACTCAACCCAGTAACGATGATAATTACAAGGTTATGAAAGATCGGGTAATGGAATCACTAAAAAAATCTTTTAGACCGGAGTTTTTAAACAGAATAGACGAAACTATAGTTTTTCATGCTTTAGAAAAAGAGCATATTAAAGAGATTGTTGGTTTAATGCTAAAAGACCTAGAAATACGATTAAAAGAGAATGAGTTAGGATTACTGCTAGATGTCAAGGAAGGAGCCAAGGATGTCTTAGTTAAAGAAGGCTTTGATCCCACTTATGGAGCACGCCCCTTGAGAAGGGCAATCCAGAAGCTGATTGAAGACACATTAGCAGAGGAGCTGCTGAAAGGGACATATAAGGCTGGAAGTAATGTGATAGTAGAGGCGGAAAACGACAAAATAATACTGAAATAAGAAGGCGAGAAAAAAGAAGGCGCAAGCCTTCTTTTTTCGTGGGCATTATGGCTTAAGGGATATACTGGATGTCGGCGTGACGGCTATTGGGTTTCTCACGAGGTCGGCATTATGTCTTGAGGGAGAAATCTGCATGTCAGCATGAAAAAATAATTGTTTTTTAATGCTGACCGCAAAAAATGACTTATTAGCCGTCATGCCGACCCTAATAGTCTCGGAGGAGACGTCACGCCGACCCAAAAAACTTGCGTGCTAGCCGTCGCGCCGACCTAATAGCTTGCTTTATTAGCCATAATGCCGACCCGATAAATTTGACAAAGAAGCCGTCATGCCAAACAAAATATGGTATAATTAGTATCCCAAAAGAAAAGATGCGGAGGAAAATATGGCTGCTAAAAATAAGGTGCGGTTTTTTTGTCAGGAATGTGGACAAGAAAGTCTTAAATGGTTGGGACGCTGCCCTGGCTGTAATAGTTGGAATACCTTTACTGAAGAAATTGTCTCCTCTGTAAAAGGGAAAAGAAATATTACAGAAGGCAGGGAAAGTAAACCCACTTATTTATCCGATATTCAGGCTGATGAGAGTGAAAGAATAGATACAGGGATACCAGAGTTAAACAGAGTCTTGGGCGGCGGCTTAGTTCCGGGTGCTTTAATTCTTTTAGCGGGTGACCCTGGGATAGGGAAATCCACCTTAACTTTGCAATGTGGTCATACTGTTAAGCTGGAAAAACCAGTGCTTTATGTAACGGGAGAAGAATCCTGCCATCAGATTAAGCTTAGGGCACAAAGACTAGGTGTCAATAGTAATAACTTGCTGATTCTAGCTGAAACAGATTTGGAAAAAATAGAAATGGAAATTCAAAAGTCTAAGCCTGGGTTTATTATTTTAGATTCTATACAAACTGTTTATTTAACAGAAGTTTCCTCCGCCCCTGGGAGTGTTAGTCAGTTAAGAGAATGTACGGGGAGAATACTACAGTGGGCTAAAGGCTGGGGAATCCCCGTTATTCTTGTGGGGCATGTAACCAAGGACGGATCTGTAGCTGGGCCTAGAGTTTTGGAGCATATGGTAGATGCTGTTTTATATTTTGAAGGAGAAAGACATTACCAGTACCGGGTTTTACGGGGACTCAAAAACCGCTTTGGTTCGACTAACGAATTGGGAATATTTGAAATGACAGGAGACGGCCTAAAGGAGGTAGCCAATCCATCTCAGGCATTTTTGGCGGAACGTCCTTTAGAAAGCTCTGGTTCCATTGTGGTGCCTTGTATGGAAGGAACTAGACCCTTGCTCATTGAGCTTCAGGCGCTCGTTTCTCAAACAGTTTTTGGGCAGCCTCGGCGGATGACTACAGGAACAGATTATAACCGAGTAGCTATGATTATGGCCGTTTTAGATAAAAGAGTAGGGCTGAATTTAGGGAATCATGACGCATATATAAATATAGTAGGGGGCCTGAAAATTGATGAACCAGCTCTTGATTTAGGAATAGCTTTAGCTGTTGCCTCAAGTTATAAAAATGTTGCAGCGGAAAAGGACACTGTTGTAATTGGAGAGGTTGGTTTAACCGGGGAAGTAAGAGCGGTAAATTATTTGGAGAAGCGTTTAGCTGAGGCTGCTAAATTAGGTTTTCGGAAAGCAGTCGTACCTTTTGGTAATACTATGAATAAACAGGAGTCTCCTATTGAGTTAATTGGAGTAAAAACTATTCGGGAGGCGTTGGATTTTGTACTGGGGGGTTAATTTTTGGAAATGAATAAAACATATGAAGCAAGGCTGATAGATGCTTTAAAGATAATAGCTCCTGGAACTCGTTTAAGGCAGGGGCTAGAAGATATTCTGCGGGCTAAAACAGGTGGTTTGATCGTTGTGGGGGACAGTCCAGAAGTAATGTCCATTGTTGAGGGCGGCTTTCAGATCAATGCTCCTTTTTCACCCTCATTTTTATATGAGCTGGCTAAAATGGATGGCGCA
The DNA here is from genome assembly GCA_000802045.1 of Peptococcaceae bacterium BICA1-8. Taxonomy (GTDB): domain Bacteria; phylum Bacillota; class Peptococcia; order Peptococcales; family BICA1-8; genus BICA1-8. The sequence continues at coordinate 6,091 of JUEF01000025.1, forward strand.
ATAATCCTAAATCGGGATGCTTCAAAGATATTGATTGCTAATGCTCAATTGGTTCCGGCATTTACTATTCCTTCAACTGAGACGGGCATAAGACATAGAACAGCCGAAAGAGTAGCTAGGCAAACTGAAGAGCTGGTTATTTCTATTTCTCAGAGGCGAAATGTTATAACATTATATGAAGGTTTTATTAAGTATTACTTAAGAGACATTAGTGTTATTTTGACAAAAGCCGACCAAGCTATTCAGATATTAGAAAAGTATAAAAACGTTTTAGACCGGGCCTTAAACAATTTAAGCGCATTGGAATATGATGATCTGGTTACTGTATTTGATGTTGTGAAGGTTTTACAGCGCACAGAAATGGTAATGAACATTGTTAAGGAATTGGAGAAATATATTACGGAGCTGGGGGTAGAAGGACGTTTAATTAATATGCAGGCTGAAGAGCTAGTGGCTAACGTAGAAGAAGAAGGCTTGTGTGTAATTAGGGATTACTATCGGCGCAGCCTCGAAAAAAAGCCAGAGGAAATAATGCGGAATCTAAGGACATGGTCCTCGGAGGAATTATTAGAGCTATCAAATATAGCTCGGGAATTGGGTTATACTTTACCCCATAACAATGTAGATATATCTGTTTCGTCCAGAGGCGTTAGATTATTACACAAAATTCCCCGATTACCTACTCAGGTAATAGATAACTTACTAGTTTATTTCCCCGACTTCCAAAGCATTTTGGATGCCTCTACTGAAGAGCTAGATGAAGTGGAGGGGATTGGCGAAGTGAGGGCTAGAAATATTAAGGATGGACTGAGACGCCTGCGCGAACAAATATTCCTTGACCGTCACATTTAAGGGGGTTGAAAAGCCGCATCTAGCTTCGTTAATTTTAAAGCCGAGGTCCTCGACGAAAAAGGAAAGGGGACACACCTGCCGAGCCTTTGAGAGTTTTTTGGACAGGAATGTCTAAAATGTACCCTATAGATTAGACAGTAGCTGTTTTCATAAACCCTTAGTTTCTGACAGCTATGTTTTCAAAATCCTTGTCTTTAGACAATGTAGTTTTTGAAACCCTTAATCTCGGACAATAGAGTTTTGACTTCAATTCAGATAGGAATTAGAATGAATCAAATGAATTGGAGGGAAACATGGCGAACAAAAAGTTTAATGAGGAAGAAATGAACCATTTACGCGCAAGCTCATATGTTTTAGATGTATCTCCCAGCATTGTG
>JUEF01000026.1 GCA_000802045.1 Peptococcaceae bacterium BICA1-8
CCGTATATTGGACAACCGTATATTGGACAACCGCGGACGCCCAATGGGCGCCCCTACTTGACCATCACCTGGTCATATAGGTCCCTTTTGCTAATGTCTGCTTCTTTGGCTGCTTCTTTGACTGCTTCCTTGGCAGTCATGCCCTGGGATTGTAGTTGGGCTACCTTAGCCAAGGCCCATTCCATTCCTTTTTCCTCTTTGATGGGTTCTGCTCCAGCTATTACTAAAGTAAACTCTCCCTTTATACCCTTCTGATTAAAATGCTCGAAAACCTCTGATATAGGGCCTCTCACAACTTCTTCAAATTTCTTGGTTAATTCCCTGCATGCGGCCATTTGCCGCTGATCGCCAAAAACTTCACCCATTATTTCCAAGGTCCCTAAAAATCGATGGGGTGCTTCATAGAAGATTAATGTTCTTTCTTCGTTAGCTAGTTTCTTAAAAAAGGCTCTTTTTTCCGCTTTAACCCGGGGGATAAAGCCTTCAAAACAAAAACGCTCAGTAGAGATTCCTGATAAAACCAAACCCGTTATTGCCGCCACCGGTCCCGGAAGGGCAAAAACTTCAATGCCATTACCAATACACTCCTCTACCAGGTCCTGCCCGGGGTCAGAAACACCAGGCATTCCGGCATCAGAAACCAGAGCAACATCCTTACCCTCCAGCAATTTAGCAATAATTTTTTCACCCTTATACTTTTTGTTATGTTCAAAATAACTTGTAACTGGCTTTACTATTGAAAAATGGGTTAAAAGCTTTAAGGTATGTCTAGTATCTTCACAGGCAATTAAATCTACCTCTTGTAAAGTTTCCAGCACCCTTAAAGTAATATCTTTTAAATTTCCTATGGGAGTTGCACATAAAAAAAGACGACCCTTAGCTGTCACAGGTCTCACCACCATAATAATAGTTTAAGATTTCCTTGGTATAAGTTCCATCAGCATTATATACTACCAGAGGGGTATGTACTGTTAACCCTGGTTTACCCCCTTTAATAGCTTCAACTAAAAGTAGATTAGCGGACTCAGCTAGGTAGGGATGGATAAGCCTGATCCTTTTAGGCTCAAGTTTATATGTATTTAAGTGAGCTATAATCTCAGCCAGCCGTTCTGCCCGATGGATTAAAGCAAACTTTCCCCGGTTCTTTACTAACTTTTCCCCACTTCTAATTAAATCCTCTAGACTACATTTTATCTCATGCCTCGAAAGGGCAATCTCCTCACTGGGGCTAATCTTGCCCTGGTTTAGTGTTAAATAGGGTGGATTGGAAATAACTAAATCGTAATGTCCCCAGTGCTCTTCACCTAGCTTCCTAAGATCAGCATTTATAATTTTTATGTCCAATAACTGATTTAAAGCCAGGCTCCGCTTGGCCATCTGAGCAGCTTCTTCTTGAATTTCTACGCCGGTTATATCCAATTCGTGGGCCCTAGTAGTAAGAATCAAGGGTATTATCCCGGTCCCGGTCCCTAAGTCAATAATCCTATAACCTTTTTTTACAGTTGCAAAATGGGCTAAGAGAATGGCATCAAGAGAAAACCGAAAGCCGCCGGTTTTTTGGATTATTTTTAATCCCCCAAGTATCAAATCATCTATGCTTTCATTTTCCCTTACATCAACCAAGCTTAATCACATCTTTCTTAAAAAACCCATACAAAATAAACAGTCACCCTGACGGGTTTGTCCAAAATGCAAATGGCAAATATGAAAACCTTCATTATACAGTCTGGCTAGATTGTCATGACCTTCTCCAAGAATTCGTCGGGCATTATCCTCAACAGCTTTCTTTTTTTCCTCCGGATATTGGCACAATTCCATCTTGAGCTTTTGGTTTTCTTCCTCTAGCATGTAAGCCTGCATTTTCAAGGTTTTAAATTCATCAATAATTTTGGTAAGTTCATTTTCCAGTTGGATAAGCTTTTCTGTGAGCTTCACTCCCTATCCCCCCGATATTCTAAAAAAATCATCTAATCTTCCAGTTTACTCAAGTCAAAATCGCCCTCAAATTCTTCTATTTTAATCTCAGCCTGAGGAGCCCTCTTATTACAGCTTCTATTGCATTCCATGTAGACATCGTTTTCATATTTAAGGCAACACATTAACCTGCCACAGATTCCGGAAATTTTGGCGGGATTTAAGGAAAGATGTTGTTCCTTTGCCATTTTAATGGAAACAGGTTCAAAATCACCTAAAAAGCTGTGACAGCATAAAACTCGTCCACAGGCGCCAATACCTCCTAGCATTTTTGCCTCATCTCGAACACCAATTTGCCGTAATTCAATACGGGTTCGGAAAATTGACGCCAAATCCTTAACCAGTTCCCTAAAGTCAACTCTTCCCTCAGCAGTAAAGAAAAAAATAATCTTACTGTTATCAAAAGTATACTCAACCTCGATTAGTTTCATAGGCAGCTGGTGCTCATTTATTTTTTCTTGGCAAGTTCTTAATGCTTCATTTTCTTTCTCCTCATTAATTATCACCTGTGCATTATCTTCTTCAGTTGCTACCCGCAGCACTTTCTTCAGGGGCTGAATAACCTCTTCCTCAGTTATTTCTTTAGGTGCTACAACAACGTGGCCAAATTCTATACCTCTGGCAGTTTCAACAATTACCTTGTCATTAAAATTTATTTCATGCTTGTCAGGATCAAAATAATATATTTTTCCTGCCGGTTTAAAACGCACGCCTATAACTATCGGCATGGAAAGTCCCCTTTCTTGTTCAATTTATCTTAAGCTTCATAAAAAATACTTCTAATACTAATCTGGGACTAACATTGTATTCGAGGTTTTTAATGCTCTCATTTATTAATAATAAAGCATAATTAATATTTAATAAAGTATGTTGGCTATTTTTAATATCAGCCACAAGGTCTTGATTAATCAATATTTCCTCTCGTCCTGTAGTACGAAATACTAAAAGGTCTCGATACCACAGTTGAATTATTTCTAAAATAGTTTTTACCTTTTTCTTTTCTCTATCCCACTTCTCACACCAGAGAATAATATCACTAAAGGATAGCTCAAAAAGTTTTTTTACAAAGTTAATTGTTTCCTGCCTATTTTCCAAAACTTCTCCCTCTGCTAGCAGTTCTTCTGCTTTAGCAAGGGATCCACCTGCTAAACCTGCTGCTAAGCTTATTTGGGAAAGCTTTTCAGGGTTTTTCTTCATTAGAAGTTCTTTAATAGTATAGACAGAAAGAGGTTGAAATTGTATTTGCTGACATCGGGAAATTATCGTATCTGTCAGCTTTCCGGGTTCTGAAGTAACTAAAATAAATACCGTGTCTTGGGGTGGCTCTTCTAAAACCTTTAACAAGCTGTTGCTTGCCTCTATAGTTAAATTATGGGCATTATCTAAAATAATTACCTTATACCTGCCTTCATAACACTTATAGTACACTTTGCCTTTCAAGCTGCGAATTTGGTCAATCTTTATTACATATTTTTCAGGTATAACCATTTGGATATCAGGATGATTCCCATTTTCCACTTTTATGCAGCCTGAGCATTTACCACAGGCTTCTGCCAAAGAAGTATCGAACTTTAAACAATTTAAAGCCTGAGCCAAAGCTAAAGCAGTAGTTTTTTTTCCAACACCCTCTAACCCTTGAAAAAGATAGGCATGGCTAACGTGACTACTCAAAATACTTTTTTTTAAAATTTGTACTGCTGTATCCTGCCCTTTGATTTCTACAAATCCCACAATCTCACCGCCTAAAACGTCTAAATCGTCTATTCGTCTAACTCGTCTATTCGTCTATTCGTCTATTCGTCTATTCGTAAGTTAGTCTAACCCTGTGATGTTGCTGTGTCATCCTGAGGGAGGAACGACGGAAGGATCTTAAGATTCTTCACTATGTTCAGAATGACAGGAATGCTTTCTTTTATAGTGGTGCGGGCAACGCCAAGCATTCAATGCCTGTGTCAGACGCAATAAAATGACCCAAAAGTACTGTCAGACGCATTATCTAACCCAGTAGCAACTGTCAGACCCAACTTTCTACCCAATAGATTCTGATCCTGCTCACTGGGCACTGGTCACGCAACCCTATAAATTGCCCCCAAACTAACCACTAGCCACTAGCCACCATTCACCAGTCACTAGTCACCAGTCACTAATAACTACTCAAAGATACATATCAACCAACAATCCCCTTATCTCATCTAGCTTTTCTAAAATGTTTAATGAATCGGTTTGCTCGCCTAGGACCTGTCGAGACAACTCTTCTAGGTCTTCGTCAACTTTCTTAACTAAGACATAGAGCTTCTGTCTGCCCATGCGGTCCCAGCTAGATTCATCCTGTGCTTCATAGGCAACTTTAATTGTCCTGTTAAGGAAATTCTGCACTGCCCTTTTATAATTCTTTAAATCATTTAAGGTGCAAGAATGGGCAAGCTTTTTAGAGAATTTATCCACTTCTGCTATTAACTTATGTAAATCTTCCTGGTACTCTCGCTGGTTCACTTTACCTAAAGCTTTAGCAAAATCAACCTGTTCATTGCCGGCTTTTACCCCTTTTTCACTGTTTACTACTAAATTATTTTCCCTTTGACCCATAGATGTAATTTTCATCTTTTCACACCTTTATCTTAGTTAATCAGGGTAGATAATACTTTGTTTAAGATTTCCTCATGAACTTCTTTAATGCTTTCAAGGGCGTTAATAATTTTAAACCTATCCGGTTCTTTTTTAGCAATTTGCAAGTAGCCTTCCCTGACCCTTTGATGAAATTCTAGCTTCTCTTTTTCTAGTCTATCCGTTTTCCGCCTGGAAAACCTTTGAATAGCCTCTTCTGGTTTAATATCCAGCAATATCGTCAGATGGGGCTTCAAACCGCTAGTAGCAAAGTCATTAATCGCTATTAAATCATCTATATTTAATCCTCGACCATAGCCCTGATAGGCCAGTGTTGAATCTACATAACGATCACAGATGACATGAATACCATTATTTAAGGAAGGAACAATATTTTCTCCTATTAGTTGAGCTCTCGAGGCTGCGTAAAGCAATGCCTCTGTTCTCCAGACCATCGAATTATTTTGCTCATCTAAAATAATACTCCGTACTTTTTCAGAAATAGGTGTACCTCCCGGTTCTCGGGTAACTAAGCAAGGAATTTCTAGCTCTTTTAGCCTTTTTTTAAGGAGGTCTACCTGTGTTGTCTTGCCTGAACCATCACATCCCTCAAGAGTAATAAATATTCCGCCCATCCTTATCTCCCCTATTCTAGAACAACAATTATTTGATCCCTAATATTGTATTTTTCACCCTGCTTTTTTAAGATATTAAGAACTCTCTCATCGATAACCTCACCTGGTACTAGCAAAGGTATCCCAGGCGGATACTTGACAATATAATCTCCACAGACCCTCCCGAAGGCACTATCTAAGCTAACTTTTTCTTTTGAGGAAAAAAAGGCTTCCCGTAAAGGTATTTTTGTTGCAGGTATTAATATCTTATCTTGAGCAATAGGTGCATAGCAGTTTGTTAAGTCCTCTAAATACCGGTTAAGGTCAATTAAGCTTTCTTCTAATTTATTCATAGTCAGGTCATCAATGACAATACCTAAAAGTAATAAACAATAGTTTTCTTCCGCCAGTTCTGCATATATCTGATACTTTTCCCTTAAGAGCTTAGCTAGCTCAAGGCCGCTAGCCTTAGGGGAACACAGGCAGAGCTTAAAGATATCCATTTGCTGATCAGCCTTAGTTTTATATAGCTCTAGGTTCTCCAAATGAAATATCCGTTCTTTAAAAGAGCCTATTTTCTTAATTGCCAAGGCAAAGATATCCTTAGCCTCTTCTCTTAGAAAAGTTTGACAGCTATCTAAAGATGCCAATAAGAGATATGAGGGCGAAGTAGTCTGCAGCAAATTTAGATAAAGGGAGAAGTCAGGACCGGTATAATTCTGCCCCAAATGCAAGATGCTAGCCTGGGTTAAAACAGGTAAGGTTTTATGCCAGCTCTGAACAACAATATGGGCTCCTAAGCTTAATGCCGAAGGCGGCAATTCACTATGAAAAAGAAAATGGGACCCATGGGCTTCATCGCAAATTATTTTAAGACCATTAGCTAAGGCTAGATCTACTAATTCCTGAATATTATAGCTAATCCCTTGGTAGGTTGGATTGGTAATAACTATTGTTTTACACTGAGGGTATTTTTTTATGTATTTTTTTAAAACCTCTACTTTTAGCCCCAAAGGAATTCCTATTTTTTCATCGAAGGCTATAGGCAGGTAAATGGGCTCAGCATTGGCCAAAACAATAGCACTATAAATAGACTTATGAACATTCCTTGGTACAAATATGAGGCTATTATAGCCTAATGCTAAAATAGCAGCCTGTATACCCACACTGGTTCCGTTGACTAAAAGGTATGAAGCTTGTGCATTAGCCAAGTCGGCAATATTATTCTGAGCTTCCTTGATACAGCCCGTAGGATGATGGAGATTGTCCAAATTTTTAATCTCTGTAACATCATATTGCCACACTCCTAGTGGCCATTTCTCTTTTAGCTGAGGAGGTACAATTTGTCCCCCTTTATGGCCTGGGGTATGGTAGGAAATGGGGTTTGTATTAAGATACTCAACTATACTTTTGATAATTGGTGCCTTTTGCATCTTTTTTACTACCTTTGTAATTTTTTTTAATTTTATCATAGTTTCCTAAAATCTACTAGCAAGTCATTACACATAACCAATTAAGGGAGGGTAACAATAATAACGAACAATCTATTTTTATAATTTCACAGTACGAAAGATCTTAAGATTCTTCACTACATAAGATCCTTCGCTATCGCTCAGGATGACGGTAATGCTTTAGTTTATGGTGGTGCGGGCAACGTATAATAATTCTGAAAGGAGCATCTATATGCCCACAAAAAGCCCGGTAGATATTAAGAAACTCTCCAAAAAATATAAAATAGATATTAACAAGGTTATTAACGGTTGGAAAGCGGATAAAAGCGACACAGAAATATCTCAAGCTCTCCATATAGATTTACTTAAACTTCTGCAGATACGGCAAGAAGTAGAGGAGGTTCATCTTCGAGAACGAATGAAAAAAAGTCGAGCAAAAAGGAATAAGTCACCTGAGCGGTGACTTATTCCTTTCTTACCTGTTTGCTACTCTTTTTTGAACCATATATGACGTCTTTTAGCTTATGCACCATTATGTTATAAGCAGGGTCATCATAATTTAAGGTTAGCAGTTTTTGTTCACATCCCGAACACACAAACTGACCAGTCAATAAAAAACCCTCTGCTATTCCTAGTTTAGGGACTTCTTTACATAAGATGCACCTAGGCAATAAAATGCCCCCATTTACCTCTTCAAAAACCTGCTCTTTTTTTAAAATACTCCTCATAAGTGTCACTCCATTTTTTTGCTGACTATTACCTATTGTTGACAAAGAACTTTTTGATTAGTCTACTTTATGCAAAAAAATCGAAAGTGACACTGGAAAATTACAGTAACTAAACTCCAAGGTTAAGATTAAGGTTAAGATTGAGAAAAAATATTTGGTGTGTTTATCTGTGTTCATCTGTGGCTCTACATTGAAAAACGGGCTTTGCAATTTTGCAAGCCCGTTTTATTATGTTTACTTCTTTATTTTTTCAATAACAATGGCACAATCGGGGCAAACCAATTGACACATGCCACAGCCTGTACAGCTTTCTACATCCTTAGGAATAATTGTTGGTGTGCCATATACTCCTAGATCATTTGACCATTCCAGGCATTTTACCGGGCATTTTTCCATACATAGACCGCAGCCCTTGCACAAACCGGTGAACAGGGTAAAAGTTGCCCTATCACAATTTTTTTGAGTATATTTATAGGCTGTTGATACCACCTCATATCTCCTCCTTACTCTCTCTCTTATTTATTAAACTGCCTAACTAATTCCGCACCTTTTTCTAAAGCCTGGAAGTTTAATTCCCGCAGTTTAGGGTCCTGTTCAAATTTATAGCCTAGTTTTTTCTCTATAGCCTGTTTAGCACTTTCAAGTGTAATAACTTTTGTAGCTTCAATTACAGCACCCATAATAATTATGTTAAATACTCTTGGATGCAGCTCATTTTTAGCTACATCAATAGCTGGAATAGCATATACCTTAGCCGCATTTTTAGGCAAGTCCTCTTCTACTCCCTCTATAGCACTATCGTAAACAAAGGTTGTTCTTTCATCAACATATTGTGCCGTTCTTCTCACCGACCGGTCACTTAGGGCAATAACTATATCAGCCTTTTTAAATTTTGGCGAGCCGATTTTTTCATCAGCTATCTGAACAAAAGCAATTGATACCCCGCCTCTTTGCTCAACACCAAAATTGGGTATATAGAGGGCTTCTCTGCCATTATCATTGGCAGCTTCTACTATTATTCCGGCTACAGATTGAACCCCCTGCCCACCTTCTCCTGCCAGGGCTATCTTATATTCTTTAGCCATTATTTACCCTCCTTTTCACCGGGCACTTTTAACTCCCCTACTTTGAAGTATTGGGTCATTTCTTTTTCAACAAAATTCCAAGTATCCTTAGCATTGGTCCGCCAATTAGTCGGGCAAGCGGATAAAGCTTCCACAAAGGAGAAACCAGTACCATTTAACTGAGTTTCTAAAGCCTTTTTAATCATTTTCTTTAACTGTCTTAGATTTGCAGTTGTACCTCGAGCCACATAAGCACCTTCTGGAGTAATGGCAGAAACCATTTCCGGTCCTTGAGTGGGATTGCCGGTTGCTTCAACATCTCTACCATAAGGAGAGGTCTCAGTTTTCATTCCCGGTAATGTTGTAGGCGCCATTTGACCGCCCGTCATCCCGTAGTTACAGTTATTAACTAATATGACAGTTACTTTTTCGTTACGGCTGGCGGCATTTACTAAGTGCTGGGACCCGATGGCGTAACCACCGCCGTCACCCATGTAAGCTATACAAATACGGTCGGGGCGAGCTCTTTTTACTCCTGTTAGCACTGGGGTTGTCCGTCCGTGGTGAGTCTGAATAGCATCGGTATTAAAAAAGTCCCAGGATAAAAGTGAACAACCGATGTCACAACCAAAAACAATTCTATCTTGAATTCCCAATTCATCTATACATTCTCCCACTGCTTTTAAAACTAACCCGTGGCCGCAGCCGGGGCAAAACTTATGGGGCTTAGTTTCAGCGCGCCAAGCTTTGGGCATGTTAGGTGCTAATGCCATATTTTCTACCTCCTAACCTTTTTTATTAATAAATTCAACTATTTCTTCTGAAGTAATACCCATTCCAGGACGGAAGTATGGGGTAATAGGAACCTTACTTCCGTATAATTCTGCTTTAACAAGTTTATCTAGTTGACCTTCTGCAGATTCAACTAAGATAATTTCTTTAGCTTGAGCTATAGCCTTTTTCATGGCTTCAATTGGATATGGTCTTAATGTAATGGGCCGAAAATGCCCTACTTTTTTCCCTTGATCCCGTAACTCTTTAACTGCAGCTTGGGCAGCCCGGGTTACTACACCATGGGCAACAATAACAATGTCTGCATCCTCACAGTTAAATTCCTGATGCTCAACTATCTCAGGGGCAGCCTTCCAGAAGGCATCTACTAGTTCATTTACTACAACATTCAGTTCTTCTTCAGTATTGTATGTATTCCGCAGGTGAGCAGGCTCTCTATCTACTCCAGGCATGCCCTCTTTACCCACAATCTTTTCGGTGGGTTCCATTTGAACGCCCCGTTCCTCCGGATCATACATAATTACAGATTCCCTCATCTTGGCCTGATATCCGTCTCCTAAAACAAAAGTTGGGAAGCGGTACTTCCAAGCAGTATTAAATGCTTTAATGGTATAGTCATACAGATCCTGATGACTTCCTGGAGAATATACTATCCTCATACCTTCACCATTACCGCCAAAGCAAGTCAAAGTTACTTCTTGCTGAGAGTAAATTACTGTTGCAGTAGAGGGGCCCCCCCGCTGCGTTATCACAAAAACGGCGGGTATTCTCATCATTTCTGCCATGGACATAGGTTCCTGCATTAAAGTATTGCCAGGTCCTGCTGTGGCTGTAAAAGCCCGCGCACCGGAAAATACGCCCCCACAAGTGGTAAAGCCAGCGGAAATCTCATCCTCAGTTTGAAGGAATTTGCGCCCGTATTTTGGTGCCAAGCGGGTCCAGTAATGCATTATCTCATTCTGGGGCGTGATGGGATATCCATACATAATGTCGACATCAGCAGCTAGGGCAGCCCAGGCTACTACTTCATTACCTGTTACAAAAAACCTTTTCTCTCCTTTTATTGGCTTGTCTGCCATATAATAAAACACCTCCTGTATTAGTTACTAGTTACTAGTCGTAGTTGCTAGCTACTAGTTTAAAAAAATTATTATTATTTAGTTATCTAGGGGCTGGCGAATGCTAATTCAAACCAGACACTAGTTACTTACCAGAAACTGCGATCCATATAGCGATACAGTAAGCGGATAGGATTGCCCAGACAATCCTGGGGACCCACCTTTTCAGCCAACCGATAATCAATGGTTGTTGCAATAATGGGTAAACCTAATTTTTCCGCTGCGGAACCAATAATTCTAGCACCCTCCTGGATGAACTCTACATCAGTTTCATTACCTAAATGGGAATTATTAATTAACCCATTGACAGGACCTAATGATTTAACATACTCAATAATATCCTCTTCTTCAGAGGTTATAGGGCGTCCAATATTTAGAACTGCATATATCCTAAGTTCAGGGTTCTTCTCTTTTTCCTCGACTAAGTTTAGTGTTTTAGCTCCTTCTACACCGTAGCCAATATCTAAGATCACGTCCCCTTCCCTGCGTAAAGCCCACTTCATTTCCGGTTTAATTATGTTCCCAGCCTCACCTAAGCCCATAGTATCCTGGGTTTCCCAGGCCAGAATGGTTAAGCCTCGTTTTTCTAATTCCTTTTTTAGCGGCCTGAGAGTATAAAAAGGCTCCACAATATCCAAGTCAACTAAAGTAACCTTCCGATCCTCATTTAACAGGTCTAAGGCTCTATTAATTGCAACTTCACTTTTACCACTGTTATATTCACCAATATAGGCTTCTACAATACGTTGCAAAAATACCCCTCCCAATCTTTCCGCTAAGGCTTATTATATGCAATCTCTACACAAATATTTATAACAGGAAAATTAATTAATGTTACCTATAGGAAAGTATATCGCAAAATAAACCAATTGTAAAAACAAATTCTAGTAAATTGCTATGAATACAGGCAATTGTTTAATATGCTGAATTTGCACAAATATAAAGCCCAAGGCTGCAGCCCTGGGCTTATGTTTCATGCCATAATCGTCACCAACAAAATATGGCAAATAGACTATTAAATTAACTATATTCCATCGACTATTGACCATTGTCTTATACTTTTTTCCGGGCACTGGACACCGAGCACCGGTCACGAAGCCCGATAAATTGTCCTAAAATAGAACTAGCCACTAGCCACTTGTTCTAAATGAAGAGCAGGTGCATAATAATAAGCAAAATCAGACCGGGCACACCTAAAACACCTACTCCTAATACCGTAACAAAATTGATAGGTAAATGAAAGCCGACAAAATTACCTATAATATTCAGAACTATTAGTCCAATAAGCGCAACAACTGAATTAACCAATATCTTAACTATCCATTGAATAGGTACAATCATTACTTTAACTACAATGTAAACTAAAAATAAAATAAATAAAGCCGCAAAAATAATTCCATAACTCATTATCCTCACCCCTTGAGACGAGTATCTCTATTAATTTATATGAGGATATTGGAATAATATTACTTATTTAGAGATATTCTTCAACTAAGCTGAACTTTATTATTTATGACCCTCTCCTCAGTAGCAAGCTTCAATAAATATATATATTTCTTTTCCGCTGACTCTATCCGATAAATGGCATGATCAACTAGATCAGGGTCAGTTACCTCCTCAAAGAAATATTTTGCATCTAACCATTCTTCTTTAGCCTTGTTAACTAGTTCTACTAAGGAGGGTACCTTTTCTATATCCTCATTCAATATTTCTGAAGGCATAATACTCTCTTTGAGATAACGCATTTTTCCCAGTAGATTTTGCACAACAATCACTTTCCTCCCAGAAACCCTAATATTGTATTGTATTCTATTTATATTGTTTCCGGAACTGGGAAATTTAGTCAAAAATTACTCCGTAATTTTTGACTACGCTGGTACGTTAATTCGTGGGCGAGTGGGCGCGAAAAAACCGCCTTTCGGCGGCTCACAAAATTTTCTTATATTCTTTTATCTGTAAGGTTAAGACGCGCTCACGTGCCCACGCGCCCACTTTTTTTCAACGCCTTACATTTCTCTCCTGCCTGCAAATGCTCTGGAGAGGGTTACTTCATCGGCATATTCGATATCTCCACCTACTGGTATCCCTTGCGCTAGTCTAGTGACCTTAATACCTAAAGGTTTTATAAGCTTAGCCAAATACATGGCCGTTGCCTCGCCTTCAATACTTGAGTTGGTAGCAACTATTATTTCCGTTACTTCCTGGCTTTGCATTCGTTCTAACAGTTCCTTGATTTTTAAGCGGTCAGGGCCGATGCCTTCCATAGGAGAAATAGCGCCCTGCAGGACATGATAATAACCCTTGTATTCCCTTGTTCTCTCAAAGGCAGCAACATCTCTGGGATCTTCGACAACACAAATTAAAGAACTTTCCCGGCCAGTATTACTGCAAATACGACAGGGATTTTGATCAGTTAAATTACAGCATACAGAACAGTACCCGACCTTTTCCTTGGCATTAACTACAGCTTTAGCCAGGTTATATGCATCTTCTTTACTGCCCCGTAGGATATGAAAGGCCAAGCGCTGGGCAGTTTTCGATCCGATACCGGGGAGTTTTGCCAGCTCTTCAATAAGTTTCGCTACAGCATCGGCATAGTGAAGCATTTAGAATAGTCCTGGCATGCCAGGAAGCTTTAACCCTCCTGTTATTTTACCCATTTCCTCCGCAACCATTTCCTGCGCTTTCCTTAAGGCCTCATTACATGCAGCCATTACCAAGTCCTGCACCATTTCAGCATCATCAGGATCTAATACTTCTGGCTTAATTTCAATTTCTACTATTTCATTCTTACCATTAGCTACAACTCTCACTACACCGCCACCTGCAGTAGCTTCAACTGTTCTCAGTTCTAATTCCTCCTGCAGTTTAGCCATTTTAGCCTGCATTTGCTGCACCTGTTTCATCATTTTATTCATATTTCCACCACCAAAACCCATATCCAAACCTCCCTAATTATTCTTTAATTTCAACTATATTTCCCCCAAAAAACTCTATAGCCTTATCAAAAGCCGAGCCATCCTGGGAATTTGCACCGGTGTTGTCCTGCCCCTCTAAGGTGCAGGTTATATTGATATTTATACCAAAAAGCTCATTTAGCGCCTTTTCTATCAATTGCCTATTTTCCGTCTGCAGAATCTTATCCTTATGAAACTTACGATTTTCTTTAAAGCTCAGAATTAAGGTCCCTTGGTCATCTATACCAATTGGTTCTCCGGCTACTAAAAATGCATGGGTGGTAATTTTAATCTGCTTTACTTTTTCTAAAACATCCGGCCATCTCCTTTTTATATCTTGAAAATTTGCCGTATTTGCCACTTTCACGTCTAGCATTGCAACCGTATTTTCTTTTACATCCTGGGCTTTTTCTTCACGGACCTGCAGCTTTTTTTCACTTTTAATACTAGTATCTACAGCTTTGGCTTTAACAGGAGTCGGTTTTTCGGCAACCTCCAAGGTTTGACCCTGAAAAATAACTTCGACTAATCCAGCCTCTAATAAAATTTGAGGCTGGCTGGTCCAACGCATTTCCCGCTCTACTTGATTTAGTTTAAGGACCAACTGTCCTAGAAAAGGAATAGATAAACTCGCAGCTTGTTCCTTAACAAAAGGTAATATCTCTGCGTTAATAGAAATTATCTCCCCACTAATAGAAAGCTTTATGAGCATTATCTGCCGGAAAAATTCTATCAAATCTCGGGTTACCTGTTTTATGTCCTTACCAGACTGTAAGTATTCATTTAATAAAAAAATTACCGTTCCGACATCACCTTTAACAATGGCATCACTAATTTTTAAGATTTGTTCTTCGCCAAGAGTACCTAAGACCTTTTCCACATCTTCACTTTCAATAGTCTCGCCCGCAAATGCTATACATTGATCTAGGACACTTATAGCATCCCGCATCCCGCCCGCAGCTTTACGAGCAATAATATTTAAAGCACTATCTGAAACACGGATTCCTTCTTGACTGATAATGCTTAACAGATGTTCCTTTATTTCACTTGTACTTATTTTGCGATAATCAAAACGCTGACAGCGCGAAAGAATAGTCAAAGGTATTTTTTGAGGTTCTGTAGTAGCTAAGATAAATAAAACATGGCTTGGTGGCTCTTCTAAAGTTTTCAAAAGAGCATTAAAAGCCTCAGAAGTGAGCATATGTACTTCATCTATAATATATACCTTGGATTTCCCTTGGGATGGTGCAAACTTCACCTTATCTCTAATATCTCGAATTTCATCAATACCCCTGTTAGAAGCAGCATCAATTTCCAATACATCCAAGAAATTACCGGCATTTATTGCTAAACAGTTAGAACATTCATTACAGGGTTCTCCTAGAGTGAGCCCCAAACAGTTAACAGCCTTGGCCAAAATCTTAGCGGAGCTTGTTTTTCCTGTCCCTCTAGGACCACAAAAGAGGTATGCATGAGCTACCCTTTGATGGATAAGAGCATTTTTTAGTGTTTTACTTATATGTTCCTGCCCTACAACCTCTAGAAACCTTTGAGGCCGAAAAGCCCGATATAATGCAGTATAGGACATAATTACCTTCTCCATTCATTTATCTCAGCGTAGTTACTTCTTAATTTTGTTTTCTGTTTTACAATACCATAAATACTAGGCAGAATAAAGTGGGAAAGCTTATGAGCTATACAGAATTATCACGTGTTGACAACACCACTATAAACGAAAGCATTCCCGTCATCCTGAGCGATAGCGAAGGATCTT
>JUEF01000027.1 GCA_000802045.1 Peptococcaceae bacterium BICA1-8
TTGCCCGTTAAGCCTTTCGCGAAGTTCCTTTTCCGTCCCAAGTTTTTCAACAGTAATGGTACGTTCTTTTTTATCTACATAAACAGTTTTAGTAACATAAAGAGAGGCTGAATTTTTTGAACGTGATACTTTCAATCGCACAAGAGACACCTCCTAGCTCCTTATATTATAACACATCACGTAATATCACGCAATATGATAATGTAAATTTTGACAAAAAAATGAGCCTATTTCAAGGCTCTCAGCGATTTTTACATTATGCAACTGTCAAAGACCCGTATCAAAAACTAGTGATGCTTTATAGTAATTCGCCAAATGCAAATGAAAAGATTATGGCATATCTATATCGGAGGGGCTTCACAATTAGTGTTATCCAAAAAATAATTAGTGAAATAAAGCAGTAAAATTCCAGTTAATACCACTATAATCTTGACATAATTATTAATTAACATTAAAATAAAATCCGAGGGAAACTGTTTATAGAACTATCCAATTTGTACGGGATTTTTTATATTTTTTATATAAAAATATTAATATATACCTTTACCTTATGATTGAAAAAAATCAATAAATTTTTTTGGGAAAGGGTTTGTATTTATCCGTTTAAATTGATAATCTATAACCGAGTTTTTACTCGGTTTTTCTTATTGGATAGAAGATTTTGACTAAAAGTTTTTTATCCAAGTAGATATTAAGGGATTAAACCCGTATGTTCTGTTATTAACGCGAATATTAAAAAAGATGAAAAATCTAATTAGAGAAGGAGGTGAATGTCATTCAAAATGCAATTGTCGGATTAATTGCTTTAGTTATTGGTGGCTTAGCCGGATATTTAGTAAGAAAAGGTATAGCAGAATCAAAAATAAAATCTGCTGAGGATGCTGCAGTTAAAATTATAGTGGATGCAAAAAAAGAAGCAGAAGGTACAAAACGGGAAGCCATTTTAGAAGCTAAAGATGAAACCCATAAATTAAGGATTGATGCTGAAAAGGATATTAGGGAAAGACGTAATGAGCTTCAAAGGATAGAACGGCGTCTTATTCAAAAAGAGGAATCCCTTGATCGCAAATTTGAAAGTATCGAACGAAAAGAAGAAAATTTGCAAAAGCAGGAAAACAATGTTGAAAAAGTCAAAGAAGAAATAAATAGTTTATATGAGAAACAACTGACGGAATTAGAGAGACTTTCTAATCTAACATCGGAAGAAGCTAAAAACTGGCTTTTAGCACGGGTAGAGGAAGAAATTAAACATGAAACAGCAGTAATGATAAAAGAAATAGAAACTCAGGCTAAAGAGGGTGCAGAGAAAAAAGCCCGAGAAATAATATCTTTAGCCATCCAACGTTGTGCTGCTGACCATGTAGCCGAAACTACAGTATCAGTTGTTGCCTTACCTAACGATGAGATGAAGGGCAGAATAATAGGTCGTGAAGGACGAAATATTAGAACCTTGGAGACTTTAACTGGAATTGATCTTATTATAGATGATACCCCAGAGGCCGTAATTCTTTCAGGTTTTGACCCTATTCGGAGAGAAGTAGCTCGTATTGCCCTAGAAAAGTTAATCGTCGATGGTAGAATTCATCCTGCTCGAATAGAAGAAATGGTTGAAAAGGCGCAAAAAGAAGTTGAACAAAAAATTCGAGAAGAAGGTGAACAAGCAACCTTTGATGTAGGTGTTCACGGGTTACATCCTGAATTAATAAAATTACTTGGAAGACTAAGATATAGAACCAGTTATGGTCAAAACGTATTAAAACACTCAATTGAAGTTGCTCATTTAGCTGGAGTTATGGCTGCTGAATTAGGTGTTGATGTCCATTTGGCAAAACGGGCAGGTCTTCTACACGATATTGGTAAAGCGGTAGATCATGAAGTAGAAGGGCCCCATGTTACAATTGGGGCAGATTTAGCTAAAAGATATCGTGAAAGTAAAGAAATAATTAATGCCGTTGAAGCTCATCATGGAGATGTGGATCCTATTACGGTTGAAGCAGTGCTTGTTGCCGCTTCTGATGCTATTTCCGCAGCACGACCTGGTGCAAGACGGGAGACTTTAGAGGCGTATCTCAAGCGATTAGAGAAATTAGAAGAAATAGCTAATTCCTTTGACGGAGTTGAAAAATCTTTTGCTATTCAGGCTGGTAGAGAGATTAGAATTATAGTAAAACCCGAAAAAATAGATGATGCAACTTCTATAAAAATGTCCAGAGATATTGTTAAACGTATCGAGAAAGAACTCGAATATCCTGGTCAAATTAAAGTAGTAGTAATTAGAGAAACAAGATCTGTAGATTATGCTAAGTAATATAAATAATAAGCGACCTTTTGGGGTCGCTTTTATTTATGCTTCCGCTATGTTATTATAAAAGAACTACTCTGAGGTTTTTTGAGTTACAAGAGGTGGAATATGATAAAGATATTAATGATTGGAGATATAGTTGGGAATACAGGTCGAATGGTTATAAAAAGACTTTTGCCTAAATTATATAAAGAACATAATTTTGATATGGTTATTGCCAATGGGGAAAATGCTGCTGGAGGGAATGGTATTACCCAAGAAATTACGGAAGAATTATTTGGACAAAATATCCATGTGATAACAATGGGCAATCATGTATGGGATAAAAAAGAGATTATTAATTTTATTCCATTCCAGCCTTATTTAATAAGACCTGCTAACTATCCTCCTGGAACACCTGGAAAGGGATATGCAGTGCATAAACTTAAAAATAATGTTAATGTTGGAGTTATCAATATTTCAGGAGTTGTTTTTTTAACTCCTTTAACTTCTCCGTTTTTAATTATTGATAAATTAATAAGTGATTTAAAAAAAGAATGTTCGATTATTATTGTTGATTTTCATGCTGAAGCTACTTCAGAAAAGGTTGCAATGGGCTGGTATTTAGATGGCAAAATTACTGCTTTATTAGGGACTCATACCCATGTCCAAACTGCTGACGAAAGAGTTTTGCCTAGAGGCACTGCATATATTACAGATTTAGGGATGACAGGTCCTAGGGATTCTGTATTGGGGGTAAAAAAGGATCTTGCTATAAATAAATTTTTAACTCAAATGCCGGTAAAATTTGAGACTGCTGATGGAGTAGGACAGTTAAATGGTGTAATTCTTACAATAAATACGGATACTGCACAAGCAGTTTCTATAACAAGAGTTCAGGAATTCATTTAATTTTAACAAGTTTATCAAGAGTTTTTTAAACTTTTTATTATCTAAAAAAGGAATTCTTTTTTTAATGTAGAATACATAAAATACTAAAAATATACATTTCCATAACATTCTATTACGAGGAGGTAGCTATTTAATGGAGATATTGAAAGTTTCAGCAAAATCTAGTCCAAATTCTGTTGCAGGAGCTTTAGCAGGGGTTATCCGGGAAAAAGGTTGTGCGGAAATGCAGGCAATTGGTGCTGGAGCTCTTAACCAAGCAGTTAAGGCAGTGGCAATTGCAAGAGGTTTTGTTGCACCTAGTGGTATAAATTTAATTTGTATTCCTGCATTTACTGATATCTTAATAGATGGGGAAGAAAGGACTGCTATTAAGTTAATTGTAGAGCCTAGATAAGAATAGATTTTTTGACACCTGTTTATTCAAAGAATAAACAGGTTTTATTTTAATAGGAATAATGATTTCTTTGAAAAAAGGAGGCTTGCTTTTTGCAATTTATTGTTGTTGACGGCCACTGTGATTCGATATTGGATGTTTCAAACGGATTGAGGTCACTAGCTGAAAAAAACGATAAAGGACATTTGGATTTCTATCGTATGCAAAATAATATTAATTTACAGCTTATGGCTATATTCATTGAAAATAAATATAAGCCCCACAACATACTTTTTAAAACGCTAGAGCTAATAGACCTTCTGGATGAACAAATATCCCAAGTAGACTTTGTTCAAAAAATACTTGCCCAAAAGCATTTAGAGGAATTCCCTGCCTCAACAGTTAAGGTGCTATTGACTGTTGAGGGTGGTGATTCATTGTCTGGAAGCATAAGAGTTTTAAGATGTCTTTTTAATTTAGGAATAAGGGGATTAACACTAACTTGGAATAACAGAAATGAAATTGGTGATGGCTGTGCTGAGGACCCAGGAGGTTATGGGTTATCTAAATTTGGTAAAAAGGTCATTTGTGAAATGAATAAACTGGGCATGCTAATTGATGTTTCGCATTTAGCGGAGCAAGGTTTTT
Source organism: Peptococcaceae bacterium BICA1-8 (assembly GCA_000802045.1). Lineage (GTDB taxonomy): Bacteria > Bacillota > Peptococcia > Peptococcales > BICA1-8 > BICA1-8. Next base: position 4,215 of record JUEF01000027.1, read on the forward strand.
GGGACGTCTTAAACACTACTAATATGCCAATTATAGCATCCCATTCTTGCTGTAAAAAGATTTTTGACCATCCCAGAAATTTATCTGATCAACAGTTAAAAGCATTAGCTGGAAATGGGGGAGTAATAGGTATTAATTTTTATCCCTATTTTCTAAGTGACAAACCACTTAATGCTAGTATTGATGATGTTATAAAACATATTATTCATGCTTCAAATATTATGGGAACAGAACATGTTGGCATAGGCTCGGATTTTGATGGTATTGATACAGTACCAAAAGGATTAGAAGATGTCACAAAAATTCATGATTTAATTACAAAATTAAAGGAAGCTGGTTTTTCTAAAGCTGAAATTGCAAATATTATGGGTAAGAACTATTTAAGAGTATTGAAAAAGGTGTTGCCTAATGATTAAATATGCAGATTTACATTTACATACAAATGCATCTGACGGAGAGTATTCTCCACAATTCGTTGTAAGAGCAGCTAAGGCACAAGGTTTTACATCGATTGCTATTACAGATCATGATACATTAAGCGGTCTTCCAGAGGCTATACAAACTGGTCGAGAGGTTGGTTTGGAGTTAATTGCTGGAGTGGAAATTAGTACAGTATGGCAAAGTAAAGAAATTCATATTTTAGGATTTTTATTGGATATAGATAATAGTCCATTACAAGAAAAGTTAGTTGAGATGAAAAGCTCTCGAAGCGAGAGAATTAAAAATATGGTCATTAAGCTAAGAAGTCTTGGATATGATATAAATCTCTTCGAGGTTCAGGAAATCTCGGGGTCTGGTGCTATAGGACGACCTCATATAGCCAAAATATTAGTGAAAAAAGGGTATGTTAAAACTATTAAAGAGGCTTTTATAAAGCTTTTAAGTCCAGGATGCCCTGCCTATATTCCACGGTATAAAATAACTCCCCAGGAAGCAATAGGTTTGATATTAAATGCTCACGGCATACCGGTCTTAGCCCATCCAGGAGTAAATCCTGATGATATTTTAATACCTTATTTAAAAGGAATTGGTCTGCAAGGAATAGAAGTATGGCATCCTGAGCATAACAACCAAGCTGTTGATAAATATTATAACTTGGCTAAAACTCATAACCTTTTAATGACAGGTGGTTCTGATTGGCATGGTAGTAATAAGGATACTGATTTCTTTTTGGGGTCCATAAAAATTGAGTATTCTTTGGTTGAAAATTTGAAAGTTCGAAAACAGGAGTTGATAAAATGCAAGTTGCAAACAGATTAGAAAAACTATCAGGTGGTATTTTTTCGCAGATTGATAATCTAGCGAAAGAAATGGTTGCTAATGGGGTCGAGGTCATAAACTTAAGTATCGGCAGTCCTGATTTGCCACCATCAGAGGATTTTCGTAAAAAACTAGCAGAATATGTATTAGACCCTGACAACTATGGATATGCCCTAACTGATGGATTGTTAGAATTTAAACAAGCTGTAGCAAAGTGGTACTACGACAGGGATAAAATATCATTAGATCCTTATGCTGAAGTTCTACCTTTAATGGGATCTCAAGATGGTTTAAGCCATATTTACTGGGCTTTTTTAAATAAAGATGATATAGCACTTGTGCCTGATCCTGGTTATCCTATATACACAGCTGGTGTGTTATTTACAGAAGCTATTCCGTACCCCATGGCATTAAATAAAGAGAATAATTTTTTGCCCGACTTTTCTACTATTCCCGTAGATGTTGCACAGAAGGCAAAAATTATGTTTCTAAATTATCCAAGTAATCCTTTAGCTGCTACAGCTACATATGATTTCTTTCGAGAAGCAATAGATTTTGCTACAAAATATGAAATAATAATTTGCCATGATTTTGCTTATTCAGAATTAGCATATGATGGATATAAACCTCTAAGCTTCCTATCAGTTCCAGGGGCTAAAGAAATAGGTGTTGAATTTCATTCCCTATCTAAAACCTATAACTTAGCAGGCTGCAGGCTGGGTTTTGTAGTAGGTAATAAGGACATAATTGCAGCTTTACGTAAGATAAAGACAAATATAGATTTTGGGAGTTTTAAGGCAATATTAAAAGCCGGTACTTATGTTTTAACAGGCTCTCAGGAATATGTAAAAACTACAGCTCAAACATATCAAAGAAGGAGAAATATTATAGTAGATGGGTTTAATGAAATAGGCTGGCAAATTCCTAAACCAAAAGCTTCCATGTTTATTTGGGCGCCTATTCCTGAAGGTTTTAATTCGTCTTTTAAATTTACAAAACAATTAGCTGAAAAAACAGGTGTAATCGTAGTTCCTGGTATTGCATTTGGTAAAGAAGGAGAAGGTTACGTACGAATTGGTTTAGTTCAAGATGAACAACTTTTAGAGGAAGCAGTACAAAGAATTAAGAATAACTTTATCAATATATATTCAACTTAGACTTGACCGTTTTTTTGAAAATTGTTAAGATTATAATAATTAAATAAAATAATATTAGGAAAAGGGAAGTTCGGTTAAAATCCGACGCGGTCCCGCCGCTGTAATCGGGAACAAAGCCTAAACACGCCACTTTACATATGTAAGGGAAGGCATAGGCTACGAATGATCCGAGAGCCAGAAGACCTGCCTGATATGAGCCTTTGAACCTCGGTGCAAGGATTAGGCAATTAGGGATTAAAAACGGTAAATCCTTTAGCTTTCTATAGCTAAAGGATTTTATAATTACTTAGGTATTTTAATTTTTTTAATTATAATACAGATAGCTTTTTACAAGTATATTTTTCTTCTTCTTTTTTAAGACTAGAAACCCTTAACCTGGAATATAATATTTAAAAAGATTATACGGGGGTAGGGTAATGTACGAAGGTTATAATAAAGAACTGTTAATAAGTAGAATTAAAGAATTAGAAGAACAGGTTGAACATTTAAGAATTAGCCGACGGGTCTTAATGAATCTAATAGAAAAAATAGAGAGAGAAAAAAGGCTATTATTAACACGTCTAGAAAAGGAAAATAGACGCTTACAGCAAAACAATGCCAAATATGCAAATTGGTTATGGAATAAGAACAGGATAATAATAGAATTAGAATCGAAAATTCATCAAGAAAACTAATATTTGGAGGGTATTATGGCTATTGCTTTAGTTATTGGAGGAGCCCGCAGCGGTAAAAGCTCTTATGGTGAGAAATTAGCAGCTAGTATTTCCGAAAATGTTGCTTACATTGCTACTGCTCAGTCTTTAGATGAGGAAATGCAAGCAAGGATTAGTTTACATCGCTCTCGAAGGCCAGATGAGTGGACAACCTATGAAGTGCCTTTAAATATAAGTAAGGTTGTTCAAGATATTAAAGATAAACACGATGTCTTTTTACTAGATTGCTTAACTCTACTAATATCAAATATTCTCTTAAAGGATCTGAATATTGATAATATAACAACTGAAATACAAACAATGAAAGAAGATTTAATAACACGAGAAATCAAAAAATTAATTTATTGTTTTAAAAATTACAATAAACACTTAATAGTTATTACTAATGAGGTTGGGTTAGGGCTTGTTCCTTCTAATGCCTTAAGTAGGCTATATCGCGATATAGCAGGACGAACTAATCAACTCTTAGCTGAGGAAGCGGATAGTGTTATTTTAACATTGGCGGGGATACCGTTGCAAATTAAGCCAAATTTAGTGAGGCTGTAAGATGGATAAAGAATTAAGGAAGGGTTATACAACAGGTTCCTGTGCAGCTGCAGCAGCAAAAGCTGCCACTACTATGCTTAGGCAACAAAAAAAAATAGATAAAGTAACTATTTCTTTACCAGACGGAAGTAAGGTAGAATTTTTTGTCTTTGGCTGCAATTTTTCCTCCCAAGAAGCTCTATGTTATGTTATCAAGGATGCAGGTGATGATCCAGATATCACCAATGGTGTACAGATATGGGCCAAAGTAGTTAAAATAACAACTCCAGAAATAATTATTAAAGCAGGACCGGGAATTGGGACTGTGACAAAACCAGGGTTGCCTGTAGAAATAGGTAAACCAGCAATAAACCCGATACCTCGTAAAATGATAATTGATGAAGTGGCAGAAATAATTAAAGGCTCTAACCATGGTGTCGAAATAGAATTATCAATACCTGGTGGAGAAGATTTGGCCCGTAATACTTTAAATCAACACCTTGGGATTTTGGGAGGGCTTTCTATTCTAGGTACTACCGGAATTGTAAGACCCATGTCAGAAGAAGCATATAAAGACTCTCTTGTTCCCCAGCTTAATATTACCTTTGCTTTAGGACATGATTTAGTTGTTCTCACTCCAGGCAACATTGGCCATAAGAGTGCCCTGAATTATGGAATTCCAGACAGTCAAATTTGCCAAACCAGTAATTTTATCGGTTTTATGTTAGACGAAACTATTAAAGTTGGCTTTAAGAAAATTATTCTTTGGGGTCACCCGGGTAAACTCTTGAAAGTAGCAGGCGGTGGATTTTACACCCATAATAGGATTTGTGATGGACGGTTGGAAACATTGGCTGCTTACTTAGGGGTTTTGGCAGCACCTCAACACTTAATAAAAGAAATTTTAAATTGTTCTACAACAGAGGAGGCACTTGTGCTCACCTACGAGGAAGGCTTTTCTCAGGTTTGGGATATAATAGCTCAACGCATAAGCATGAGAGCTGAAAAGTATATTTTTCAGCAAGGTGTTGTTGGTACAGTTCTTCTTAAAGACCGAATGAATATTTTAACTATGGACGATAATGCGAAGACAATGGGAGTGGATTTTAATTGGCTTTTATAACAATCGTTGGGACGGGTCCAGGTACAAAACAATATCTTATTCCTGAGGCTAGACAGGCAATAGAAGATGCCGATATATTAATTGGTGGTGAACGCAACTTAATTCCTTGGATAGAACAAGGGGGGAAAAAGTTTTATGTAATTAAAGCTCCTGTAATTGAGGTTGTAGATAGAATAAAAGAACATTATGAACGGGAAAAAGTGGTTGTCCTAGTATCAGGAGATCCTGGTTTTTATAGTATTTTAAGTTTTTTAACCAAACATTTTGATAAAGAAGAGCTAAAGGTTATTCCCGGAATTAGTTCCATACAAATTGCATTTGCCCGTTTATCATTAACCTGGCATGATGCTGTTTTATTAAACCTGCATGGCAGATCTTTAAATATCCTGGACAACCACCTGTATGAACCCAAACTGGCCCTTTTAACCGACTTTAAAAATAATCCCTTAAATATCTGTCAATATCTCATTAGTAAAGGAAGAAAGCATGGATCTGTATATATTTGTTCGAAATTGGGCTATCCTGAGGAAAAAATCGCAACTTTAAATTTAGGAGAGAAAAAGCTATTAATACCAGAAGGAATAGCTTCTCCCATTGTGATGGTGATAATTGATGAGTAGGTACGGAATACCTGATGAAAGTTTTATAAGGGATAAAATACCCATGACTAAAGCAGAAATAAGAGCTCTAACCCTGAACAAACTTAGCATTAAGGACAATGATATAATTTGGGACATTGGTGCAGGTACTGGTAGTATAAGTGTTGAGGCTGCCTTAAATACACCTTTAGGAGAGGTTTGGGCTATTGAAAGAAACCCTGAAGCAGTTAAATTATTAAGAGCAAATAAAGAAAAATTTAACTGTGAAAACTTACATATTATTAAGGGGTCTGCTCCCCAAATCCTTAGTGAGCTCCCAAGACCTACCAAGGCAGTTATCGGTGGTAGTGGGGGAAATATGCAAGAGATACTTAATTATTTATGGTTCGATACAGAGCTTGAAGTTGTAGTTATTAATACAATAACCCTCAATAGCACTAATCAAGCTTTAGAATTATTAACAGAATTGGCGGCAAAAATTGATGCATCGCAAATTTGTGTTAATAAGATAAAATTAGTTAATGGTTATTATATGCTGCAAAGCCAAAATCCTATATTTATTATATCTGCTTGCAGATAAGGAGGACAATTATGAAGGTATATATTATTGGTGCTGGTCCAGGGGACCCTAAATTAATTACTGTAAAAGGAAAAGAAATATTGGAGCGGGCGGATATTGTTATTTATGCTGGTTCTTTAGTAAACCCAGACTTATTACTATACTGTAAGGATAGTGTTCAGGTCTATAATAGTGCAGGAATGACCCTAGTAGAGGTATTAGAAGTAATTGAAACAGGAGTTCAAAATAATCTACTGGTAGTTAGACTACACACAGGAGACCCTAGTATCTATGGGGCAATTCAAGAACAAATTGATCCCCTAATAAATAAAGGAATCGAAGTAGAAGTAGTACCAGGTGTAAGCTCATTTGTTGCAGCAGCAGCAGCTTTACGACAGGAATTTACCCTGCCAGATGTTTCCCAATCCCTTATTCTAACTAGGTTAGAAGGTAGGACTCCGGTTCCCGAAAAGGAAAAATTAAGCTTATTAGCAGCCCATCAAACTAGTATGTGTATCTTTTTAAGTATTAACATGATGGACAAAGTAGTGGAAGAATTACTTAGCCATTATCCACCCGATACTCCGGTGGCTATTGTCCAAAAAGCATCTTGGCCTGATGAAAAGATAGTTTGGGGAACACTTACTACAATTACAAAAAAAGTTTTGGAAGAAAATATTACAAAAACTGCATTAATTTTTGTGGGGGAATTTTTAAATAAAAACTATTCACTATCAAAGCTTTATGACCCAGGTTTTTCTCATGAATATAGGAAAGGTTTAGAATGAAAAGAATTGCAATAGTTGCTATTTCGGAAAAAGGATTACTGTTAGGCGATAAGATTTATGACCTAACTTTAAAGGTTGAAAGATTTAGTATTACCAAATTGACCAGAAAAGGCTGGAATTCGCAATACAGTACCTTATCTGAGCTAATGTCGGAGATATTCCCGAAATTTCAGGGTTTTATTATGATTATGGCTACAGGAATTGCAGTCAGAGTAATTGCACCACTTATTCAGGATAAGGCACAGGACCCTGCGGTAGTTGTTATGGATGAAAATAATAATTTTATAATCAGCCTGTTAGCTGGCCATTTAGGCGGTGCTAACAGATTAACAGAAGAAATAGCTGCTCTGACAGGGTCAATCTCAATAATTACTACAGCAACAGATATGAATAAAATGAAGGCAGTTGATGTTTTAGCCAGTGAATGGGGAATGGATATTGAACCTGTAAAAAATATAAAACAATTTAATAAAGCATTATTAAATGAGGCTTATTATACCTTCTATGTTGAACAGGGAATTGACCTTCCTAATAAAACCTTGGATATAAAACCAATTGCAAATTTCCAAGGGCTCCATTCTGGTTGGAATATTTTAGTAACACCTAAAATTATCAATTGTTTTGAAGAGAATATTATTTTCTTAAGACCTCAAAATTTAGCATTAGGCATAGGCTGTCGCAAAGGTTATCCACGGGCAAAATTACTCACTATTGTTGATAATTTTCTAACTGAGCAAAAACTAAGTAGTAAGTCATTAGCAACTATTGCTACAATTGATCTTAAAAAAAATGAAGATGCTGTAATTGCTTTACAGGCTAAATTAAATATCCCGCTAACTACATACTCTAAAGATGAATTAAACGGATGTATTGAAGATAATAAAGCTATTTCCAATTCGCTGTTTGTCAAGCAAACAGTGGGAGCAGCCTGCGTTTGTGAGCCTGCCGCTCTTCTAGCTGTTGGAAAGGGCAAAATTTTAGTAAAGAAAACCATATATGAGGGGGTAACCCTTGCAGTTGCAGCAAAAGAACCTTTTCTTGTTAATGAAAAAAATAATTTTTGGTTTAATATGGAGTGATTTATTTATGATTCTTTTATTAGGAGGAACTCTAGAAAGTCGGCAGTTAGCGGAGGTTATAAATGCACATAACTATAGTTTTATAATCAGTACGACCAGTGAGTATGGAGGTTGTTTAGCAAAAGAAGTCTGTGAGAATGTTAATAATCTACCCCTAGAACAAGATGCTTTAGAAAATTTCTGCATGGAAAAAAACATCAAAATAATTATTGATGCTACTCATCCATATGCAAAAAATATATCTGATTGTGCTATTAATATTTCGAAAAATAATAATATTAAATATTTGCGTTATGAAAGGCAGGGTCTAATAGATTTTAATAATAACCCTTATGTTCATCTGGTAGCTTCATATATGGAAGCAAGCCTTCTAGCCTCTCAATTGGGTAATAAAATTTTACTTACCACGGGTTCTAGAAAGCTTGAGATTTTTCACGAGCTTATTAAAACTAAAGAGGTTTACGCTAGAATTTTACCCGATATCAATTCTTTGAAAAAATGCCTTGATTTAGGATTACTGCCTAGAAACATAATTGCTATGCAAGGACCTTTTACTAAAGAATTTAATAAGACCTTGTTTATCGAAAAAGGAATAGAAGTTGTTATAACTAAAAATAGCGGGGATATTGGTGGAGTAGATACTAAATTGGAGGCTTGCTCTGAATTAAAAATACCTCTGATAATAATTGATAAACCAAGTGTTGAATATCCAAGAGTCGCTTATAATTTTGCTTCAGTTTTGCATTTTATTAAGGAGGTACAAAATGAACTATAAGATTAATCCTTGGGAAATTGAGAAAGAAAGCATGCAAATAATTAGTGAGCTTCTCGGGTCTAAAGATTGGCCGTCACTAAAAAAAGCGGTAGTTCATCGAATAGTTCATACCAGTGGTGACCCCGATTATGCCAACTGGGTAGAATATCATCCTCAGGCCTTTGACGCTGGTCTAACTGCTTTGAAATCTGGTTGTACTATAATCACCGATGTAGAAATGGTTAGTACCGGTGTTAATAAAAAGACCCTCAACCATTTAGGGGTAAGGAGTACGTGCTTTTTGAACCATCCTGAAGTATATGAGTTGGCGCAGAAGACCGGAGAGACCAGGTCAATGACAGCTATCAAGCTGGCAGCAGATCAAATGACTGGAAGTATCGTAGCCATTGGAAATGCACCTACTGCTTTATTTACCTTATTGGATTTATGTGAATCAAAAAAGGTCAAACCTGCGTTGATAATTGGTACACCAGTGGGTTTTGTAGGTGCTAAAGAATCTAAGGAACGTTTAATTATGGAAGCACCTGTTCCCTATATTACAGTCAGAGGAACAAAAGGTGGAAGTCCTATCGCCGCTGCTATTATTAATGCCTTAATGTATTCCTTAGTTGAAAGGAATGACTAATATGGCTAAAACTATCATGCTGCAGGGCACCAGTTCTAGTGTAGGAAAAAGTGTACTAAGCGCAGCCTTGTGTAGAATATTTGTTCAGGACGGGTTTCAGGTTGCTCCCTTTAAAGCCCAAAATATGGCCCTAAATTCCTTTGTTACATCGACCGGAGGAGAAATGGGCAGAGCTCAAGTGGTACAAGCGGGAGCGTGTAAAATTGCGCCAGAAGTAATAATGAATCCTATCTTATTAAAACCAACTCAGCCTGCCGTTTCCCAAGTAATAGTATTGGGAAAACCAGTTGGTAACTTATCGGCCTCTTTTTATCATAATAGCTTCAAGGAAAAGGCCTGGAAAGTTATTACTGAAAGTCTAGCTACCTTGATGTTAAATTATGAAATATTGGTTATTGAAGGTGCAGGCAGCCCAGCAGAAGTTAATCTTAAGGCTAATGATGTAGTAAATATGCGGGTAGCTAAAGAAATTCAGGCACCTGTTTTATTAGTTGCAGATATTGATAGAGGGGGAGCCCTAGCATCCATAGTAGGTACTTTGGAGCTTTTAGAACCGGATGAAAGGCAATTAATCAAGGGGCTAATTATAAATAAATTTCGGGGAGATATCAATTTATTAAAACCAGCGTTAGACTTCTTAGAGCAAAGAACAAAAATACCTGTTGTGGGAGTTATTCCTTATTTTACAGATTTTAAAATTCCAGAGGAAGATTCTGTTGTTATTGAAACCATTAGCTCGAATCTTAAAGATAAAGATAAAATTGATGTTGCAGTAATTAATTTGCCCCATATTTCTAACTTTACTGATTTTGATGCATTAGCATATGAACCTGACGTTGAGATACGTTATATTAAAGAGACGAATACCTTAGGTCAACCTGATCTAATTATTATTCCGGGCAGTAAGAATACCATTGCTGATATGCAGTTTTTGGAAAAAACAGGTTTGGCTGAAAAAATTACATTTTTACACACAAATCGTAAAGTGCCTATTATTGGAATTTGTGGAGGATACCAGATTTTGGGCAAGAAGTTAATTGACCCTTATGAAACTGAATCTAGCCTTGGGGAATGTGTTGGATTAGGTTTATTAGATATTGAAACAGAATTCATTCGAGAAAAGGTAACAACCCAAGTTACAGGTGAAGTAAAAGGAAATACAGGCCTATTAAGTGCCTGCCAAGCATTAAAAATAGCAGGGTATGAAATACATATGGGAAAAACAAGCTTTAAAGATATAGACGAGCATCCATTTACCTTAAATAAAAGCACACAAATATCTGAGGGTTCAATGAATATAGATGGTTTGGTTTTCGGGACATATCTCCATGGCATTTTCGATAATGACTTACTAAGAAGGCAAATCTTGAATAATGTCAGGAAATATAAAGGATGGCTGCCAATTGAAGCTTCTTCAATAAATGTAAGTGCTATAGAGGAGGAAGCCTTTAATAAGTTGGCTAAAATAGTCAGAGAAAATATAAACTTACCCTTCCTTTATGAAGTAATGGATATAGAAAATGAATAGTATTACCCTTCTAGTTGCTTATATAATTGATCTAATAATAGGTGATCCACCTGATATACCCCATCCCGTGATAATTATCGGCAAGATGATTAGTCATTTAGAGAATATTCTATATAAAAAAGAAAAGTCTAATGTTTATAAATTTATCTCAGGTGCATTTCTAGTATTGATAGTAATTTCGTTTACTTTTTTATTTACTTGGCTTGTTATTTATCTGTGTACTAAAATTAATCCCATCCTAGGTCTTATAGTGAATATCTGGTTAATATCAACAACAATCGCTGTAAAAGGACTCTTTCAGGCTGGTGCAAGAATCCAGGCATTACTAAAAATACAAAACATTTCTTGCGCACGGAAGGAAGTAGGTTTTATTGTTGGCCGGGATACCGATAACTTAGACGAGACACCATTAATTCGAGCAACAGTGGAAACAGTTGCAGAAAATATTGTGGATGCAATAACAAGCCCCTTATTTTTTGCTTTTATTGGTGGAGCACCGTTAGCTATGGTCTATCGTGCTGTTAATACCCTTGATTCGATGTTAGGCTACCGTAATGAAAAATATTTATTTTTTGGTAAGACTGCAGCCCGTATTGATGATGCATTTAATTATTTGCCCGCTAGACTTACCGGTATTTTTATTAGCTTAACAGCTTTCCTTTTACCAGGATATTCCGGGAGTAATTCCTTTAAAATTTTACTAAGAGATGCCAGAAATCATCCTAGTCCCAACAGTGGTTATAGCGAAAGCGCTGTTAGTGGTGCATTAGGTGTGAGGTTAGGAGGATTAAATTATTATCATGGTCTCCCTTCTCAAAGACAATTGATAGGTGATAATATTAATCCCCTTGTATTAGACACTATCAGTAAAACAAATAAATTAATGCTTATTGTTTCAGCACTATGGGTAGGGGTTCTTACACTACTTAATAGAGTTTTAATTCAATTCTAATTTTAGAACGGAGAAACACTATGAAAATTCCACGAATAATTATAGCAGGGACCCATAGTGGGGTGGGGAAAACAACAATTACTAGTGGATTAATGCAGCTTTTATGCAATACTGGTTACAAGGTTCAAGGTTTTAAGGTGGGGCCAGATTATATAGACCCCAGCTATCATACCCTTGCCACAAATCGGTTTTCAAGAAATCTTGATGCTTGGATGTTAGATGAAAAAACATTACTTGAATTGATGCTTAAAAACTGTTATACAACTGATATAGCAGTAATTGAAGGGGTAATGGGATTATTCGATGGTTCTAGCGCAAATCCTCAAATAGGAAGTACAGCCCATATAGCTAAGCTTACAAAAACACCGGTAATTCTGGTCCTTGATACTAAATCTATGGGACACAGTGCGGCTGCTGTTGTATATGGTTTTAAACATCTTGATCCCGAAGTAAATCTAGCTGGAGTTATATTAAACAAAGTAGCCAGTCAGAGGCATTTAGAGATACTTACTCAAGCCATGGATTCCCTAGATATCCCAATAATTGGTCATGTATTTCGGACTAGTGATTTAAAGATGCCAGAAAGGCATTTAGGTTTAATCCCAGCTCTAGAAAAGGATGGTCCTCAAGACCATCTACAGAAATTAGCTGATAAACTAAATCAATTAATTGATATTAAAAGAATTATTAAAATTGCTCATGAAGCACCTCAAATTAATGGGGATTTGAATATAATTTTTAATAGCAAAGATAAAGGTATATTTTCTGGGCACAAAATCGGTTATGCTTTTGATCAGGCGTTTACATTTTATTATCGTGATAGCTTAGATTTACTAGAGCATTTTGGTGCTGAATTACTTCCCTTTAGTCCTTTATGTGATTCCGCCCTTCCTCTGGGTTTATCAGGGCTTATTATTGGTGGAGGATTTCCTGAATTATTTTTAGGTGAGTTAAGCAGCAATAAAAATTTATTAAATGCTATAAAAGCTGCTAATTCGTCAGGTATGCCCATATATGCTGAGTGTGGTGGCTTTATGTATTTAACCCAAAGTATTACGGATTTTTCCGGAAAAAGCTTTGAACTGGCAGGATTAATTCCTGGCAGTTGTCAGATGACTAATAAACTAGCAGGAATGGGTTATCGGGAAGGTGTGTTAGCCAACGATTCAATTTTAGGTGGTAAAAATACTTTAGTAAAAGGACATGAGTTCCATTATAGTACTTTTCAACCAATGGAGAGTCAAACCGTTCCAAGGGCATATTATTTTACTAATGGTAATTATGAAGGTTATTTGAATAAAAACCTATTAGCATCATATTTGCACATGCATTTTGCAGGAAATCCTAATCTAGCTAAAAACTTTCTTGCAAGCTGTAGTCAATTTGCCCTAAAACAAAAAAAATGAGGTGGATTTATATGCGCGGATTGTTAATTGCATTGCAATTTATGACCCGGATTCCTATTCCTTATAAGTTCCAATTGAATGAAAAGGATTTAGGTAGCTCAAGTAGATATTTTACACTAGTAGGCTTTATAACGGGTATATTATTATATCTTACTTATAAATTAGGCAGTATATTGCTTCCACCCATGGTTGTGGGAGCAATTATTATAATTATGCAAATGATTATTACTGGTGGTATTCATTTGGATGGATTTATGGATACCATGGATGGATTATTATCTGCAAGACCAAGGGAAAAAGTACTGGAGATTATGAAAGACAGTAGGGTTGGTGCTCACAGCGTCACCGCTTTAGTGGCTTTACTAATTTTAAAATATAGTGTAATTGTATCATTGCCTAAGAGCTATGCCCCAGTATTTTTGTTAGTAATGCCAGTGCTAGGCAGGTGGATGTTACTGTATTGTCTTGCATTTTTCCCCTATGCTAAAAATGAAGGACTTGGTAAAATTTTTTGGCAAAACACCTCTAAAAGTTATTGGTATTTGTCTACAATATTTATTTTCCTGTTATTTATAATATTGTTACCTATTTTTTATTTATTCTCAATATTGATAACCTTTTTAATTATCTTAACTCCAGTTTTAATTATTAATAAGCATTTAATGGGGCATACGGGGGACACCTATGGAGCCATAAATGAAATGACTGAAGTAATTTTTATTCTTGTCTGTCTGGTTCTTATAAAATTCTAATAGCAAAATGTCTGCGCTATGAATAAACTAGTGAGAGAATCAGTGAATAGAGGTGTCCAAATGAAAGGAAGCGCTATATCCCCAGGGACTTGTGGAGAATTAGTACAAGGAACTTTTGATAATATAAATTTTCATATTACCTGCCCGGTAAATTGTTTTACAAAAATTACTGTTGAAATAATGAATGATACCCAAGAATTTATATATATTAATGACCCTAAAAGAAAAAAAGTACTACAGGCAGTTTTAAAGACCATGGTATATCTTACGGGTAAAAGATTTTCAGCCCTAGTTACTGTAAATAGCCAGCTTCCAATTTCTAAAGGAATGGCTAGCAGTACAGCTGATATTAGTGCAGCTTGTTTGGCAACTGCTAGGGCCTTAAACTGTGAGATATCTCCCCATGAAGTTGGTAAAATAGCATTAAGTATCGAACCTAGTGATGGTTTGTTTTTCCCTGGTATTGTTGCCTTTGACCATGTAAAAGGAAATTATTATCAGGATATTGGTGAAGCAATAGAAATAGATTTATTAGTATATGATTTTGGTGGCGAAATTGATACAATAGTTTTTAATCAACGTCCTGATTTACATGAAAAGAACTATATTAATGAACCGGAAATAAAAAAAGCTTTAAATCTAGTAGAAAAAGGTATTAAAACAAATGATCCCCATTTAGTTGCTCAAGGGGCATCAA
>JUEF01000028.1 GCA_000802045.1 Peptococcaceae bacterium BICA1-8
TCTAGCGAAGCGAAATCTTAATCTAACGAAACTATGTGAAGTGTAATCTTTACTTAGCTTTTCCTTACTTAGACTTTTCTAAAGCTACTTTCACCCTATTGGGTGTATTTTCTTTAGTAGCAGCCTCTTCCTTCTCGCTTGAGATAAAGTAGGGTATGATTATATTGATAACTGCATTTAATGATACACCTACAATAGCTGCTAAACTTAAACCTGACAAGCTGGCATGCTCAGCAAAAGTAATTACTGCCGGGTTAGCCTCACCTTTAATAGATACTATGCCAATAATTAAGATTGTGAAAACTACAATACTGTTACGTAAGTCAGATAAGTCAGGCTTTGAATCAACTAAGGTTCTGACACCAATACTGGCAATCATTCCAAAGAGTACGAAGCTAACACCACCCATTACGGCGACAGGTATAGTTTGGATTAATGCTCCAAATTTACCGACAAAGCTTAGTAAAATAGCAACAACAGCAGCCCCTCTTAAGATGGCCGGGTTGTAGTTTTTGGTTACCGCTAGTACCCCTGTATTTTCTCCATAAGTGGTATTAGCAGGAGCACCGATTAAACCAGCAAAAGCAGTTGCAATACCGTCACCCATTAATGTGCGGTGCAGACCAGGGGATTTAAAGAAATCCTTACCCACAACAGCTCCATTAGTTGTAATATCTCCAATATGTTCAATCATGGTAACAAGGGCAATTGGAACAATTATTTTCATAGCATCAAAGGAGAACTGGGGAAAAAGCATCATCCCTGTAAATTCCGACGGACCGTAAAATATCGGTGCTTGCAAAACCGGAGTGAAATCAACAATTCCCATGGAAATAGAGGCAATATACCCTACGCCGATACCTACAATTATCGGGATCATCCTCACAAAGCCTTTAGCTATAATTCCTGTTACGGCTATGGCTGTAATGGTAAGAATAGCAATTTTCCAATTCGCAGAGGCCATATCAACGGCAACAGGAGCTAAGATTAAGCCTATAACTATTATAATAGGTCCGGTTACGATTGACGGGAATATCCTTTTTACCTTATCTGGTCCTATAAAATATACTACTAAAGCCATTAAAAGATAAAGGGCACCTACTACTAGAAAAGACCCGGTAGCATAGGCTAAACCATAGTTTTCTTTGACTATTAAAATACCTGCAATAAAGGCAAAGGATGAACCTAAAAAGACAGGAACCTTTCCACCTGTTATTGCGTGGAACAAGAGTGTTCCAACTCCAGCTCCCAGTAAAGCTATAGATGGGTTTAAACCTGTAATAAAGGGTACTAAAACAGTTGCACCAAACATTGCTAAAACGTGCTGAAAGGATAAGATACCCGAGGTAAAAAAGTTGTGTTGCTTTTCCATTCAAATCTCCTCCTCTTTTTGCCGCACAAAAAACCCCCTTACCGTGAGTTGAGCACAATAAGGAGGTATTACTATCGAAATACCTTACCTCAGCTCTTTTTGGTCTCACGGGACCAATTTAAAGGCAGAAGGCTTTTATACGATTAATTACTTAAATTATAGCCTAGAATCGACATTCAAGTCAATAAGAACCTCAGTGCATGTTAGGTTGCACTGTCTGACTTTCTATAGTATTAAATCTAGCGAAACTTAATCTTAATCTAAATCTCTAATCTGTTGCTTAGCTTTCAATCCGAATAACTTGACCATTTTCATACTTTCCTACTAATTTCCTTTCGGAATTATATTCTTCTAGATATAAGCTATGAAAAGCGTCGATACCTTCTTTTTCTACATAAGGTACTAGTTCATTAACAATGGCTTCTACCTGACCATATTTGCGAAACCTAGAACCATTCATCTGATATCCCAGGCCTTCCAACTGGCGTGTAATCTTATTTGTAATGATAACACTCTGCTCTACTAGTTCCCCTTCAACATAGTTTTTCATCTACCAATCACCTCAAAATTATCTTGTTACTTTCAGGTGAAAGATATACGAACAAATTTTTCCTACAGAATAAAGGAACTAGACCGTCTTTATTCAACTAAACTTTTTATGGACTTAGCAAGTTCTTGACTAGTGTTATTAATATTTTCTAGATTCTTGTTTATAACGCCCACTGCAGTTTTCTCCTCTATTGCCGAGAGAGCAATGCCATTAATTTTCTCTTTATTTTCTATTAAATCATTAGTAAGGGCGTTTAAGGAAGGTCCTATTTCCCGTACCACTGTATATATCTCTTCCATAAGTATCCGTATAGTTTCTACAGATTTGCGGCTTTCCTCAGCCAATTTCCTTACCTCTTGTGCAACGACGGCAAAGCCCCGACCCTGTTCCCCAGCCCGCGCTGCCTCAATGGCAGCATTAAGAGCCAGCAAATTAGTTTGCCCTGAGATATGCTTTATTGTATCAACGAAGGAACTAATTTTATCAGTAGCCTCCTTTAGTGCCTTAGAGGAAGCTATTGTGGTATTAACCTTTTGTGTATCTTCATTCATTTTAGCGCTAATATCAACAATAGTACCAGAAGAGACTTCAATAGATGCAGATACTTCTTCAGTTATAGCTAGAATATTTTGAATATCCTGATTTAATTCATTGCAAATTTTTGAGACCTGTCGAGAAATTTTCCGGTAATTGTACAAAGTTATGTATTGCATTATTTCCTTAGTTGATTCAAAAGTCGGCCCCCTAAAAGCGGGTATTATAACCACGTCCGGCCTTAGATATTTAGCATATTTACTTATCTCTCCGCCTGCACCTACAATAGTACTAGAGCCTGCAATATACTCAGCATCTTTTAAACTATCAATAACCTCTTCTTTAGAAATTTCATCATAAGGAAGTACTTTAAACATTATATGATCTATTCCCTGTTCAAGACAATATTCTTTGATTTTATTGCCTTGAGCAGTATTATTATTAAAAATAACTACTTCGTTGTTAACAGGTATTTTAGCTATCTGTACATAGAACTTCGAATTTGGCACTAATTCCAGGCTGATAATTTTCTCCCGAGGAACTTTTTGGGCTGTTTGTTCAACCCTTGTTGGCAAGGCAATAAATAAATCTGCATCTGTATCTGATGAAAGTTTATCAACACTTACAGCCTTAGCACTTATATCCTTAGAAAAAACCTCCTGAACAACAGCCAATAATTCATCAGCTACTATCTGGCTACTCCCTACGGTAAAAGCCTTTAAAAAGTCAGACATTAACTATACCCCCTTATTTTAAAACAGCCCCTTACCGCAAACCCCTTCTTGTGAAAATTTTATTTTTCCTCTCATTTTATTCGCCTTATTCCTAAAAATACCTGCTAGTTTTACAATATTTATCAAATTTTGTTATAATATTCACTCTAGTTTTGTTGAGCTTAAGTGCATTCATGCAATAAGCTACCTAGTAGTATACTTCTTCAATCCTTCACTTTTACACCAAAAGCGACACCTAGGTAGGTGTCGTTTATAACTTTATAGTATTTTCACTAGAAACTCCCGGGTGCGGGGGTGGCTAGGGTTAGTAAATATTTGGGAAGGAGGTCCTTCCTCGACAATTTTTCCCTCATCCATAAAGATTACCCGATCAGCAACCTCTTTTGCAAAGCTCATCTCATGGGTGACAACAACCATAGTCATTCCTTCTTTAGCTAGGTCCTTCATAACAGCCAAAACTTCGCCCACCAATTCGGGGTCTAAGGATGATGTTGGCTCATCAAAAAGCATAATTTTTGGTTTCATAGCCAAAGCCCTAGCGATAGCAACCCTCTGCTGCTGCCCTCCTGATAAATGGGCGGGATAAGCATTGGCCTTTTCTTCCAGTCCTACTTTTTCTAACAATTGCACCGCCAGTTCTGCTGCTTCCTGTTTGCTAACTTTTTTTACCGAAATCGGTGCTTCCATAATATTCTGAAGAACTGTCATATGGGGAAATAAATTAAATCTTTGAAACACCATGCCGATCCCAGATCTAATTTTATAAATCTCTTTATTTGGTGCATCAACTAAACGGCCGTTAACTTCTTTTCTCCCTATCAACTGACCATCAACTTTTATCTGTCCGCTATTGATCTTCTCCAAATAGTTAATACAACGAAGAAGTGTACTCTTGCCTGAACCGCTTGGTCCAATTACAACTACCACTTCCCCAGGCTTAACATACAGGGAAACGCCTTTTAATACCTCCAGGGTTCCAAAGCTTTTAGAAATATTGTCAATTATAATCATATAATCCCCTCATACTACTCTGATATGGCTAATTTGCTCTCTAAGCGGCCAAAGGCCACTGTAAAGAATGTTGTCAATAATAAGTATATTAAAGCTGCTGTAATATACATTTCAAACGGCTTAAATGACGATGAAGCATGAATAGTAGCCGTTCTCAATAATTCTACCATACTTATAACTGAAACTAAAGATGTATCCTTTAACAGGGTAATAAACTCATTGCCCATAGGAGGGATTAGCCTGCGATATGCTTGGGGAATTATAATTTTAAACATAGCTTGGCTCCAACTCATCCCTAGAGAATGGGCAGCCTCCATTTGCCCTTTATCAATAGACTGAATACCTGCTCTAATTATCTCAGCAATATAGGCTCCGCCACATAAACTTAAACCAATAGCAGCTGCCTGATATGCCGTGAACTCTATTCCTAATGAAGGTAGTCCATAATAAATCAATACCAATTGCACTAAAAGAGGTATCCCACGGAAAACCCAGGTATAAATACCAGCAATAAAATTTACTATTGGGAATTTTATTATCTTGGCTAGCGCCACTACTAAACCAATCATAGTTCCAAATACTATAGCAAAAAACGTTAACTGTACTGTCATAAATGCCCCTTGAATAAAAAGCGGCAATCTCGGCAATACAACGGTAAAGTCTAAACTATCCAATCCCAACATCCTCCCCTAAAGTGAAACTTTAACATAGCAAAGATACCCATTTCTTTTTGAAAGTTGAAGAGGCGAATGGTATTTGACCACTCGCCCATAATCAACATTATTTTTTTACTTGGCAGTTGCGTCTCCGCCTAACCATTCTTCTGAAATTTTAGCTAAGGTACCGTCTTGAATCATGTCTTTAATCACCTGATTAAGCTTATCATACAGCTCTTTATCTTCTTTTCTAACTGCTATACCATTAGTTTCTTCGGCGAATAACTCACCTGTCATCTTAAATTCACCAGGCATATTTTTGATATACCCGGCAATTACATAGTTGTCAGAAATAACAGCATCAACACGACCGATTTTTAAATCTTGGAAGGCCAGTGCATAATCACTGTAACCTTTAATTTCTTTAAGTTCTCCTTTATTTAACAACTCTTCAGCTACTTTGTAACCTGTGCTGCCATTTTGCGTTCCTACTACTTTGCCTTTTAAATCAGCATTTGTTTTAATAGTATCATTTTTATCCTGAACACATACAGCTTGGGCTGCAAAAATATATGGCCCAGCAAAGTTCACTTCTTTTAATCGTTCCTCTGTAACAGTCATCCCTGAGATAATTACATCAAACTTCTTAGCTTTTAAAGAAGCCACTACACCATCCCAGGCTGTAGGCTGCCATTCAATTTCTATACCTAACCGTTTACTCATTTCCTTAGCCATATCTATATCAAAACCTGTTAATTGACCTTTTTCATCACGGAAACCCATCGGAGGATAGTTATCATCCAAGCCTGCTACTATCTTGCCTGCCTTTGTAACTCTCTCCCAAGAACCATCACCTTCTTGTTTTACTTCCTGTTTTGGCTCTTCCTTTGGCTGTTCTACTTTTGGTTCCTCTTTTTTTGCACATCCTGTCATTACAAGCGCTAGAGCCAATAGTAAGACAATAGCTAATAAAAACCCTTTTTTCTTCATCTTAAGTAACCCCCAAAAATTATTTTAATGTATTATTGTTGTGCTATTATTTTAACTTGTTAAAGTGTTGTAGTCAATACGGAAACTTTCTTTTTTTAAAAATATTTTGCACAAGTAAGAATTTACTTTTAGCACCAGTATAAAATTCTTATTTCTAAACACACTAAGATAGGAGGTGCTTTTATGGAGTCAAAGAAAAGCTGGCGAAATAAAAGTAGTTTGCGGGAAAAATATGCTTTGATTAGTTTATTGGGCAAAACGCCTATGGAAGTTGCTGATCCTATTGCCTATAGTAACTGTTTCCCCCAAAAAACCCCGGCTAAAGAAGACCATAAGGATTAGAAAACTTGGCGCAAGCCAAGTTTTTTTAACTTTTTCTAATATGCCGTTTTTTAGTTAAAAATATTTTCATATATGTCTTTACATACATCTTGTCAATATGGTAAATTGTAATTAGATATTTAGCTTCTTATCTAAATATCTAAACATCCTTTTATAGGAGGTGTCAACTTGCCCGACCAAAATAACATTTTCAAAGCTTTGTCAGACCCAAATCGCAGAAAAATACTGCAGTTACTAAAAGAACGGGATATGACTGCTGGAGAAATTGCTGATTTTTTCAATATATCTAAGCCCAGTATCAGTCACCATTTAAATTTATTGAAACAGGCAAATCTGGTCATTGATGAAAGACAGGGTCAAAGCATCTCTTACTCACTCAATACTACCGTTTTTCAAGAGGTATTAAGTTTTTTTCTAAATATAATTGATAACAAGGAGGTTAAGTCACTTGAATAAATTCATAAAAAAGGAATGGCCCTTTTTACTATTTTTAGCAATTCCACTAATTGCAGCCATTTTAATATACCCATATATGCCTGACATGGTTCCTACCCATTGGAACACTAAAGGGGAGATTGATGATTACAGTTCTAGAGAATTCGGAACTTTCTTCTTACCCTTGTTAAACATTGGTTTATATGTATTTTATCTAGTATTACCCCACTTAGACCCAAAGCGGGCAAATTACGAAAAGTTCTTTGGTTCCTATAAGTTAATAAGATATGCTACACATATATTTTTTGTTTTTATGTTTGTTATAACAGTACTTGCTTCCTTAGGCTACTCTATAGATATTGGTCTCTGGGTTGCTGTGGGTGTTTCTATTTTATTTATCATTATGGGTAATGTTATGGGAAGAGTTAGACATAATTATTTTATAGGATTTCGTTATCCTTGGACCTTAGCAAATGAAGAAGTCTGGCGCAAAACTCACCAAGTAGGATCAAAAGCCATGGTCTTGGGTGGCATAATTGCCTTAATCGGAGTATTGCTTACCGAAAATTCTGTAAGATTTATAGTTGTAATGGCCGGTATTTTTATTCCCACTATTTTTACCACAGTTTATTCCTATCTAGTGTTTAGGCAAATAACAAAGTAAGGGGCGCACCGCGCGTCCGTTCCTATTTTTGAAATCGAAAGGAGGTTAAATCCTAGATGTTTAAAAAGGTCGCTATCTTTTGTTTTATTTCCGCAATACTTATATACGCAGTAACTATAGTTACACCTTTTTTAATTGGTCCAGACTTTGTTTTTATCTTCTTAAGATTTGCAGTTATTCTTTTTGCCATTGGAGTTGTATTTGGAATGATTCATGTAATTAATGAGCGTCGTCAGGAGAAAAAGAAGGAAGATTGGGATAAACTTAAGGATTATTAACAATCATTGTACAGTGATTGTTAAGCTAATACTTAGGAGCAGAATATTTCTGTCAGTGAGCGAGTGGGCGAGAAAAAACTTATTTTTGTAAAATTTAAGGGAGGTCAATATTATGATTTTAGTAAACACAGAAAACATTCCAGGCAAAGAGGTTCAACAGGTCATTGGCTTAGTAAAAGGCAGTACTATCAGAGCCAAGCATGTAGGGAAAGATATTTTGAGCGGCCTGAAGCATTTAATAGGTGGAGAGCTGACAGAGTATGAAGAAATGCTACGGGAGGCCAGACAGATTGCCGTGAGTAGGATGGTTGCAGAGGCTGAAAGTAAAGGTGCTAACGCTATTGTAAATATTAGATTTACCAGCGCCTCGGTAAGCCAGGGAGCAGCAGAGGTGCTAGTATACGGCACCGCCGTTATAGTAAAGTAGAGCTGGTGAAATACTTCGCCTAGCGTCGTTCCTGAAAAGGGGTAAAATCCTCAACGTACCTTAGTACGCCTCCGGTTTTGCCCCTTTTCAGCGCCTAGCTATGCTCGCATTTGACCAGCTCAATTACATAACTTTTTAAATAATAAATAACCCCTGCCAAAATTCTTTAGCTGCTGCTCAGTCCCACTACTTTCCCTACCTAAGGGAAGTCCTGCCGCGCTTCTTATCTCATATAGGGACATTGGTGCTTCTTTTGCTAGTATTTTCGACTGCGGCCTTAGCCTAGATAAACATCCCTTTTGAACAGCCCTTGGTTCAGCAAATCAAACACATCCAAGCATACTCGCATTTAACCAAGTCCAATAATTCTACACCTTTCCCAGTTCCACTCTAACACTTTTTTCACCTTTTCACATTTCACCTCACCAAGAATTATGCAGCTTTTTTGTTTTTCGGGAAGGATTTTCACTAAGCATATATAGAAAAAGTAGAAAAAGACTGTTTTAGGAGGGAAAGGATGAAATTCTGGGAAGATATTTTAAGCCTAATGGAGGAGTTTGTTTTTAGTGAGAGCATGTGGAGGATAGCAGGCGCCTTAGCAATAATAATTTTTGCTTTATTGTTAAGACAGGTATTTGTAAAGTTCATTGTTGGGATGTTTAGGAAGCTTACAACTAAGACAAAAAGTGACATTGATGATCAGCTTCTGGAGGTACTAGAGAAACCAGCCCGCTTCGCATTTATTATTTTAGGTATCTACCTCGCAGGGCAGATTATTAATTTTTCACCTAATGTTCAGTTATTTATTGAAAAAATATCACGTTCATTAATTCTCTACACCTTATTTTGGGCAGCTTATAGAGCTACAAACACTTTTAGCATTTTCTTTAAAAGATTGACCGAGAAAACTGAAACAAAATTTGATGATATGCTGGCATCGTTTCTTACTAATGGTCTTAAGGGAATGATCATAATAATCGGGAGCATCACAGTTACACAAGTATGGTTTGACGAAATCGCTGGCATACTTACCGGTCTAGGTCTTGGTGGTCTTGCCTTTGCCCTTGCTGCCAAGGACACAGCCGCAAATCTCTTTGGAAGCATTACAATAATGATTGACCGGCCTTTTTCAATAGGTGATTGGATTCAGACACCTCATGTAGAAGGAACAGTAGAGGAAATGGGATTTAGAAGCACGAGAGTACGCACCTTTGCTCAGTCACTTGTTACAATTCCTAATTCTGTGATGAGTAATGATCCTATTACTAACTGGTCACAAATGGGCAAAAGGAGAATAAGCTATAGACTAGGCGTCACCTACAACACCACCTCCGAGCAAATGAGAGAATGCGTGGAACGACTAAGGAAAATGCTTGAAGGACATCCAGAGGTACATAAGCAGACAATTTTTGTGTATTTTGAAAGCTTCGGTGACAATTCACTAGATATATTCCTGTACTTTTTTACCAATACTACAAACTGGCAAAAATTCCTTGAAGTACAAGAGGATATAAACCTTAAAATAATGGATATTCTCAAGGAGCTTGGTCTATCGGTGGCATTCCCTTCAAGGAGCATCTATATAGAGAGTATGGATAAAAAATAGGGTGCAAAAATTACACTCGAACAAGAAAAGTAAGAGGCCACTGAAAAATTATATAATTTGGCGGATAACCAAGATTGTCATCCTGAGCGTTAGCGAAGGATCTTGATCTTACGTAGGTGAAGAATCTTTCAGATCCTTCGGTCGTACCTTCCTCAGGATAACACAGCAACAATCTATAGCATTCATAGCGTTAACACAATTTGGACCGTTTCACAAAATAAACCCTGCCGTTTGGCGAGGGCACTGAAAAACATTAGCTATTTTGGTACCCTTCTCTTATCTAAAGTACTAAAAAAGAACTAGAAAGAAGCTCTAAACAATTTCGAGCTGTTCTAGTTCTTTTTTTCTCAGGTTTCAGCGTGCATCCCAAGAGTACCCTGTTAAATTACCCATATTATTACTTAGTTAAAGTTAAGATTCGCTTTAAATTAACAGTAAATATGGTTAATGCTCCTTGCATTTGCATGCCAATTAGACCTGAAGATGATGCAACATCATATCCATGTCTGTGTTTTAGTTCACTATTTTTAGCTTCAATCTTATACCGTTCCTTGGATCTCATCTTGAAATATTCGGTTTCCTGGTAATTGATTTGTTCTTGATGCGTATTGGATTTTATGGATACGGAAAAAGACTTTGTCTTTGCTCCTTCTTTATAGCAGCCTTCGCGCAT
>JUEF01000029.1 GCA_000802045.1 Peptococcaceae bacterium BICA1-8
TTAGGCAACATTTTATCATCTCCCTATTTTAAAACCTCGCTATTTTTCTTTAGAAATTTAATAATATTGTTTCCATAAAGCTTGCCAATAATTAAACTAGTATTATAAATAATAACAAAAAATCTAAAAAGGCCACGATGGGCCTTTTCTCGTAGCAAAGAAGTAAAAGATTATAGTACCTTAAAATAATAAATTAACCAACTATGCTTCAGATGGAAAATTAAGCACTTAGTCTTGTCCTTCCCTTTAGTCTTCTTCTTTTAATTACAGCCCTGCCTGTAGCAGTACTCATTCTTTTTCGAAAACCATGAACTCTTTTATGTTTTCTATTTTTAGGTTGATAAGTTCTTTTCATTCTGGAACACCCCCCTCTGTAATTTTGCATATATATGGTCAAATTTAATTAATTAGTTATCCACACACAAACAAAATTATATCCTATAGCCTGCAAAGGGTCAAGGCTAAGCTTAACAAAGTCTATAAATTTATAAATTAATTTTTATTAAGTCGTCTAAATGTGGATAAGTATATTTTTTTAATATTTGTAGTTGTTGATAACTTTGATTAATTTTGGTATTATTTAGATACTATTTTTAATTGTTTATTATTTTTTTACACATTTTAAATATTATTTATACACACCCTGTGGATAAATCTGTAGATAACTTCACTACTTAATATTTAATTAAGCATACTAGTTTTGGGGGTAAAAATAATGATTAAATCACAACTTTCTGATATTTGGAAAGAAACATTACAATTATTAGAGGATGACTTAAGTAAACCAAGCTTTGAAACATGGTTTCAGGCAACAGAATTAATTGCTTATTATGATGATTATTTGATTATCAGTACACCAAATGAATTTGCAAAAGACTGGCTCCAAAATCGTTACATAGATCTTATCAAAGCAAAATTACAGTCCCTTTTAAACCAGCCTGTAAACCTAAAATTTGTAATTGGTCAACAAAATGAAGATGATGTGGACCTAACACAAGAAAAAAGCACCATAATAAATAGAAAGCCGGAAGATATTATTGGTAATCCCCTCAATTCTAAATATACTTTTGATACTTTTGTTGTTGGTAATAGTAATAGGTTTGCCCATGCTGCTGCACTAGCTGTGGCTGAATCAGTAGCTAGAGCTTATAACCCTTTATTTATTTATGGAGGGGTTGGGCTAGGGAAAACCCATTTAATGCATGCCATTGGTCATTATGTTCTTGATACTAATAAAAATGCCAAAATTGTTTATGTATCATCTGAAAAATTCACTAACGAACTTATTGATGGTATTAAAGATGATAAAACAGCTAAATTTCGTGATAAATACCGGAATATTGATGTTTTATTAATTGATGATATTCAATTTTTAGCAAAAAAAGAGCGTACTCAGGAGGAGTTTTTTCATACTTTTAATGCCCTCTACGAAGCAAATAAGCAAATTATTATTTCTAGTGATAGACCCCCTAAAGAAATCCCTACCCTTGAGGACCGTTTGAGAACTAGATTTGAATGGGGATTAATTACAGATATTCAAGCACCAGATTTAGAAACTCGAATAGCCATATTAAGAAAAAAAGCTCAATTAGATAATATAGCAGTGGATAATGATGTAATGACTTATATAGCAGATAAAATTCAATCAAATATTAGAGAATTGGAAGGAGCTTTAATTAGAGTAATAGCCTTTTCTTCATTACAAAAAAAAGAAATAAATTTAGACTTAGCGATAGAAGCCTTGAAAGATATTATTCCTGCCAATAAACCACGACCAATAACATATGATTTTATTCAAGAAAAAGTTGCAGAAGCTTTTCTCTTAAAAATAGACGACTTAAAAGCAAAAAAAAGAACTAGAAATGTTGTTTTTCCAAGACAAATTGCAATGTACTTATGCCGGGATATGACAGATTTATCTTTACCTAAAATAGGAGAAGTATTTGGAGGCAGGGACCATACAACAGTTATTCATTCATGTGAGAAAATTAATTCTATATTATTAATAGATCCTTCTGTCCAAGAAATTGTAAATAAGATTAAAGATAGATTAAATGAAAATTAAATGTTGACAAAAATACTAATAAGCTGTGGACAACCTGTTGATAATATAAGAAGATATTTTACCCTGTTAATATGTGGATAAACTTACCCTTATCCCCACAACCTTATAAACATGGACTCTTTCATTCTGTGTATAGCTTTTTCTTCCTTTTACACAAATCCACAGTTACTATTACTATAACTACTATATATATTACTTAATAATAAAAATATTCCTTAAAAGAAAGGGTGGTTTTAATATTGAAAATAATTGCCTCTAAAGAAAATTTATTAGATGGAATAAATGCTGTTCAAAAAGCTGTTTCTAATAAAAATACTATTCCAATTTTATCTGGTATCTTTTTAAAAGCTGTGGATAATAATCTTTTGTTTGCAGCAACAGACTTGGAGATTGGTATAGAATGTAAAGTACCAGTCCAAGTAATAGAAGAAGGAGAAATAGTATTACCTGCCCGTCATTTTTCGGAGTTAGTAAGAAAATTGCCTAACACTAAAATAATTATTAATTATCTTTCGGATATTATTGGAGTTTCTATTCAATACGATGATGCAGAAGTAAACCTAAAAGGCTGGCCTGGAGATGAATTTCCTCTAATACCGGAATTAGAAGGTAATTTTTCTATTGAAGTAGAAACTAATATTTTAAAAAATATGATTAAACAAACAATATTTGCAACTGCTACCGATGATAATCGTCCAATATTTACAGGAGTTCTTTTTGAACTAGAAAATAATGAACTACATATGGTTGCTACAGATACTCACCGTTTAGCTTTGAGATCAGGAATTCTAAAAAATAATCAAAATAAAAGTATTAGTATAATTATTCCTGGTAAAACCTTAGGTGAAGTTAATAGAATTATTAAAGAAGAAGATGAAGCTTTGATTATTAAAGGAAATATGAATCAGATTTCTTTTGAAACGCAAGATACAAAAATAATTTCTAGGATAATTGAAGGTAAATTTCCTAATTATAAACAGGTTATACCCCAAGAATATAAATCACTTTTAAAAGTAAAAACAAAAGCTTTTCAGGAAACTATTGAGAGAGCAAACTTATTTTCCAGTGAAAAAGATGGTACAAGTATTATTAAATTAGTTATGGGAGATGGGTTTTTAGAAATCACATCTAAATCTGAAATGGGTAAAGTAGAAGAAAAAATACCAAGCTATAGCGAAGGGGAAAATATTGAAATATCTTTTAATGCTAAATACTTATTAGATGCGTTAAAAATAATAGATACAGAAGACTTAAATATAAATTTAAGTGGTCCATTAAGTCCTGGTATAATAAAATCAGGTAATCATAATAATTTTATTTATTTAATTTTACCTTTAAGAACTGTTTGATCTGGAGTAAAATATGTTTTTAAAAAAAATTATTTTAGAAAATTATCGCAATTACACACAGCAAAGTGTCGAGTTTAAAACAAATATAAATTTATTTATAGGGAAAAATGCTCAAGGTAAAACTAACTTATTAGAGGCAATTTGTTATTTATCCACAGGAACAACCTTTCGGCACAATAAAGATGTAGATTTAATTAACTGGAATAATAATTTTTTTAGAATAAGCTGTGAATTAATTAAAAAGGATTTAAATAGAGAAATTAATATTGAATTATATTATGACCGGCAAGGAAATAAACAGATAAAAATCAATGGTGTAAAATACCGGAAAATTTCTGACTTATTTGGTTTTCTCCAAACTGTTACCTTTTCTCCTGATGATTTAGCAATAATAAAAGATGGACCATCGGAAAGAAGAAAATATATAGATTTAGAAATTTGTCAGTTAGTTGGCGGTTATTATAATATTCTAATAAATTATAATAAAATATTAAAGCAAAGGAATGCTCTATTAAAAGATATAAAAAGAAAAAACCAAAGCCCAGAAAGTTTAGATGTATGGGATGAACAGTTAATAAAATATGGAAGTTTAATAATCAAGAATAGAGTAGAATTTTTAAAAAAAGTTGTCCCTGTGGCTAGAAAAAACCATGAAGAAATAACATATGGGAAAGAAAAAATAAATATAAAATACAACTCTTCTATAATTTGCAAACAAGATTTTGATATTGATGAAATATCAAAACAGTTTAAGGAAATAATAGTAAAGAATAGAAGAGAAGATATTTTTAAAAATATGACACTTTACGGGCCTCATCGAGATGATCTAGTTTTTTATTTAAATGATAAAGATTTAAAAATATATGGTTCACAAGGACAACAAAGAACAGCGATATTGGCATTAAAGCTAGCAGAAATAAAACTTTTTCAGTCACAAAATGGAGAATACCCTATACTGTTATTTGATGATGTAATGTCAGAATTAGATGATTATCGGAGAGACTTTTTAATAAAAGTAATTAAAGATAATGAAATACAAACTTTTATTACGGGTGCAAATATGGAATTAGTAGATAGTATTAAACAAAAGATAGAGGTTTTTAGAGTAGAAGGTGGAATTATAAATGGTTCAGGGGGGGAATAATAAGTGTTTTTACATTTAGGGGAAAATGTAATAGTTCCCAAAAATTCAGTAATAGGAATTTTTGATAAGGATATATGTTGTAATGCTATTTCAACCCGTGAATTTTTAGAAATTGCAGAATCAGAAAAAAAATCGTACAAAATAGGGAGTATAGAAAAAACAAAAACCTTTGTTTTAACAAAAGAAGGTTTATATATGTCCCCAATTTCATCTTCAACATTAGTTAAAAGATTTGGACATATATTTGGGTTAGAAAAAGATAAATAAAAATTTTCCAATAACCGGAATTATCCGGTTTATTTTATGGGATATAAAAATAGTATTTTTTTGATGGAAATATAAGTAAATCATATATTGCTATAATATATAAACTTTGCTATAATTTTACTTTGAGGAATGTCACCAATGAATCAGGTGGGCTACACTTTATCGGATTTAAATTATACTTTTTATAGCATTAAAAAGGGGAGAAGAATATGGACCAAATCAATAATAATGGTTATACGGCCAATGAAATACAAGTCCTTGAGGGATTAGAAGCTGTTCGTAAACGGCCTGGTATGTATATTGGTAGTACAAGCTCCAAAGGGTTACATCACTTAGTATTTGAAATAGTTGATAATAGTATTGATGAGGCATTAGCTGGCTATGGAAATCAAATTGAAGTAATAATTCATCAAGATAATAGTATTACAGTTATAGATGAAGGGCGAGGAATTCCAGTAGAAGCCCACCCAAAGATGAAAATACCAGCGGTTGAACTTGTTTTAACTACTTTGCATGCAGGGGCAAAGTTTGGAGGGCAAGGTTATAAAGTATCCGGAGGGTTACATGGGGTTGGGATGTCGGTTGTTAATGCTTTATCAGAATGGCTAGAAGTAGAAGTAAGCAGAGAAGATAAAGTATTCCACCAGAGATATGAAAGAGGCAAAACAGTATCAAAATTAAAAGTTATTGGTACTTCCCAAAAAACGGGTACAAAAATAGTTTTTAAACCAGACTTTAAAATATTTGAAGAATTAATATATGATTTTAATATTTTGGTCCAAAGGTTAAGAGAATTATCTTTTCTTAATAAGGGTTTAAAAATTCTTTTAAGAGATGAAAGAGATAATAATGAGTCTGTTTTTATACATGATGGCGGAATAGTTGATTTTGTTAAATATATTAATAAAAATAAAGACCCCGTAAATCTTAAGGTAATTTATTTTGAGGTTAAAAAAGATGCAGTACAGGTCGAGGTAGCCTTACAGTATACAGATACCTATACTGAGAATATCTTTTCTTATGCAAACAATATCCATACCCAAGAAGGCGGTACCCATGAATCAGGATTTAAATCTGCTTTAACTAGGGTTATGAATGACTATGCCCGAAAACAAAATATTTTAAAAGAAAATGACAATAATTTAACAGGTGAAGATATACGAGAAGGATTAACAGCAGTGTTGAGTGTTAAGATTCCTGAACCCCAATTTGAAGGACAAACAAAAACAAAATTAGGCAATAGTGAAGTAAGAGGAATAGTTGAAAGTATAGTAAATGAAAATTTATCTACATTTTTAGAAGAAAATCCGGCAATAGGTAAAAAAATCATAGAAAAAGCTGTCTTTGCTGCTAGGGCAAGAGAAGCAGCGAGAAAAGCTAGAGAATTAACCAGAAGGAAAAATGTTTTAGAAAATACTACATTACCAGGAAAATTAGCTGATTGTTCAATTAAGGATCCACAATTTTGTGAAGTATACCTAGTAGAGGGTGATTCCGCCGGTGGCTCAGCCAAACAGGGTAGGGATCGAAAATTTCAGGCAATATTACCCTTAAGAGGTAAAATTATTAATGTAGAAAAAGCTCGCTTAGATAAGATTTTAAATAATGAAGAAATTAGAACAATAATTACAGCTATGGGTACAGGGATTAGTGAAGATTTTGATTTAACCAAAGCCCGGTATCATAAAATTATTTTGATGAGTGATGCTGATGTTGACGGTGCCCATATTAGAACACTTTTATTAACATTTTTCTATCGATATATGAAACCCTTGGTAGAAGCAGGCTATGTTTATATAGCTCAACCCCCTCTTTTTAAAGTAAAGAAAAATAAAGAGGAGACATATCTTTATTCTGATAAAGAGCTGGATATTCATTTAGAAAAGGTAGGTAGAGATAACTATTCTATCCAGCGATATAAAGGACTAGGTGAAATGAACCCGGATCAGTTATGGGATACCACCATGAATCCTGAAACAAGAACAATTTTAAAAGTAAACTTAGATGATGCTATTAAAGCTGATGAAATATTTACTATATTGATGGGTGATAAAGTTGAACCTAGAAGAGAATTTATTCAGACCAATGCAAGATATGTGAGAAATTTGGATATTTAAATAGAATCACTTGCAGTGATTACGAAAAGTAAGTGAGAGGGGAATTAATAGTGGAGAATTTCACCCATGGTAAAATATTACCAATTAAAATAGAAGATGAAATGCAGAAATCATATATTGACTATGCAATGAGTGTAATTGTTGGTAGAGCTTTACCTGATGTAAGGGATGGTTTAAAACCAGTACATCGACGTATTCTTTTTTCCATGTATAAAAACGGAATGACACCGGACAAGCCCCATAAAAAATCAGCCCACGTTGTCGGTGATGTGTTAGCTAAGTATCATCCTCATGGTGATAGTGCTGTTTATGATGCGATGGTCAGAATGGCTCAACCTTTTTCAACCCGTTATACATTGGTAGATGGACATGGTAATTTTGGTTCTGTTGATGGTGATTCCGCTGCAGCCATGCGTTATACTGAAGTGAGGATGTCAAAATTAGCTATTGAGCTCTTGGCGGATATTGAAAAAAATACGATAAATTATATTCCTAACTATGATGAATCCTTAGAAGAACCGGTTGTATTACCTTCTAGATATCCTAATTTATTGGTTAATGGTTCATCGGGGATAGCGGTAGGTATGGCAACTAATATACCACCCCATAATTTAAGGGAAGTAATAGATGGGGTTATTGCTTTAATTGATCAACCGGATATAAATAGTATGGATTTAATGAAATTTATAAATGGCCCCGATTTTCCAACCGGGGGCATTATTATGGGT
This sequence comes from Peptococcaceae bacterium BICA1-8, assembly GCA_000802045.1. GTDB lineage: Bacteria > Bacillota > Peptococcia > Peptococcales > BICA1-8 > BICA1-8. The sequence goes on from JUEF01000029.1 coordinate 7,671, forward strand.
AAAAGGGGTATTAGACAGGCTTATGAAACTGGCCGTGGTGTAATTAAGGTCAGGGCAAAAACCCAGATTGAAAAGATGAATAATGGTAAAATGAGAATAGTGGCTACCGAACTACCCTATCAAGTAAATAAAGCCAAATTAATAGAAAAAATTGCAGATTTGGTAAGAGATAAAAAAATAGATGGCATTACTGATTTAAGGGATGAGTCAGACCGCACAGGAATGAGAATGGTAATAGAGTTAAGAAGGGATGTTAATCCTCAAGTAGTTCTTAACCAATTATATAAAAATACCCAACTGCAAGAGACCTTTGGAACTATTATGTTAGCTATTGTGGATGGAGAGCCAAAAGTACTAAATCTTAAAGAAGTCCTATTTCATTATTTAGAACACCAAAAAGATGTAGTAGTCCGTAGGACTAAGTATGAATTAGCAAAGGCAGAAGAAAGAGCCCATATTGTTGAGGGCTTGAAAATAGCATTAGATAATATTGATGCGGTAATAAAAACTATCAGAAGTTCTCGGACAACAGAAGAAGCTAGAAATAATTTGATAAGCAGATTTAGTCTTAGTGAAAAACAAGCTCAGGCTATTTTGGAAATGCGATTACAAAGACTTACCGGCTTAGAAAGAGAAAAACTAGATGAAGAATATAAAGTACTAATGGAAAAAATTGAATATTTTCGTAGTGTATTAGCTGACGAAGGTATGGTATATGACATTATTAAAGAAGAAATTAGTATTATTAAAGAAAAATACTCCGATGTAAGAAGAACAGAAATTAGCATTTCTGATGATAAACTAGAGATGGAAGATTTAATTGCTGATGAGGATGTAGTAATAACAATCAGTCATACCGGCTATATAAAGCGGATGCCAACCGATACCTATAAAAGTCAGCGCCGTGGTGGTAAAGGAATTACAGCCATGACAACAAAAGGTGAAGATTTTGTTGAACAGTTGTTCATTACATCTACCCATAATTATTTAATGTTCTTTACTAATAAAGGGAAGGTTTATAGGCTGAAAGTTTATGAAATACCGGAAGCCAGTCGGCAATCTAAAGGTACCGCCATTATCAATCTTTTATATATAAATGGCGATGAACAGATCACCACTGTTATACCAGTAAAAGAATACACTACTGATTGGTATCTTTTAGCTGCAACCCAAAAGGGGATTGTCAAAAAGACCGATTTGAGTGAATATGATACCTCTCGTAAGGATGGGATTATTGCCATATCTTTAGCTGATGATGATGAATTAATGGGCGTCCAATTAACTGATGGTAATCAGGATGTGATTCTTGTCACTAAAGAAGGGATGTCCATACGCTTTAATGAGCAGGATGTTCGTTCTATGGGTAGGACTGCCCATGGAGTAAGGGGAATACGCCTTGATAATGATGACGAAGTGGTGGGTATGGATATTATTAGAAATGACTCCCAGCTTTTAGTTATAACAGATAAAGGTTATGGAAAAAGGTCGCCAGTTGAGGAATATAGAACTCAATCTAGGGGTGGTAAAGGTATTCTAACCTTAAGGATTACCCCACGAAATGGTAAACTAGTAGGGACAAAGGTAGTAAAAGAAGGTGAAGAAATAATGATAATATCTAAAGAAGGTATTATTATTAGATTGAAGACTGATGATATATCATCAATGAGCCGGACGACTCAAGGAGTTTTAATTATGAGGGTTGGAGAAGAAGATGCAGTAGTTGCAATAGCTAGAGTGGTTGCCGAAGAAAGTTAATAAAAAAAGCATGAAGAAGCCAGCTAAGCTGGTTTTTTTATGCTTTAGGGGATTATTTATAAAAAGTAACACAATCTAATAAAAAAGGACAAAAAAAAAAATTAAAATAAAATTTTTATGTGAAAAAAAGAATTAACTATTGAGAAGTAATTTCATCTATAGTAAAATAAATGTAGATAAAAAAGTGGAGGTAAGTTTAATGAATGTATTTATTATTAACTGTGGTAGCTCATCCTTAAAGTACCAATTATTTAACATGCTTGATGAAAGTGTTTTAGCAAAAGGATTAGTTGAAAGAATTGGTTTAGATGGTGCAAAATTATCACACTGTCCAAATAATAAGGATAGATATGAAATAGAAACTGAGATGCCAGACCATGTAAAGGCTATAGAATTAGTATTGGCTGCACTAGTTGATGAGGTTCATGGTGTTATTGATAGCATGGACAAGATTAGTGCTATAGGGCACCGGGTAGTACACGGTGCAGAAGACTTCTCAGGCTCTGTTTTAATTAATGATAAGGTTATGCAGTCGCTAATTGACAATATTTCTTTAGCACCCCTTCATAACCCTCCTAATATTATGGGCATAGAGGCCTGTAAAAAATTGATGCCCTCAGTTCCTCAGGTTGGTGTTTTTGATACAGCATTTCATCAAACATTACCTAAGCATGCCTATTTATATGGGATACCTTATGAATTTTATCAAAAATATAAAGTTCGTAAGTATGGTTTCCATGGTACCTCACATAAATATGTTGCTCAAAGAGCAGCAGCAATGTTGGGAAAACCTATTGAAAAATTAAAAATTATTACCTGTCATCTAGGTAATGGTGCAAGTATTTGTGCAGTTGATGGTGGAAAATCAATTGAAACAAGCATGGGCTTTACACCATTAGAGGGTCTTATGATGGGTACTCGGTCTGGAGACATCGATCCAGCAATAGTTTCTTTCCTAATGAAGAAAGAAGGATGGTCGTTAGAGGAAGTGTCTAATGTCCTAAATAAACGAAGTGGTGTTTTGGGCATTTCTGGTGTAAGCAGTGATTTTAGGGATATAGAAATTGCTGCTGAAAAAGGAAATGAAAGAGCACAATTAGCCCTAGATAGATTTGATTATATGGTTAAGAAATTTATTGGTTCTTATGTGGCTGCTATGAATGGTGTTGATGCCATAGTATTTACAGCAGGCTTAGGCGAAAACTCCCCAGAAACACGCTATGATGTTTGTAAGGGTTTAACGTACTTAGGTCTAGAAATTGACACAGATAAAAACGCTGTTCGGGGTAAAGAAGCAGATATAACAACAGACAGTTCAAGGGTTAGGGTGTTAGTAATCCCAACTAATGAAGAATTAATGATTGCTCGGGAAACATATGAAATAGTACAATGAAATAGCTAGATTTAAAGATAATCGGGGATTCCTGGTTATCTTTTTTGTATCAACCAAAAAACTTAGTAATAATATATAATAACTGAGAAATAAAAGGTTGAGTTTTATGAGAGTAGGAATAATAGCAACAAAAGAGGACTTCAAAGAACAGGAGTATGTTTTTGAGAAATGCGGAGTCGAAACAATTTACATAGATAATTTGAGTAAGCTAAATGGTTTAAATGGGTTGGTTATCTGTGGAGATAATCTTAAAATAATTGAAACATTAATTGTAGAATTAAATATAAACAAAATAAGTAACAGCTTTGTTAAAGGGGATTTTCCAGTTTTTGGTATATCCTCGGCAATAGCCCTTTTAGCTAAATATAATAAAGATGATTTTTCTGGGATAATGGACATAGGTGTGGAAATTATAAAAAAAGAGTATTTAGAAATTTTACTAGAGATACCTGCTCTAGGAAAAGAACCATTTAAAGGAGTTTTTAAAAATAAGATATATATAAATAGCTTTGCTCCTAATATCGGTATTTTGTCTCAAGTAGCTCCAAACCAAACATTTTTTGTAAGACAGGGGAATTACCTAGCTGCTGCTTTTCATCCGGAATTAGCAAATGACTTGAGGGTATATAAATATTTTTTGCAAATGATTAAAGATAATAAATGATAAGCAAGCTTTCTGAGAAAAATAACACTTGACAGATGTAAAATTATTATAGTAATATACTTTTAAATCTAAATGACTGTTATAAAACACAATGAAGGGGAACAAGTACTTTAAAAACCTTACAGAGAGTTGGTGGCTGGTGTGAACCAACAAGGATTTTTAGAGGAAATTCCGCCCTAGAGTGGAGTGCGATGAGCACAACCGGTTGCACGACCGTTATAGTGTATTAAGAGGAATAATGATATATCATTATTTAATTTGGGTGGCAACGCGGGTTTTAAGCTCGTCCCTGTAGTTAATAATTTAACTACAGTGGGCGGGCTTTTTGTTTTGGGTCACACAATTAGTAGTCTATTAGTGGGAGAGTGAGCGAGAAATGAAATAGTAACAGAAGAATAGCTTATCTGTGATTATCCGTGTGCCCCAGAGGGGCCGTGGTTTAATTATAAAGTTACTAGCCACTAGCCACTAATAACTAGTCACTAGTAACTATTAAGTTGATATATTTGGAGGCGCCCCAGATGTATTTACTTAATACTTGTATGTAGATACTAATAAATAATAACTAAAATAAGGAGCTGTTTAGATATGTATGAAAAACAATTATTATTAATTCCAGGACCAACTATGGTACCTCCTAGAGTACTTAGAGCTATGGCTGTTCCACCAGTGGGTCATCGCTCGCAAAAATTTAGTCAAGTTGTTAAGGAAGTTTCCGAGAATTTAAAAAAAGTTTTTCAAACCGAAAAGGATGTATATATATTAACTGCATCAGGTACAGGGGCAATGGAGGCAGCAGTCACTAACTTTATTAATCCGGGGGATAAGGTACTAGTCTTAGTCAACGGCAAGTTTGGCGAACGTTTTGCTAAAATAAATGCTCGTTTTGGTGCAGAAGTAATCAGAAAAGATTTTGAGTTAGGTAAGAGTGCAGACCCAGAAATAGTAAAGGGAATAATCACGGAAGATAAAGAGCAGAAAATAAAGGCAGTTTTTGTGCAGCAGAATGAAACTGCCACAGGGATTTTAAACAATATTAAAGCAATTAAGGACGCTATGGGTAATCATCCTGCACTACTTATAGTTGATAGTATATCGGGAATGGCTGTCGCTGATTTTCCTGTTGATAAATGGGGTGCTGATGTGGTAATAGCTGGATCGCAAAAAGCATTTATGCTACCCCCGGGCTTAGCTTTTATTACCGTAAGCGAAAAGGCTTGGAAGGTAAATGAAACCTGTAAAAATTATAATTATTATTTTGACCTAAAAGCAGCTAAGAAAAACCTGGCCCAAGATACAACACCCTATACACCGGCTACTTCTCTAATACTTGGGTTGCAGGAATCTTTAAACATCCTATTGGCAGAAGGAATGGAAAATATTTATAAAAAGCAGCAAATGTTTAAAGAAATAGTTAGAGAAGCTGTACAGGCTTTAGGGCTTGAATTAGTGGTTAAAGATGAAAGGGCTGCTTCCCCTGCTATTACCGCAGTTAAAGTACCTGAGGGTTTAGTCTGGAAGGATTTAAATAAGCTTATGCTAACAAAATTTAATGTGGAGATAGCAGGAGGCCAGGATGAATTAAAAGGTAAAATCTTTAGAATTGGTCATATTGGTTATGTTCAAGATATGGATTTATTAACAGCTATAGCTGCCTTAGAGATGGCATTATTTCAGCTAGGATTTGTAAAAGATTTAGGAAGAGGAGTTAAAGTGTGTCAAGAGGTTATTTTAAAATATAAGGGGGAGACAAAATGAAAATTCTGATATGTGACCCTATTTCTGACGAAGGTTTAGAGCTTTTATATAATACTCCTGGATTAGAAATTACTACAAAATACAAAAGCACAGAGAAAGAATTAATTGACATAGTACCAAATTATCATGCTATCTTAGTGCGAAGTCAAACGAAAATAACAGCTTCTATTATTAAAAATGCTCATAATCTAAAAGTAATAGGTCGAGCAGGAGTAGGGGTAGATAATATTGATGTTGATGCTGCTACCATAAAAGGGGTAGTAGTAGTTAATGCTCCAGAAGGAAATACAATTGCAGCTGCTGAACATACTATGGCTATGATGTTAGCAGTAGCTAGGAGTATCCCGCAGGCCAACTATAAATTGAGAAATGGTGATTGGGATCGGAAAACCTTTATGGGTGTAGAATTAAGAAATAAAACTTTAGGAATTATCGGGTTAGGTAAAATAGGCTCTGAGGTAGCTAAAAGAGCAAAAGCCTTTGATATGAAAGTAGTAGGCTATGACCCATATATAAGTAAAACTAAAGCCAAGCTTCTTGATGTGGAGATAATGGATTTAATAAATCTTTTTATAGTTAGTGATTTTATTACTATTCATCTTCCGAAAACAGAAGAAACTAAAAATCTGCTTAACAAAGAAGCCTTTTCTTTAATGAAAGATAGTGTAAGGATAATTAACTGCGCACGGGGTGGAATCATAGATGAAGAAGCCTTAATAGAGGCATTAAATAAAGGGAAAGTAGCGGGCGCTGCTATAGATGTATTTAGCAAAGAGCCTAATGTAGAAAGCCCTCTAATCCAGTTGCCACAGGTAGTAACAACGCCTCATCTAGGAGCCTCAACAGAAGAGGCGCAGGTGACAGTAGCCCAAGAGGTAGCTGAAGAAGTATTAAGGGTATTAAAGGGTGAACCAGTAAAAACTGCGGTTAATATTCCATTTATTAAGCCAGAGCTATTACAAACAGTTAAACCATATTTGGAATTAGTAGAAACCTTAGGTAAATTCATTTCTCAGCTTATGGATAAACCTATAGAATACGCAAAAATAAATTATAATGGTGAGATTGCAAGCTATGACCTGACAACATTAACAAATACAGTTTTAAAAGGATTATTAAGGCCAATTCTGCAAGACTCGGTAAACTATGTTAATGCTCCTGTTGTTGCAAAAAACAGAGGTATCCAAGTGGAAGAAGTAAAATCACAAGAGCTTAAGAATTATGCAAATCTGATTGCAATTGAAGTAAAAGGTAACGGCACTACCCATCAGCTAGCAGGCACTATTTTTAATAAAGATGTTGTAAAATTAGTTCAGCTCGATAATTTTTCTATGGAAACAGTACCAGCTAAACATATGCTGATTATTCCTCATAGTGATAAACCAGGGATGATTGGGCAAGTAGGTACAATATTAGGTGAATACCTGGTAAATGTTGCAGGAATGCAGGTTGGCCGGGGAGAAATAGGTGGCAAAGCAGTTATGGTAATGGCGGTAGATGATGTAGTATCTGAAGCTGCCTTAGAAAAAATGAGGAAGATTGAAGGAATTTTTGACGTAAGGTATGTTTCCTTGTAAAATAAAGAATAGTGATTAGTGACTGGTGACTGGTGACTAGTAGTAAAGAGTACGAAAATCTACTAGTCACTAGTAACTAATAACTAGTAACTAATAGAGTGAGGTGTATATTATGCTGGATATTAAATTTGTCCGGGAAAATCCGCAAATTGTCAAGGAAGCTATGGAAAAGCGGGGAGCACAGGTTAGATTAGATGAATTTCTTTCTCTAGATGAAGAGCGAAGGAGAAAATTAGCAGAGGTAGAACAGCTAAAAAATAATCGTAATGTTGTGTCTAAAGAAATTGGGCTATTAAAAAAAGAAGGTAAAAATGCCGACGAATTAGTAGAACAGATGGGGCAAGTTGGCGAAAAAATAAAGCATCTAGATGAAGAAGTAAAACAAATTGATGAAAAATCAAATGAAATAATTATGGGCATACCCAATATGCCCCATGCGAGTTTGCCTATCGGTCTTAATGAAAGCTATAACAGGGAAGAGCGTAAATGGGGAGAGCCTAGAAAATTTGCTTATGAGCCAAAAGCTCACTGGGATTTAGGAGAAAGTTTAAATATTTTAGATTTTGAACGGGGTGCCAAGGTTACCGGAGCAAGATTTGCTTTTTATAAGGGATTAGGGGCTCGTTTGGAAAGAGCGCTTATTAACTTTATGCTCGATATACATACTGGCGAGCATGGATATACAGAAGTCATTCCACCCTTTATGGTAAATAGAAACAGCATGATAGGAACAGGACAGCTGCCAAAATTTGAAGAAGATATGTTTAGAATCTCCAACTCCGAATATTTTCTTATACCAACTGCAGAAGTACCAGTAACCAATCTTTATCGGGAAGAAATTTTGGAGGAAAAGGATTTACCAATATTGCATTGTGCATACAGTCCATGTTTTCGGGCAGAAGCCGGTGCACACGGTAGGGATACTAGAGGACTGATTAGGCAGCATCAATTTAATAAAGTAGAATTAGTTAAATTTGCCCATCCAGATAACTCCTATGAGGAATTAGAAAAGCTGACAAATAACGCTGAGAAAATACTGCAGTTATTAGAATTACCTTATCGTGTTATTACTTTAGCAACCGGTGATATAGGATTTTCCTCCGCTAAAACCTATGATATTGAAGTATGGCTGCCTAGTTTTAATACATATAGAGAAATATCTTCCTGCAGTAACTTTGAGGATTTTCAGGCCAGACGAGCAAATATTCGCTATCGGGATGCCAAAGGTAAGCCAAGATTTGTCCATACCATAAATGGTTCCGGGTTAGCAGTGGGTAGGACAACTTCGGCTATCATGGAAAACTTCCAACAGGAGGATGGCTCAATAAAAGTGCCTAAAGTACTACAGCATTATATGGGTGGAGTAGAATTTATTAGAACGTAGCATCTAAATGAATGGAAGTCTATTGGGATGCATCTGCTTACAGGTTATACTGCATGATGCATCTAATGAATGTTAATATTTCTTGATGCATCCTATGAGCTAGTCCATAAGCAGATGCAAGGTGATCCAGCCATTTCCACATTGACAGTAGCTGATATAATATGCTATAATACTTTTTGCGTTCGAAAAAAAATTATAGCATACTAGTCACTAGTAAACAGTAACTAATGGAGGGGTGTCCGAGCGGTTGAAGGAGGCGGTCTTGAAAACCGTTGAACCTTTACGGGTTCCGTGGGTTCGAATCCCACCCTCTCCGCCAATTAAGAAGCAGGAAGCAAGAGGTAAGAGGCAGGAAGAAGAAAATTGGAAAAGATTTTAGGTAGCCAAAGAGGGTAATAAGTAGTATAATATTATTTGTATCTTAAAACATGGAGAGATGGCCGAGTGGCCGAAGGCGGTCGCCTGCTAAGCGATTATACGGGCTAATACCCGTATCGAGGGTTCAAATCCCTCTCTCTCCGCCACTATGCGCCCGTGGCTCAGCTGGATAGAGTAGCAGACTACGAATCTGAAGGTCGCAGGTTCGAATCCTGCCGGGCGCGCCATAAAAAAAATCACCGATGTGATTTTTTTTTAGCTAAAACGAAAACCAATAAATAACAATCAATTATGCGCCCGTAGCTCAGGTGGACAGAGCGACGGTTTCCTAAACCGTGTGCCAGGGGTTCGAGTCCCTTCGGGCGCGCCAAGAACAGAAGTCGGTAATCGGAAGTCGGAGGTCAGAAAATTTCCGGCCTCCGACTTCGACTCCGTCACTACTATATCTCGGGTGCTAATGAAAATTAGTCCTCCCTTCCTATTGGAGGCAAGATAAATGCTCTCCCATGAATATTTTATGAGAAAAGCTTTGGATGAGGCTCATAAGGCCTTTGAGGAAAATGAAGTGCCTATTGGAGCTATTATTGTTAAAGATGGAGAGATAATCGGAAGAGGTAGAAATCAAAGAGAAACCTTAAATGATCCTACCGCTCATGCAGAAATATTAGCTTTAAGGGATGCCGGACAAAGTACCGGGAGCTGGCGCCTAACAGGAGCGGATATCTATGTAACTATAGAGCCTTGTCCTATGTGCGCTGGAGCTTTGATTAACAGCAGGATAGCTACAGTAGTATATGGTGCTGACGAACCTAAATTTGGCTCAGCAGGGAGTCAATTAAACCTTCTACAGTTCCCAGGCTTTAATCATCAGGTTAAAATAATTGGTTCAGTATTGGAAGAAGAATGTAAGGCAATAATGAAAAAGTTTTTTCAGAGACTAAGGGAAAAATAAATATTACGGAACGGTGAGACACCGTTCCCTACAACCAGTCACCAGTCACCAGTCACTAGTAACCAATAGGGAGAGATGTCCGAGAGGTCGAAGGAGGCAGACTCGAAATGTGTGGAGCTTTATGGAAGTCATGTAGCCGAAAACCTTGATTTTATGCGGTTTTCCAAATCCTCGGAGTTCGAATCAGGACAGGTTTTTGAGCTGTTCTATCCAAGTTCTATCCGAGGTACTCAAATAAGTTTATATTCGGAGAGTTGTCCGAGCGGTTTAAGGAGCTGGTCTCGAAAACCAGTGTACATGTAAATGTACCCAGGGTTCAAATCCCTGACTCTCCGCCATCATGGGGCTGTTAATCCTAAAGATTAGCAGTCCCTGCCATTTTAAGCGGCAAAGATTTCTGAATGATCTTGGCTGTTTTTTTCTTGGATTGGTATTCCAAATGACCATAGGTATTGACCGTTGTCCGAATATCGCTATGGCCAACCCAATCTCTGATACGCTCCATCGGCACTTCATTGGCCATCATCAAGCCTACGCACGAATGTCGAAGGTCATGGAATCGAACATGGGGCAATCCGGCTTTTTTGAGCAAATCAGCATGCCTGTTGGTGATATATCCCGGGTCGATGATTTCCCCCAAGGGATGGACGCAAAGATATCCAAGCCATTCGTTGCTGTACGAGCTGCCACAAAGCTTCCTCAGTTCCTTATTCTCAGCTATTTTTGCTTTTATCCTTTCCTCGACATAAGGAATCAAGGGATAAGTACGGTTGCTTAAATCCGTTTTGAGCTTGTCAGATGGGATATATATTTTCTTCTTATCGATCACTGCTGTCGTTACGGTGTGATTCGCCCGAAAGAATTTGTGCTGAAAATCAAATTGCGATTCCCTGGTGCCAACACACTCACTGCGCCGCATACCATAAAAGCCGCCGAGCAATATAGGGATTTCAATAATATCTCCGACAATAAATTCGAGATAATACTGCATCTGTTCGGCATTTAGCGTAGCCGCATTGTATTTCTCAATTTTGTGAAGGGTGATTGCGCTGTTCGGATTCACGTTAATCATCTTTCTGCTGATGGCATAATTCAACACCTGATTGATAACTGTGTAATCTTTCGCAACCGTAGCCTTCTTCTTACCGTTTTTAAGCCGATAAGAATAATGTCCTTTGAGTAGATCAGGCGTAATCTCCTGTACAGTGCATCCATAAGCTTTGAAGGTCGGATATAAGTTGTGCTTTATATTTTCTGCATATCCGGCCCAGGTATTGAGCTTGATTGTCTTGTCAAAATTAAAATCTTCTCCTACCACAATATTATCCGGGTGTCTGAATTCAAGCCATTCATTTAATAAATCTGCAAACAGGGGATTTGCTGAATGGTCATCGTCAAAATTTGACTGAACAATGCTCTTTTCATGTGTTTCATGCGCGGAGGTCTTATCAGCCACGCCATTTTTCAGGTCAAGCGAATATTGGATTCTAACCGACAAACATTTGCTTTCGGCTTCCGCTTCATTTTCCTTGATTGCAGGAAGCCCTGTTGAAATCCAAAGTGGTTTACGCTTTCCATTCTTATCCTTACGATTAAGAACGGTGTAATAATATCCCTTCTTTGCTGTTATGAAGCCTCCGATTAATTCATCCTCGGTCAATCTGACCATTTTCAGCATTTGAGTGAGTTCCATATGGTTCCTCCTTTCGAATTATTCACTCACCTGCCGTTGACAGGATGAGTGTATCACAATAAAAAAGGGCTCGTAAAATGTGCAAATATCATTTTTGTTCGCTGTCGCTGCTCGTCGTACCTATTCTCAGGTAGCTAAATAAAAAAGGTTTGGGGATTTTATATGCCCGCCCAACCTTTAAACACTCAATTTTATTTTCTTGTATCAAACCGTATCCTGTTTTTAGGCTAATGCCAAGAATTTCACACATTTGCTTTATATCAAGCACATCGGGATATCCCTTTAGCATGATACGGTAGGCTTTTTCTTGGGATAATTTTTCATTAGCCATACTAAGCCTCCTTTTCGTTTTAAATTCCGCGCTACTTTCTATTTTGATTCGCGAAGCAGGAGATGCGCCTTAGTTTGGACACGCATGTATACTCACATGGATAGGCGCACCCCTAACTCGCGTTTCTGTTTTGGTTTTATTGCTTATGGCTCTATCCGGCAGACGGCGGTTAACCGTCCTCATAGGAATTCCACCTCTCCCAGGTTCTCTGCAAGCCGCCCCCATTGCGTGATCCCGCTCATGCGGGGCTGTGGCTGGACGGAAGTATCATTATCCCTCCGTATGTGTCGCCGCCTTAAATGTAACCAACATTTATTTACTGCATGGGTATTGACCGCTCGCATCTTACCTTTATCCAATCTTCAATGGTGTGGATATTGGGGTTGTGGTCTTGGCGTACCTGCAATCTGGCTTTCCTTCTCAGGACATACGGGGAATGTACCGGATAAAACACTTATTCAATTTTCAAGGTACATTTGAGGGGGTAGAATATGTCCCTCTATTAATCAGCAGATTTTTAGGGCGATTCCGCAGTGGCTTATAAGAATTTTTTTATAAATTCTTCTATATTCTTTAATCCGCGATTAATCGAATCCCTAATAGTGCTTTCTCCAACTCCTTCAATCCGTGCAATTTGTGCTTTGCTCATTTCCAAGAAGAAATAGGCATAAACACGCTTCGCCTGTTTTTCCGGGAGACTGTTGATAGCGGCATATAATTCCTGATTGCTCAGCTTTCTTTCATAGATTTCATCAGGCGATAAAACCAGCAGGATGATATCCTTTTCAATACCGTCGCCAGCATCAAGGGAATAATATGCTTTGTAGACACGCTTACGCTCGAAGTCTGCATGTTTCTTTCGATTAAACTGTTTAAATAGTTCCGCAATTTCTTCTGTTACTTCAATGAAAAAGTCGGAATTATAGAACGGGTAGTAATCCCGCAAATTGATTCTTATCATATATGAACCCTCCGTTTTGATTTTTTTTGTAAAGAAAAACTAAAACAGAGGAGGAGAGCGGCACCCGGTCGAATACCTGAGAAATTTAAAATAGCAGAGCTTGTCCACTATAAAAGATTGAATAAAAATGGATGAGTTCTTTCGACATACCAAAAGTCGGAAAAACAAATAATTTGTCAATAAGAAAACCGCAATTTGCTTATTGCAAATTGCGGTTTTCCTGGCTGCATGAAATATATTGTGTTTAAGTATTGTTGAATGCTGTACTTTTACCCGTATGTGTGGGAGATACGGATACGTGTCTGAAAAGCCGACATCGGCATAGATAAAGCCTTTATAACTTTTTACATCTGCTATTTTAGCTTTTTTAGCTTTAACAGAATTTCATTTGTCATTTGTCAGCACCTCACTTACCTAAAATGAAAAACAATAGCTACATCACCCCAATGGCTGTTAGATTTTGCCGAAAAAAGTAAGTAGCCTTGCCATTCAAAATGCTACAAATTTTACCAGTATAGTCGTTGTCCCTTTACTCAAAAAAACAAAAAACCTGCCAATAAGAAAGGGCAGGTTATGCGCATAGTATAATGCGGCAGCTAGGCTATCATAGTGCAAAGGCACCTTAGACCCTATGGCTTTGCGTCCCTGCCTTTTGGCAGGTTTGCCCTTATCGCTATTCATTTTGTAAAATAATTCACAAAAGTTTTCAATTAAGTGAGTCTTGATTTATTCATTATACATTATTTAGACGGCAAAAAATGTAAAAAGTTCCAATTTGCTATTCTATTGTGAAGATATATACAGTACCTTCGAAAAAAGCTATGGTAAAGATAAGGCTGAATCGATGTATCGATCAATGATAGAAGGAACATTGGCAGATATTGTTTCTGCTTTCCAAAAGTATGCAGAAGAAGTCTATAAGCAAATTATGCCGACTAAAAGGTTCGAGTTAACGACTTTCAAATAATTGAAAAAGGCAGCAACTTATTTCAAAGAAGCTACTGGGAAGGGATGTGATTCATGGCTTTCTCAAGATGAAATTGCAGACATAAATATGTTATTTCAGCAAAGGCACATAATTGAACACAATAATGGTTTGATCGATGAAAGATACATACAAAACTCAGGAGATATATCATACAGGGTATGTCAACGAGTAATTATAAAAATCAAGAAGCAATGAAATTACTAAAATATGATAGGAAATTATCTGATGGACTAAGCAAAATAGGGGGGATGCAGAATGAATAGGGATTTGTTTTATAATTGGTTTAAGAGTTTCAAAAAGCTTGATACGACCACAAGTAATGCAAGAATTTTAAATTGTATGAGAGTTGAAAAATTCTATTTGATGCGGGGGAAGTATTTCATTTATGGGACCACCTTATATTTCGTTATGATAATATTTATGATACACAACTTTGGTATGAATTAGCTCATGATGGTGATTTAAAACAGCTTCTTAGATTTGGCTTGCAAGCTATCCTCCATAAACAGGCTGTAATGTTAGAAAATGAGCTTACAAAGTTCGGACTTCTTTTCCTAAACATCCACCCAACGTAATTAGTACAGGAATCGATGAACACTAGTATTCTTGTTAATATCTCATAGGGGATGCAAGCTGCAACTCCAAGTAGCATGGCTACTGTTGGTTTGTCATATTTCATTTAAACATGCCCCCTTTAAAAAATATCAATATTATTGTTAATTTCGTGTAGGCGGATAGGTTTGTTCCGTCAACCATTTAATTATGCGGAAGCTTTTCTAACTTATCTTTGAACCAAAGCATATGAAACTCCTCGTCCGTCATATTGTGCCAAAGTCTTTTACATATGTCTGGATATTTCCATGCTTCTAAAATAAAAGCCTGGTGCATCTCCATAGCCTTTTGTTCTACCTTGATACCTGTCAGGTAGCGATTGTTTTCATTAAGAAGATCGAGTCCCTCTCCCCAAAGCATACCTACAAGACCACTGAGACCTCCCGTTATTACAGGAGGTTTTTCTCCATATTTGATTAACAGACTTTCATGATAATCTATGTGATGCTGTTCCAATTCCACCATTCTTTCATAAGCATGACGGACAGTATTGTCTTCGAGTGATTCCAACTGTGATTGATATAATTTTACCTGAAGCGCCTCTAGAATATAGAATTCCTTAATCCGTAGAATCAAATCCATTTTATTTATCTCCTTTGCCGGATTTTCTTATTTTCAGATAATTTTTAAGAAGGATGGCGGTTATAGTACCCCAAGCAAGATGGCTAAATACAATTATCTTAGCTCTGTTGTAAGTACGATTTGAGTGATGCCGAGATATATTTTGTTCTTCCTTATCAGTTTTTTTCATTGAGTAATGGGTTATTACTAGTGCGGTTACGGCTCCCCAGACCAGGTGGCTGAACATATCCACGACAGCTTCGGTGAATGTTCTGTATACGTAAGGTCGCGGTGCCACCAAATTAGGAATAATTACTACGTGAACTATCCACATAGCTGCCCCGAATCCGGCTCCTTTGATAATTGCATAATCAAAGCCGGATACCATAAAAATAAGCACTACAGCCATTCCCAAGACTGCCCCGGCCAGTAAATGGGTAAATTCACCCATTAAGAGCAGCGGCAGTGTAACGGGTTGATAAGGAAATATCAGCTGTGATATATAGTGGCCGGTAGTTGATTGGACCAGGCCACTTCCTACTGCTGTCCAGTGGACTACCTCATCACCTAATGTTCCTATAAAACCGGCCATTGTTCCAAGTAATATCCAATCATCTTTCATAGTAAGTATTCTCCCATCGTTTAAGAATTATTAAATTAAAATGATAATAGATAGTCGGCGTTAAAGAGAAAAACAATGAGAGCATCGCCCTAAGTTTATTAGCAGGATTGCTTGAAAACAACTTATTTTTCTTAAAAGGCATTTAACGTTTCAGTTTCTTATTTTTTTGATCCATTAAAGAATTGTTAGTAATACCTTTCTAATGATATTGGTTTCCTTTTATTGTCTCCGTGACTTATTAATATATCATTAAATAGCTTTCTATCGGATAAAACGAGAAAAATGAAGAATAATAATAAAAATTTCGTTGCTGGAGAGATACAAATTGCAAAAAAATTGATGACATTTACATTAGCAAGGTACTGGAACGTGCATCTTATATAGAACAACATGTGGACAACATTGCAGCCCAAATAAAAAAATGGGAAGCACTCCCACTGTATTAGGAGACATAATAGCACCAATTATGGGAAGACAGTAGGAAATATTACGGCTGCATTTGGTGTTATCCCCCTGCTAAAGGCTGATATCATGTTGGAACCAAAAAGCCATGAGCGATTACAAAGACTTTATTTTAAAAGTAGGAAAAGACAGTAAGCTATTTTCTGTCCTCTGGGCCAACTTGATTGACGAAGACCGGCATATCTCATGGTTTCCAGTAAAGTAAAGAAATTAGAATCTCAAATATATTAAAAGGAACATAATAATAAGTTACTGTTTGTCATAAAAAAAGAGCACGGTACGAGTTCAAATAAAATGTGTCCATACGGGTGCTTGAGTTACGACAGAAAGGCTTGTACTAAGTTGACTGCACCAGAGAAGTGGTGTGTTTAAGATTGTCTTTATACCATAATAAAAGAAATTCTTCGTTAATCATATTATG
This sequence comes from Peptococcaceae bacterium BICA1-8, assembly GCA_000802045.1. Classification (GTDB taxonomy): domain Bacteria; phylum Bacillota; class Peptococcia; order Peptococcales; family BICA1-8; genus BICA1-8. The sequence goes on from JUEF01000029.1 coordinate 24,183, forward strand.
CCATGCTCTTTTATGAATATCGGGGTAGTACTTCGTCAGCGTTAAACCGAACGCTCAATCAATTGAACTGGACTTTTACAAAATGTTCGATGAACATGGATCAATCATACTATAATTAATTTGACAATCGGTGAGCTTAAATACGCCAATAAGGCTGCATCAAATTATTGCGGATAACACAGTAGAATAGAACAATTAGAGTCCATGAAAATCCAACAGATTAATGACCAACGACTCACCCTACAAAAAAGCGATTTGCAAAGAAGACGCTATTTTGGAGATTCAGAAACATGCTGGCTCCCAATGTGATCCGGAAATTGCAGAGGTTTTTGTTCAAATACTTAGAAAAGGCATATAAACGTACTGCTTATGTAAAATGGAAAAAATTATCTATAGGCTGTATTATGTTACTTTTCCTCCTTTTCTCTCTCGGTCAGTAAAGAATGGTTCTTTTCGAAAAGAGCAGGATCCCCCCAAGTAGTTATGATAGAGGCGGCTGTTATTCCAAATACTGCATGAATACCTCTGCAGAGCAGGTTACTGTTTGGTTCTTTCCTTACATGCGGCAGGACTCTTGCAAAGACATTGAAAACTTGATCAAGGATTCCATTAGAGACTATGATACCTTTCAGACGACTATAATCTTTTCCAGTGAACGAAAGGGTGTATGTTAGTAGAATACCTGTAAGACCAGCAATAGTCATATCGGTAGTTGTGCCGAGAACCCAGCCCTTCCAAGTTTTAGCTTCTTTTTTATTTAATATTACAAAAGGAATCATTCTTCTACACGTATATTTCGTTAGCCCAGAACGGACTCCGGTTTCTGCAATTGCTTCCTTAACAAGATTAGCCCCCAAACCAGCTAATAATCCTAAAAACAGCCTATCTTTAATGCGCTGCATCAAATGATACCTCCTTAAGAAATGATTGAGATTAGTGTTTCCAGTGTAAATAAGTTGTATTCTGGGACTGAGCAGAATAATATCTCAATTATTGACACTTCTAGCGAAATAACGATGGCAAAAATATTTATGAGCTTCAGACTATCCAACTTGATCCCTGAAGTCGCAACAGCTACTTGTTTAATCATGCAGGAATTTTCTAATCAATGATGAAGATAATATCCTCAATTGCCAAACTAAATTTTACGCAAGTGGTCGGCTAATGAAACTGACGATAAGACGGGAATAGTTTACAATTACATTTGGGGCTCTACAGAAAAGATTGCCTATGCCGTTCAGGCTGCTTTTGAAAACAAAGGAATCATTACCCGGATGATGAATCTAAAAACCAGCCATATTTTCAATATTATGACTCAGGTTCTCACAGCAAAATATACTATCCAGAAAACCATTTTTTACAATACACAGTTAAAAAGACAATAATAAACTAAGCCTATGAATTTCTAATTTTTTTGCATAGACTCAAATAGAAAGGCTATTAAATAAGCTTATAGTCTAAGTAATAACTTTTTCGCAAGACTTACTATCTTCGTAAATTTCGACTTTATAGCCCAATGTTTCTAATTTTTTACTGCTCGATAAACAACAGAACTTTTTTCTTTGATCAAAGTAATTTTAACCGAGTTCAATGTAAGGTTGTTTTAAGAATATGATAACACATGACTAATATTGTGTGAGCTACTGCAAATGCTGCACGTTTGCTTCCTCTACGGGCAGCTATTTTCTGATACTGAGCAGATAGATAGGTTTCCTTGGTAACAGCACGGGCAGCCTCAACCAGTGTGGCGTAAAAACTTATTCCCTTTTCGTGTTTTACTTGATTTACGTTTACCAGCACTTTCATTCTGACCTGGTGCTATGCTGGCGCACGATGCTTAGTGAGATGTGCTAGGGGAATTGACTGTAAGCGTCAAAACGAGGCACCTCGTTTTGACGCTTACCTTAAAAATATTGGTATAAATATGAATAATGCTCTCCCTCTCCGATCGCCTCTGGATAAAGATTGTTGCGTCCTCTCTTTTCACATATTAAAAAGCCTTTTTGCGCGAGGCGGTCAAGACCGTCATTAAGGTGGCTAATGCCCATTTCCGATGACCGAAAAACCGTTCTAAAATGCAGGAAAAATTAATGGGCGTTTCCTGTTTTCACAAGATAACCAGCATCACTTCTAGTTGCACATCTGGAAGTCGTTTTATTTCTTCTAATTATACAAATGTATAATCAGCCATCTTTATTATACTTTGACAGAGTCAAAATGTTAATAAATTCCCTTTGTTCGAAGTATATTAGCCGCAAAAGCAACATTGCGAACTGTTAGTTCCCATTAAATGTAAATATAGATGTATGCAAGCAGAAAAAAATGGCAACAATAAGATAAAAGAAACCTAATGGATCGGGATACCATAGCACCGCTAAAATCCAGTGATTTTGATGGCGACATTTCTTTAGCCATTAAAACTCATTATGACGAGGTCAATGATATACAGACCTTTGTCCGAGCAGTACTTCAAGGTAATATTGCGGTTTTTTATGAAAACAGCAAAAAAATAATCATCACAGACATAAAAGAATGGGATAGGCGCTCAGTGGAAACCCCTGATTCAGAATCGGTAATCAGAGGTCCGCGAGAGGGCTTCACTGAAAGTATCCGGACAAATTCCGCTTTATTACGAAGAAAGAACAGAACACCTAAATTTAATTAATTAATTATTGAAAATATGATTATCGGTAGGCAAAGCAACACGCCGATTGGGATTGCTTATATATAAGGAATTGTCAACCAAGATGTCTTAATTTCTTAATTTACTATATTTGTACATACTATGTCTGAAATAACTTATTTAAAGAAAGCTAAGCATGGCATTCTATATGTAAAAAAATTAATTGCAGTATTTGCTTTTGTGATGAAAATTATATTAAGCCCCAATATTTTATTCAAAGACGCTGTATTTGGCGCAGGTAGCTGAGCCTTAATTTATGCCATTACTTACGTTTTAAGGGTTGAAGGTCTCTATAAACAAATAGATTTTCCTACTGCAGGTATAAACTTAGTGGGAGGTACAATTTGGGGAATATCCACAGCCCTGATGCTTGTATTTTTAAATAGACGATACCGAAGCGAGACCATGGTTAAAAATGATTACCATCATACTACACCGAAAAAGTATTACTTTACTCTTTCTCCTTCACCTTCAAGAAAGCATGATGAAGAAATTAAACAGTTCGTCTTAAAAAAACGATAAAGATAAAACAGAAATAAATGGTAGCAGAAAGATTAAAAACGAAATTACTTTTAAAATAAGGTGATAAGAAAATGCTTAGAGACCGGATCTTGGCTGGAACAATTGCGGGGATGATTGCAACCATATTTAAGACCATTCCTAACATAATTCTCTGGAAGATGGGAATAGTTCAACATTCATATTTGCATTTGGCAGCTGCAGCATTAATAAGCCCCCAAGACGTTAATACACCTCTAGGGTTAATCATTGGTGTAGCAGTTGACATCATTACAGGAGGAACACTGGGCTTACTAATAATTTACCTGTTCAAAATTACAGGCAGGGATTATTGGTGGTACAAGGGGTTAATTATCGGCAATGCCATATGGCTTTGGGGTCTTGGAGTAACAATAAACTTTGGTGCTTCCAAAATGGTTCCGCTTGACCCAGTATTTAGATTAACATCCCTTGCTGAGCATCAAATTTTTGGACTTGTTGTGGCTTATCTTATTATCAAGTGGTATCCTGAAAGCAAAAACGGCTAGAAATTCTAGCCGTTTTTAAATCGCACGATTACAATTGTACCATTTATAGATGTATCAATACTAAGGTCGGCCTTATGCTTGGCCACAATACTTCGGCACACAGTCAGCCCCAGGCCTGTGCCGTTTTCTTTAGTGGTGAAGAAAGGAGTCCCCAGCTTTTCCATGATATGAGGAGAAATCCCCTTGCCTTGATTTCTCACTTTTAAAATTACTTTATTATTTTCCAGAGAAGTTGTAATGGTTAATTTGCCTCTGGCTTTCATGGCCTCGATACTGTTACGGACCAGATTGAGTATAAGCAGCGAAGGCTGCTGAAATTTGTTATTAACTGAGAAAAAGCTGCGGATCAATATCCTTTGAACATCCATGATTCCGTATAATAAACTAAAATAGCCAGAGTCCATTTATCTTACGGAAATCCGGCTAAACCTATATCTGCTCGTCAATCACCCATGTAATAAAATGGTCGATTAATTTTAACTTTTTCTTATTGCATAATTTTATTTTTTCATTGATTTCTGAAAGCAGGCTGTCATCAATATTTTTATAAACACCCAAAAGAAAATAGTCCGGTGTTGTGTTCAATACTTTACAGATTTTCATTAGCGTTTCAACACTTGGAATAGAATGATTATTTTCAATATTTGATATAAAATTGTTGCTCAGTTCGGTAGCTTCAGCAACATCGTCCTGCGTCAGATTTAATACCTTACGCCGCTTTGCAATCCTTTTGCCCAATTGAGTAAAATCCATTTCCATATTTTATCACCCTATTTTACTGTATCAATTCAGCGTTTCATGCGTAACCAATCTAAAAGGTACTTATACACTTGTATATTAAATTTTGAAGATATATAATCAAAATAGTACCCTGTAAGTTGTAGTTTTTTGTAAAAATAAAAGCGTGAGGCAATTGCCGAGTATTTTTATAGGGATACAACTGTCATTGAACCTGTGGAAAGCTAGGGTAGAAAATAAATCAATGCTTTTATTTTGAAAGAAAGGAGCATATATACAGTGATATGGATAATCAGTTACCATTGGAGAATGACTTGGCTTTGGCTGGACAGCATTCTTTTTACTATGATATTTTTAAAAGCTCATCGATTGGACAGATTGTTGTCAATTTAAATCTAAATATTGTATCTGCGAACAGCCGAATGTTTCAGTATTTTCAGATAAATCCTTATGACGCAAGGGGCCTTCCCTTTGGTCGGGTTTTTAACTGCACGGAGCTCAACCATAATTACCGAGAATGCGGAAAAACGAAAAACTGCAAAAGCTGCGGGATATTGAATGCTGTGCGGGATAGTCTACTATCCGATACTTCGATTAAGGGCAGCGTAATCCAATATTCGTTCCGGATAGAAAAACGCCATACTTCAAAATGGTTTTATTTAAGTGGCGTAAATGTTGCAACAAGCTGTGATGAGCATTATGCCGCGCTTGTCTTTACGGATATTACCGAACTCAAACAACAAGAAAAACGATTGAGAGAAAAACTCACGCTTGACCTCGCTACGGGAACAATGAATAAACACAGTTTAGTGGATGCCTTGCAGAAACTGGTGGAACCCGGTATAACAAGTTGCCGTTTTACCATCTGCATGATTGATTTTGATAATTTTAAGAAAATCAATGATCAGTGCGGCCATCTAATGGGAGACAAGGTATTGAAAGTCTTTTCGGATATTGCACGAAAGCATATTCGCAAAAATGATATTTTGGGCAGGTATGGTGGAGAGGAATTCATCTTTGTTTTCAATGGGACAGACCACATCCAGTCATTGCAAATATTGAAACGAATACATAAGGAGCTGGTGGACCGTTTTGCCCAGGAGGTTAACATTCCAGTCACATTTAGTGCGGGGGTTGTTTATGTTGATAATGCGGCGTGCTTCTTGCCGCAATACGCTGACTTGCTTGGTGATGTTGATCGAATGTTGTATCAGGCAAAAAATCGTGGCAGAGGCAGAGCTATGAGCAGCACGGGCGAAACCTTGTTTATCAGTTCGGATATATAAAGCAAAAAGAACATGAGCAGGCATGTTCTTTTGCATATTCGGGGATAAACGGTGAAATCTCTGTATAAGAAAAAAACGCTCGATTTTACCGTTTTTTCGGTATTAGCTATACATAATTATTTGAACATCAGCAGTTGACTTGGATCAACGTCCAGGGCTTTAGCAATTCTGTAAACGGCAACAATGGACAGGCCATAAACGGAGGTACTCTCAATATGGCTTATAGTGGTATAGCTTAAATCTGCTTTTTCAGCCAGCTCATTTTGGCTAAGACCTCGTTGTTTCCGAAAAAATTGAATCTTGAATCCTATATTTTTCAGAAATTGATTTTCATCCTCTGAATATGATTTTCTGTTGATTGGGGGCATTCCTCTTCCTCCGTTTATGTAAAATATATTTTTTCGTGAATTTGTATATAATTTTATCTAATATATAATTGCAAACCTACGTAGTATTGAGGTATAATACTGTGGTATAACTACAAGTATAATTTTGAATGTACTCTGTGAAAGGTAAAAACGATATGTCTGATAAAAAAGAATCAAAGAGTGAAGGCAAATGCTATTATCCTATCGGATCGTCTTGTAGCTCGGGCGAAGGAACTGTCAGACTATATACGCTCCTGCACCGATAGCATTAATGTTTGACCGCACTCTGCCCAAATCAGACTTTATTGATTACCTAAAAGAACACAAAGATTACGAATATGAACATGACAAAAGAGGCACCAAACACACCTACTTTCTTGGAAAATAAGAAAGCAGGTAAAGCATGGCTCGAATATTAAGAAAATTTAAAAAGTCTGTTTAAGATGCTGAATTTAATTATGAAGATCAATGAAGCATGCAGTAAGTGTTTCAGCGGGGGGCAATCATATTGTTGAATATTGCTTTATGCGATGACATGCCGGTTTTGCGTGATATGCTTGAGATGATTATCCATGAGTATGAAACGGAGAATAATGTTCAGTTCCATATTGACCATTTCGGCAGCGGAGAAGAACTTATCGAGAAATACAGAGAAGGTCATAGCAATTTTGACCTTCTCTTTCTCGATAACTATATGAAAAAGCTAACTGGAATAAAAACCGCTTTATTTATCCGGAAATATAACGAATCATGTCCTATCGTGTTTGTAACGGCAAGCGATGCTCAGCACGAATTTATGGCAGCAGCTCCGTTAGCAATTATAGGCAAGCCATTCAGCAAAGAGTGTATATTTGAAGTATTGGATAAGGTTTTGGTTGGGAGATATCGGCAGCACGGATAATATAAAATGAATATTTCCATAACAGGAAGGATGTTTTTGGTGATAGTATAATGAAACAGATGCATGATTTCATATTGAAAGAATCAGAATCTTTTTTTTATAGTGTTTTTCTGAATTCTATGGTAGGCCAGGTGATTGTGGACGAAAATTTAAACATTGCATTGGCAAATAACCGAATGTTTGAGTATTTCGATGTTGAGCCTTACAACACCAACGGTCTGCCTTTTGGACGCGCTTTTTTCTGTAAGGAACTCGGACGCAATTGCTACGAATGCGGCAAAAGCATTATTGAAAATTTCAAAGACTGCGGAATTATCAACGCAATGAGGGATATACAAGATGGTAAAACCATAATCAGTGACAGCGTAATCCAATACTCTTTTCATTATAGAAATCATTTGAAAATAAAATGGTTCCAGATAAATGGGTGCAATATTGCATATAATAATAAAACCTGCACCGAACTTATTTTCTCGGATGTCACAGAATTAAAGCTACGGGAAAATCAGTTGAGGGAATGGCTTTCGCTTGACCTTGCTACGGGAGCAATGAATAAACACAGTCTTCTGAATGCCATTCAGAAGCTGACGGAATCCGAAAGATCAGGCAGCCGGCATAGCATCATTAGCATGGTAGATTTTGATAATTTCAAGTTATTGAACGATCATCACGGACATTTGCTTGGAGACAAGGTACTGGAGAAATTTTCGGATATTGCACGGAAATATATCCGAAAAGACGATATGTTAGGGCGCTTTGGCGGGGAAGAATTTGTCTTTATTTTTAATGATACAGACGAGCAGCAGTCGCTGAAAATATTGAAACGGATACATAAAGAACTTGAGGCGTATTTTAATAAGAAATTTAGAATAAAGGTAACCTTCAGCGCTGGGGTTATTACTGTTGACGACAAAGATTTCATTCCCCTGCCATGCACCGTACTGCTTGGCAAGGCTGACCGGATGCTGTATCAAGCCAAAGCTCGTGGCAGAGGCAGAGCCATGAGTAGCAAGGGCGAGACTTTGTTTGCCAGTTCAGATATATATAGCAAAGAGCATGACTAAAGCATGTTCTTTGTTTGTAGGGCAGTACGAATAGATGCTTCAATCTATTCATCGGTTTATTTAAGGTTTTCAAGGTACTCGATAAAGCCAATAACGAAAAGACCACCCGACTTTACTGTTTTATAGTATTGTCGGACGGTCTCTTCGTAGTCGACCATACATGCTCTTGCCGCCCTTTGGGTTGCCTGTGCGGTTTTTTCCGCTGCATGCGAGGTCTTAACGGTAGCCTTGGAAGTATGCACGGCGGTTTTCACCGTACTTTTTGTGGCTTCCTTTACAGCCGTATTACCGGTCTTTACCGATCTTTGTGCTGTTGTCATCATACCTTTGCAGGTTTGCCCTTAGCACTATTCACTTTTGTAAAATAATTCACAAAAATTTAAGTGATTTTGGCTTATTCAGTACACATTATTTTAGACAGGGAAAAAGCAAAAAGTACCAATTTGCTATTTTATTTATGGATACGATAAGCTATTTCAAGAGGTGTGGCGATTGATAAGGGTTTATTCATGAGATACGTCAAATAAAGCCTCCACAAAATAGGGAATAGCAGAATTTAATGCTACAAGCAAGGAGTGATAATCTTTTTGCAAAGCAGTGCATTATTGAAATGTATTTTCGGTTGTATATTTTGGCAAATTTAGTTTTTAAAATAAATCTCACTAGGTATGGACATAATATTAAAAGTAAATCTTTATCAAGGTGGGAAAATAATGCGTCATTTATTTAAGTTTCTAAACGAAAATAAACCTAAACTTAGAGAATTTGATCCGACAACAGTTCAAAGAATTAAAGAAGGTTCTTATTTAGTCAAGGTAATAAGCGAAACCGAAGTAACTGCCCGTAAATGTGATTTCTATTCCGGTAATTGTACTGACCAAGAAATTGCTAAGTTTTTTAATGATCAGGCCGAAAAATTAAAAAAAGTTAAAAATTTATTACAGAAATATTATGAAAGTATGACCAAGGAGTGAGTAACTAGTGAAATTTACCGATATGGATATGCTTCAAGATTATGAAAAAGATGCAAGAATGGCTGTTTTAGCCTATTCATTAATTCAAACTGAGGTTATTGATCCTAAATTAAGGCTAATAATGAGTGAAGCACATAATCAAGCTGCTAAGGCTCAAAAAGACGCTGCCGATCTAGTTCTATCCAGAGGCGACCGCCCATAGAATTCTTAAATCCCCCACAGAAACTTGAGTGTTAAAATTTGATGTATTTCCATGCCTTACTAGGTGGAAAAAACTAGGCAGTGTAAAACGAATAATAGGGGTTGGATTATTTATACTTTGAACAATGAGGTTTATTGGGTGTACAAGAGGCTTATTCCTTAACGTTTCTCCTGATAAGGAGAGTATGTTAGTACTACCGAATAATGTCCAGAAGTTGCTAGCGCTAATTATCCTAAGACTGACGGGTAAACTGACCAAAGTAAGAAAGCCGGTCAGTCTGTCCGTCAGTTTGTAGGAAACTTTATTTTTCCTCGCCATAAATGATAGAATATCACCTCTGGCTTCATAAAGCTTTTCCTCGTATCATATATTTAGAAGTTGTTTTTGAACTGTTTTCCAGTTCTTTAATAAATTAAAAGGGGTGTTCAAATTCAATTTCCAGCTAGAATCTTAAACTTGCCTGTGGGACAATGGGATCGACAAGCTCTTTCTTAGGATATTTCTTTTTCTCCTTGCGGACTATTTGGTACTGCTTAGTAAAGCCTGCTACCCATGATCCACTACTCATTTTCTAACCGCAAGTTGCACCTCTTATGATGAAGCGGGTAGCGCCGCAATTGCCTTCATCTTAGGATGAGTGCTGATGACGAGGCTGCAGTAGGTGGTTCCCATGGGCACCCAGGTCTGAGACCAGCTTGATCTTTTTGTTACAGGAGGTGATCCTATGTCGCAGATGCTAGTTGGTATTGACATAAGCTTAAAATCTCATCATGTGCAATTTATGAATGAGATTGGTGAATCATTGGCTTCTTTCTCCATTCCTAGTAATTCTTCCGGAGCTGATACTTTATTAAGGCGTATCTTAGATACTGCTCAAAAGAAGCAACAAAAGCAAATTCAGATTGGAATGGAGGCAACATCTAACCTTGGATGGCATCTCGCTCATTATTTACAGGAACAACTTGAAAACTATAAGCCAGATATTAACTCTAACGTTTACGTCTTAAATGCTAGAAAAGTCTCTCGTTTTAAAAAGGGCTATGACTCCCTTCCAAAAAACGACCGCATTGATGCCTGGGTAATTGCAGACCATCTACGTTTCGGGCGACTTCCTTAAGCCATGAAAGATATGGTTCAGTATGATGCCCTGTAAAGGTTGACCTGCACCCGTTTTCACCTGATGCAAAATATTATGTGGGATAAAACTTTTTTTCTTAATCAAGTGTTCCTTAAGTTTAGTAGTCTTCGTCAGGATAATCCTTTCTCTAATACTTTTGGATCTACTTGTTTGGCCGTTATTCAGGAACTAGAACCGGAACAAATCGTCTATCGAAGATTTTATTGATTTCCTTAACGATAAAGGTAAAAATCGCTTTGATAATCCGGAAGAAGTTGCTAAATATCAAAAAAAAATAGACCGTTCTTCTTTCAGATTACATAAAGCCCTGCAAGACCCAGTCAACATTGCTCTTGCTTCTACTATAATTGTCATTCAACATATGGAAGCAGAGATTAAAAAGTTAGATAAGGAATTTGCTAAGCTTATGCAAGGCATCCCTCAAACTCTGACATCCATCAAAGGTATTGGTCCGGTCTATGCTGCCGGCATTATTGCTGAAATCGGCGATGTTGAACGATTCTCTAACCACAATGCTTTAGCCAAATTTGCCGGCCTGGTTTGGAATCAACATCAATCTGGGGAATTTGAAGCTGAAGATACTAAACGTCAACAATCAGGCAATAAATATCTTCGCTATTACCTTGTACAAGCTGCTGATTCAATTCGTAAACATGATTCAGAATACAAAGCATTTTATACTGCCAAATACAATGAAGTTCCTAAACATCAACATAAAAGAGCTCTCGTCCTTACTGCTAGAAAACTGGTACGTTTGGTGTTTTCGCTACTAAACACTAAACAATTGTACACACCACCGGAAAGAAGAGGTTAACAGCCTAACATATATAACCATTTCTTCCATTTGTCATCCTTACCCTATGTCTGAATATTTTGATAATATGGCAGGGCCTATTTGGTGTACATTTTTTTTGTCAAATAAACAGAATTACCCTGAACTATTTCCAATTTTTATTTTTTTTCCTCTTGACATTTCACCGCTAGGCTTAAAGAGCATTTTGAACCAAGTTCTTCAACCAATTGGGTGGCCAACGGAAATAATGACAATTCCTCCTCAATGACCCGTTTAACATCCGGTTATCGATGATACGGTGACCGTTTTGAGCACCGTAAAATTAATGCGTGGGTACATACTTTGTTAATCAGCCTGGCTGTGCCGCTGGAAAAACGGTAGATGTCATTAATAGTCTGGTCGGAAAAGATATCCAGAGTAGCTCCGGCATAAGCCAAATGCTGTTTAATATAGGCATAGGCTCCTACTACAGAGCGGTCTCATTATCCGCTGCTTAAGCCTGCAGCCGGATTCATCACGAACTGCCTAACCTTTAGTCCCCTAATAACGCTATGAATTAGCAGGTATTGAGCAAGTCGTTACAGAAGAAACTCTTTTTATATGCTCTGTTTGCCGCTTCGGAAGATTATTTTACTTTAAGCCAGGCTCTTTTAGTCTCTCAACCCCCATCATAAGTTAGACGTAAATGACTAAAATTACTTAATTTTATATAGGGGGAATCCCATATTATTTTTTATAAACCATTTGTTCACTCGTCATTTCTGTTGGTTTCAAATAGTCATTTTGAGGAGGGGTATCGAACAACGAATCATGTCCCAATTTAGCAGCGGCAAAAGTGGTAAGCAGTCCGTACACAATGTTGCTAAAAATATAGGACAGATTGCTTGTTGCATCCTTAGGCTTAACACGATTCTGGGGAACAACATTCGGAATTACTGTAGCGAATGCGCCTATAGCAATCCCGGACACTATTCCTTTAGATATAAGCTTATCGCGACCGTTTTGTGACATACGTTTAATGATGTAATTGGCTCCAAGGATACTCACGGCAGAGTTCATAATTAAACCAAGAACATGTCCTTCAAAGCTCCTAGTTTCATTTTTTGATACGAACATTCCAGCTGCTGCTTCCGGGTAGGATCTTTTGGAGAAGCCTAATTGTCGGGAGATCCCATCAACAAGCGTCATTCCTGCCATTCCAATAAGGCCTGAGGCAACAGAAAGTGAATCCCTATCCTTTATTTTAAGCAAAATAATCATCCTCCTTTATCAAATATTTTTTGATTAAACAAGACAAATTACTCATGGAAAATAAAGCATAATAAAAGAGATAAGACTTGCATAGCCCATTGTGACCAAAGTTTGGCGAAAAGCCTTATTTAAGTCATTGACATAAATGATTTTCAATGCCATTACAGGGTATTTGCTTTATTCTTTTGATCTGCTAAATTGAGACTTGCATTATTTTTATGAGAACGCAAAAACTACCGCACATTGAAACCGATAACATTTGTTATTGGCTGTCTTAGAACCTTATTTTATCGCTTCAAAGCAGTCATTTTAGTCTGCCTTTTTTTATTACGAAAACGTGCAGTATTAATCCTAAATCAAATGATAGCTATTATCAATGAACTGAGGAACCAATGCGCTGAGTATGCAGCCGTATTTGATATTTTTAAATTTTTAAATAAAACCAATTTTGAGCTTTTTATTTTGCATAATTGATAAGTTATCCATTGGGGGTGATAATTTGATACAAGCCGTACTTGAAGGCAAATCGTTAGGTTATGAGTATACGGAGGATATCCTCACTTCAACAGTCTTTGGCACTCTAAAATATCTAAGGCCAGACATGATATTGATTCCTTTTATTGAATCTGCGTTTTTATATAACGATAAAAGAACAACTCTTTGGGAGAAATTAAATTCGGAAGGAATTGAGCTGAGATGTTACCGGGAAGTAGAATATGTATTCTGGACTTGGAATCAGGATTATGGAGAGCCGGATTTAATCCTTATATTTAGTGACATGGTTTTGATGACTTGCTTCTTGTCGTTGAAGCTAAATTCAAATCAGGGAAAAGCGGAACAGCGGAAAATGATCAATTAGTTCGTTATTTTGAAGCAATAAATAATGATATAGAGAATTTTACGGAATCATCTGTATCAAGCTTTAAAGGCAGAAAGGGATACATTATTTATTTGACAAAAGCCGAAGCTTACTCAGGCATAACGGCAACTACCAAAATAATACAAAGCAGATATAATGAAATAAAAGAAAAAGTATTTCATCTGAGATGGCATCAATTGTACAAAACACTTGAGAAAATGTATCCGTACTACTCATCAACTGAACAGATTATCGTAGACGACTTGATGAAATATATGGAAAAGCTCGGGTTGAGGGATTTTTCAGGGAAATCTCTACCGGATAAGTCATTGAATTCGGCGTTTTCACTGCCATATCCGATTTTCTATAATGATGGAAATAGTTCTGCTAAGAAGAAAACTTATTTTGACCAATTAAACAACTTAGACATTACAATAGAGAAAAATATTTTTTACAGGGGGAATCAGTATGAGTGATATTCAAAAGGGTCATCAAATAACATTAGCTTTTCAATATATTCAGCAAGTATGTAAAGAATGTCAGTGTTTAATATTTAAGATTGACAACCTGTTGGCTCCTGAATGGGGGAACTTATATGGCAATAGAATAACAAAGGATGTAAGCGCAAGCTTGCAGGAGGCTGACAGATGGATTGTTGAAGCAATTTTCCGTGTTTATCAAAACAATAAAGATAAACTGGTTAATAAATGCATTACAATCACTTTTTGGGGAGATGATGTGGAACAACCAATTATTACTGCCGGAAAAATTGTATACTCCGATATAGAAAAAAGAGATTATTGGGATTTATGGAATATCTGGTTTTCTTGGACTGATGCAAATGAAGACAATAATTATGAATTGGATAGAAAAGTTAATCATTTCCAATCCGAGGAATGCAAATATATTGATGAAGCGTATGTTTTCAGTTTGCCACTTATTAGTATTACAGACGATGAAGCATTAATTGAAAAGATCATTAAACCGTTAAAAGAGCTTTAAAATTGTTATGGGAGGTGAAATATCAGATGGAATAACAGATACAGATAATATACGGGGTGTTCTTGAATTCTATTCTTCTCTCGGTAAGCAACAAGCCTTCTGTGAATTAAAACATTATAATGGTAATACTGAGGAATACATTTTTTCCCGGTTGGAGAGAGCAGCCTTTGACCAGCGTGATAGGAACAATGTTGCTACCTTTTCAAGATATAAGATGATGTAAGGTATCTTATAAAAAGTGCCATAGAGTCGATTGATACTCAGGATAAAGAAAAAGCTGTTGAAGAACTTACACTTGCGTTGAATGCTATGGGTGCGTTTGTAGATATTCAGAATATGTTTGATGCTCAGCCCGGAAGAATGCAATTTCAAAAACCTGAACAGATTTTAAAGGAGTATATCGAGTTTAAAAAATTATAGATTTAGTTTGCTGTTTATGATAATTACTAACGACTAAATGGAAGATGAATTTCAGAAAAGAGGGGGTTAACAGTATGACGACAAACAAGAGAGATAAAGCTTCAGATGTTTTCAACAGCACAAATTATGCATTTTGTAGTAAAGTAAGCTTCTCTGAGGCATTTCCGCAGATTAAAAATATCAGAGTTGAAGTTGAAGAAGATGGGGAAGGAGTATATGAACTCAGTAAAAAACAGGTTTATTCCAAAGAAAATATGGGTGAATTTATTAATTGCAGTAATTCACGATGCTATAATGGCGGTTTTGACATTGGTTCCATTATACGAAATATGGTTGAAAGCAAACGTACTGAATTTGAAACCGATAGAAGGTGCCAAGGTTATGAAGGCTCGCCAAAAGGAAAGAAAAGGTATGGTCCCTGCTTTAATAGTTTTCACATTAAGGTTCAAATTACTTACAATGAGTAAAAGGAGCCATGGAATTATAACTTATGGGGAAATGGAGGGCTACTATTAATGAATACAACTACTCCAGTGATAATATCAAAACAAATAAGAGACCTGTGTGAAAAAATTGGCCCTGAGTATAAGCCCTTTTACATAGAAGTGAAACCGGATAAAAACTCTATACCTCATGAGTGCTTTGAAAATGTGAATTTAAGGGTTCAAAAACAGGGAGGCTCTATTCAACATGGGTGGGTTATCTGGGAGTGGCCTACGATATATATTGAGGCTGAATTTCATGCAATTTGGGTAAGCCCTTCCGGGGAATTCGTTGATATTACACCGAATGACTATGGAGTTAATAAAATATTGTTTTTACCTGATAGAGATAAGACTTTCACTGGCCAAAGAGTTGATAATGTGCGCATATCTCAAAGGAATGATCCGAATATAATTGAATTTCTAAAAACTGCTGAACAAGTATTTTCAGCAGTAGAAAAAAATGATATCAAAGCTTTAAGAACCTTGCTCTCAAGGGAAAAGGAATTGTTGGGCTATTTAAATGGCCTGAATAGTAAATTTGGACGAAATGACCCCTGCTTTTGCGGAAGTGGATTGAAATATAAAAAATGCTGTGGGGCTTTATGATATTATTTTCTATTATTAAGATATTCAATGGGTTTTGGGATTTTTACCTATGAACATGAAAAGTGAAAGGAACATTTAGTTGATGATTGAATTAGATCAGGTTGATACTTGGCCTGTAATGTGGTATCGGAATATTTCCTCTCATGTAAAAAGTGAAAATCTGCCGCTAAAGGGGCAGGTTAAGAATTTAGTATCTGCGGCAGCCAGGCTGTCATAGTGCCGGTAAGCACCTTAGACCCTATGGCTTTGCGTCCCT